>JBOHKB010000371.1:0-54749 GCA_050728815.1 Propylenella sp.
GCACGGAAGTACTCCCCAGCGTGAATGTTCGTGCATCGGCTGCTTCTCGACGCATTTCCACGGTAGTCTCGCCGAGGCAAAAGAAAATCCCCATATCCGCTTTGTTGCTGTCCATTACCGCTCGAAACTCACGCACTTGGGCAGGTGTCGATCGCCGCCCGCCTTTCACTTGAACAAGCAGCTTTCCAATGCGATCAGGCCCTCCGTAGAAGCGCATCTCGCCATCTATCCCGCCGTCCGCGCCTTTCTTTCCGGCATTCCAAAGTTGGCAACCAAGCTCGCCGACCACCCATTGCTCAAAACCGTACTTATCGCGTTGGGCAAGCCCTTCGGCTCCCGCATAATCGGCCGGAATACCGTCTATTGGAACAGCGTAGTCGCCGCCAAATCGGGATTTCATTCGCCGCTCAATCAACCGCACGGAATAGTATGAGACATCGATGCCAACCCATTGCCGACCAAGGCGCTGTGCTGACTCGACCGTGGTTCCACATCCACAGAAGGGATCTAAAATCACGTCGCCGGGATTCGATGACGTGTTGATGATGCGGTTCAGTAGTCCAAGGGGCTTCTGCGTGGGATAGCCTATTCGCTCAGAGTCTGCGTCCAGCCACTTCACATCCTGATCTATGCAGTGGTCGTTACCGACCAACACACCCTCGGTGCCCGGCTGGTAAGCCCAAATGTCCTGATAGGGAACGCCACGCGACAAGCGCTGCTTGTAGGTCGGTCGCCCGGACGGCGAGATCAGAATGACCCCCGCCTCATTTAAGGCGTCCAGCATTTCCCAAGTCTTCATCCCCTTGCCGTCAGCCGGCAGAAGATGACGCAAACTCTTGGGGATGGCCCAGTGCCTTCCTTTTTCCGTGGGGTCGTAGCCTCTCCACGGTGCTCCGCTGTCACCCGTGCGGACCCCTGAGCCTGTTATCTCATTCTGGCGGTACAAACCATCTTCGTCTTCGTGCCGAAACGCTTTCCCGATGTAAGACCTGTTGTGTGGTGTGACCCCGGGATGGAATGTTGCATTCGTCCCCTTTGCGTAAAAGAAGATGGTGTCGTGAATCGGCCCGTACTGTCTGGTGAGTTTGTTGTGCGACGAGCTGCGGCGCCAAACGATTTCACTCCTGAAATTCTGCGGCTCAAAGAGCGCATCAAGCAAGAGCTTTATGTAGTGACTGGCAGTCGGATCACAGTGCAAATATAGAGAGCCGGTCGGCCGCAGAACCTTGTGCAGCATCACGATTCTGATCGCCATCATCATGACGTACGCGGCTAGACCAGAGCGTCCGAGGGATTGCCGCAAACCTTCAATCAGCGGGCCTATGCGCCCGCCTCGGGCAACCAAATCCATGTAGGTATCCTGTGCATCGTCCTCCCATCGCCATGTGTCTTCAAAAGCTGAGCGTTGAGCTGTCTCGCGCATGTTCTCAGGCGTCTCGTAGAGTACATTGAAATCTACGTTCGAATTGAAGGGCGGGTCCAAGTAGATGAGGTCGACGGACTCGGGCGCGACGTAATCGCGAAGCACCGCAAGGTTGTCGCCGAAAAAGAGCTTGTTCATGGGCGAACTCCCCCCCGGAATCCGAGCCGACTCCTCAGAGTCGCCCGGAACGGGTTAAGGAAGGATTCACGCGCGGCAGTAGCGCGAATGGGAGGCTCGCAATTGGCTAGACAAGCGCTGACGTTCGCCCTCGCCGGCCTAATCATTGGAGTCGTTATCGGTCTCTTGATCGGACGCGTCGGCGTAGCCGCCATGGGGGACGCGTTCGGCATTCCCGCAGCCGTCGTGCTTGGAATCGTGGGGGCGGCAGTCGGGTACCACTTCGGGCGCGTCCGCGATCTCAAACGCCCGAAATGACCCGACTCCCTTTAGCCGCCGTTTTCCCGCTAAATCCCGGAAATTCCCGCTATTTCCCGACTTGCGTTTCCTACATAAGGCCGGGAAAATGGTTCGATGTGCCGCCGAGCGGCAGCGGCGCACCCCAATCGGCAAGCGCCGGCAAGAGCACCTCGAAGTTCGCAGCGTATTCGAGCGTGAACATGCGCGCGAACCAGCTGCCGCGATTGTCGGGAGCGAGCCGCGCCTGCACGCAGCCGAGGCCGGGCCGCTCGCGGAACGCCGCGGCGGCCTTTCGGAGCTGGTCGGGTTCCGGCCGGTCCTCCGCGTCATACACGACGACGAAGTCGCCACGTGCGAAGGCGAGCGCGTAGGTCAGCGCCTTCGGTTTGGTGCGCGGCTCGCCGGGCGGCACGACCACCACCTCGAACGGCGGCGAAACGGCGTGGCGCTCCAGCGCCGCGCGCGTTTCAAGGTCGTCGGCCTCGACAATCAGGAGCACCTGCAGCTTCGATTGGGGATAGTCGATGCGCCGCATGTGGCGAACGAGGTCGGCCGCGACTTCCGCTTCGCGGTATAGCGGAACGAGCACCGTATAGGTGGGGAGCGACCGGTCGGAGACCGGCTCGACGCGCATCGGCCGCGCCCGGCGGAACGCGGCCGCGAGCTTCCAAAAACTGCAGTTGAAGAAGAAGGCCGTGCCGAGAAGAGCAAGCGCCTTCAGGGTGGCGATCGGCGCGAGCACGGCAAGCGCCAGCACCGCAGCAACGAGCGCGGTCGCTCCTCTCGCTCCCCTCGCCTCTCTAAGGCTTTGCGCGGAGAGCGGCGGCAGCACCCGCGCCAGCCGATTGACCGCGTAGTGCGTCAGTGCCGCATGGCGGTTCGCCACGATGAAGGCGCGGATCGTTTCGGGTGTCGCGATCCTGAGACGGGCGGCAAGACGCGGAGTGTCGGCGAGATGCCGCCGGAGCAGCTCCAGCTCGTCGTGCTGTGGGGCGACCACGAGCAGGCTCCGTGCGCCGAACCGCACGAGAACACACGCCGCGAGCCGCACTGCGTCGGTGGCAAGCAGGCCGGCATCCGCCACGATTTCGGTACCGTCGAGGCGGTCGACGAAGGCGATGCCGAGGTCGGCGGCGAGCAGCGAGAAATAGCGCTCGCGGTCGAAGCCCATCGCGAGAAGCTCTTGGCTCGCCGCCGTGCTGCGGCTCGCCGAAAGGCGGACAGCCTGGCGCAGCCACTCCTCCGGCACGCCTTGCCACGCGAGGAAATCGATATCCGGCGGGAGCGGCGCGGCGGCGGGATGCCGGTCCACCGGCCGCGAATCGCCGACGGGCGGCGCGGCGGGATATCCGGCCGCCAGCTGTGTGAGATTCGAGCTTGATGCTTGGCGTTGCGCGGAAGCTCGCAAGCTACCCCCAGCGCTTGCGTTTCACGATTTGTTAAGAATTCCCGCTTTCGTTCGATTTGCAAGCAATTTCTCTATCGAAGCGTGTGGCGGTTGAATGGGGCGTGTGCCTTTCCGGTCACGGGCGGGGAAAAAGCGCGGCCTTCGGGCCCGCGCCTTTGATGCGCCCCGAGCCTCCGCTAGTGAGCCCGGAATGACCGGCGAGAGCGGGCGGAGCGGCGAGAAATCCGGCCAGAGGAAGCGGTTGGCCGAGGCGCTCCGAGAGAACCTGAAGCGCCGTAAGGCGCAGCAGCGGAAACGCTCGGCGGCGACAGACGCGAATGCCGGCGGCGGCCGGAAGACGGGTGCGAAGGAGTCCGGTCGATGGACCGAATCAGAATCGTAGGCGGCAGGCGGCTCAACGGCTCCATCCCCATCTCCGGCGCCAAGAACGCGGCGCTGCCGCTGATGATCGCGAGCCTTTTGACCGACCGCAGGCTGACGCTGGAGAATGTCCCGGAACTGGCCGACGTCGCGCTCCTGAAGCGCATTCTCGCCAATCACGGCGTCGACTACATGGTGAGCGGCAAGCGCGCCGGCGACGCTCCCAACGGCGGCGAGAAGCTGACGCTCTCGGCCGAGAACATCGTCGATACGACCGCCCCCTACGATCTTGTCTCGCGCATGCGCGCGAGTTTTTGGGTGATCGGACCGCTGATCGCCCGCATGCACGAAGCGCGTGTCTCCCTCCCGGGCGGATGCGCCATCGGCACACGGCCGGTCGACTTCTTCCTGAGCGGGCTGCAGGCGCTCGGCGCCCAGCTCGACATCGAGGGCGGCTATGTCGTGGCAAAGGCGCGGGGGGGTCTCGTCGGAGCGCGCGTGCGTTTCCCGCACGTCTCCGTCGGCGCGACGCACACGATCATGATGGCGGCGACGCTCGCGAAGGGCGAGACCGTGATTGAGAACGCCGCCTCCGAGCCCGAGGTGCGCAGTCTCGCTGAGTGCCTGGTGAAGATGGGCGCGAAGATCGAGGGTGCGGGCACGGCCACTATTCATGTTTCAGGCGTCGATGCGCTGCACGGCGCAACGCACCGCGTCCTGCCCGACCGCATCGAGACCGGGACCTACGCGATGGCGGTCGCGGCAGCGGGCGGCGACGTGTTGCTCGAGCGCGCCGAGCCCGGACTCCTGCAAAGCGCGCTCGACGTGATCCGGGCGGCGGGCGTAGACGTCAGCGAAACCAACGCCGGCATCCGCGTCTCGAGGAACGGCGCGGGCTTTCAGCCGGTGAACGTCACGACGGAACCCTTCCCCGGTTTCCCGACCGACCTGCAAGCGCAGTTCATGGCGCTGATGACGCGAGCGGAAGGCACGTCGCACATCCGCGAGACGATCTTCGAGAACCGCTTCATGCACGTGCAGGAGCTGGCGCGCCTCGGGGCGGACATCCACCTCGACGGGCAGCAGGCGACCGTGCATGGGGTCGAACGGCTGAAGGGAGCGCAGGTCATGGCGACCGACCTCCGCGCGTCCGTCTCGCTCGTCATTGCCGGGCTCGCGGCGGAAGGCGAGACGACGGTCAACCGCGTCTATCACCTCGACCGCGGTTTCGAGCGGCTGGAGCAAAAACTCTCCGACTGTGGCGCGGAGATCGAGCGCCTGCGGGGCTGATCGCCGCGCGAGCCTTGCCCTTCCCCGGGCGACGCCCTACCACGTCGGCGGCTCAGGAACGATGCTCGACCAGCCATGCCGGACGACGACCGCCTTCGCCTGATCGCGCTCGACGCGGAGGACCTTGCCGTGGTCTCCGCGCATACGCAGGACGCCGTTCTCAAGGTCGAGGACATCAGCTGGCTGCCGAAGGAAAAGCGCTTCGTGATCGCGATGAACCGCTTCGCCTGGGAGGAGACCGCGAAGCGCCAGCGTCGCGGGCGCGAACATCAGCGACGCCGCGCCGCCCTCTATTTCGCCCGCGTCAACAGGGTGAAGTCTTCCGGCATCGACCGGAGCGCAGCGGGGCAGGTGCTGAGCCTCCTCGCGGTGCACTTCGAGCCGGAGGACGAGCCGTCGGGAGAGATCGTGCTCGAATTCGCCGGGGGCGGCGCGATCCGTCTCGCCGTCGAGTGTGTCGAAGCGCAGCTCACCGATCTAGGACCAGCCTGGTCGGCTCCGCACGCGCCACGGCACATCCTGACGTAGCCGCGATGGCGATACGGCTCAGCACGGCCGACGCGGATTTCGAGGCGCGCTTCGCGGCGCTCCTCGCGGGCAAGCGCGAGGTCGCGGAGGAGGTCGAGGCGGCGGCGCGGAGCATTGTGGAGGACGTGCGCACGCGGGGCGACGCCGCCCTCATCGACTACACCAAGAAATTCGACCGGCTGGCCCTGACGCCTGAAACGCTCAGAATCCCCGCTGAGGAGATCGGTGCCGCGGCCGGCGAGATTTCGGCTGAGCAGCGCGACGCGCTCGCCGTCGCCCGCGACCGCATAGAATCCTACCACCGCCGACAGCTCCCTCAGGACGATCGTTATACCGACGCGGAGGGCGTCGAGCTCGGCACGCGATGGACGGCGATCGAAGCGGTCGGCATCTACGTGCCGGGCGGCACCGCAGCCTATCCAAGCTCGGTGCTCATGAACGCGCTGCCGGCGAGGATCGCCGGCGTCGAGCGCATCGTGATGGCGACGCCGACGCCGGACGGAAAGACCAACCCGCTGGTGCTCGCCGCCGCGCAAATGGCGGGAGTGGACGAAATCTACCGGATCGGCGGCGCGCAGGCGATTGCGGCGCTCGCCTACGGCACGGAGACGATCGCGCCCGTCGCCAAGGTCGTCGGGCCGGGCCGGGACTTCGTCGCCGCTGCAAAACGGCTCGTTTTCGGCGTGGTCGGCATCGACATGATCGCCGGTCCGTCGGAAGTGCTCGTCGTCGCCGATGCCGAGAACGACCCGGAATGGATCGCCGCCGATCTTCTGGCGCAGGCGGAGCACGACGAAGCGGCGCAGTCGATCCTCGTCACCGATTCGGCGGCGCTCGCCGGCCGCGTGGCGGACGCCATCGAGCGGCAGCTCAAGGCATTGCCCCGCGGCGAAATCGCCGCGGCGAGCTGGCGTGACCACGGCGCGATCATCACGGTCCGCTCGCTCGCAGGCGCCATCGAGCTCGCGAACCGCATCGCGCCGGAGCATCTCGAGCTCGCGGTCGCCGAGCCTGAAAAGCTGCTTGTCCGCGTGCGGAACGCCGGGGCGGTCTTCCTCGGCCGCCACACGCCGGAAGTCATCGGCGATTACGTGGGCGGACCCAATCATGTCCTGCCGACGGCGCGCTCGGCGCGTTTTTCCTCCGGCCTCTCCGTGTTCGACTTCATGAAACGCACTTCGATCCTGAAGCTCGGGCCGGACCAGCTCCGACAGCTCGCCAGGCCGGCGATCGCGCTCGCCGAGGCCGAGGGCCTCGACGCGCATGCGCGCTCGCTCGCGGTCCGCCTGAACCTCTAGAGGGGCGACCCGTGAGCGACCGGCAGAGTCGCCTCGTCGCCGTCACCCTCGACGACGCGTCGATCGGACGCGCCTCGCCCGACATCGAGCACGAGCGGACGGTCGCGATCTACGACCTGATCGAAGAGAATCGTTTCGTGCTCTCGGACCACCCCGGACCATACCGGCTGGTCCTTTCGCTCGCCGACCGGCGGCTCGTCTTCGACATCCGCGACGGCGGCGGCAAACAGCTGATCACGCACGCGCTCTCGCTCACGCCGTTCGCCAGGATCGTGAAGGACTACCACCTGATCTGCGACAGCTATCACCAGGCGATCCGCGTCGCCTCGCCGAGCCGGATCGAAGCCATCGACATGGGCCGGCGCGCCCTGCACAACGAGGGCTCGGAAATCCTGCGGCAGCGGTTGAACGGCAAGGTCGAGCTGGACCTCGATACGGCACGGCGGCTGTTCACGCTGATCTGCGTGCTCCACTGGCGCGGCTGAGCCTTGGGCGAGGGCAAGGTACAGTCGGCGATCTTCCTGTGCGGACGCAATGCCGTACGCTCGCCGATGGCGCGCGCGCTCACGGAGAGCATCTTCCCCGGGCGTTTCCACACTGCCTCCGCCGGCGTACTGCCGGGCGAGCGCGATCCGTTCGTCGATGCGGTGCTGGCCGAGATCGGGCTCGGGCTAGGCGATCACCGCCCGACCGCGCTCGAAGAGTTGCCCGACCTCGATTTCGACCTTGCCATCACGCTGTCGCCGCAGGCGCAACACCGAGCGATCGAGCTGACGCGGACTCAGCCGATCGAAGTGGAATACTGGCCGATGCCCGACCCGACGACGATCGAGGGATCGCGCGAGCAGATTCTCGCCGCCTACCGCGATCTCCGCGACCGCCTCGCTGCGCGCATCCGCGGGCGGTTCGGGGGCGAACCCGGTTCCTGAGTTCACAGGAATGCTGCGATGGGCTAATGCCTCGCGCATGCTGAAGACCGGATCGGATCGCCCAGGTCTCGTGCTTGCCTCGGCCTCGGCGCGGCGGCTGCAGCTCCTGGGGCAGATCGGCATCGAGCCCGACAAGCTCCTGCCCGCGGAGATCGACGAGACGCCGCTCCGCAAGGAGCTGCCGCGCTCGCTCGTTAAGCGGCTGGCGCTGACCAAGGCGCGGACGGCGCGCCACGCCGCCCAGCGCGATCCGGACATCGCCGGCGCTTTCGTGATCGCCGCCGACACGGTCGTGGCTGTCGGGCGCCGCATCCTTCCCAACCCGGAATTCACCGACGAGGCCGCCGCCTGCCTGAGGCTCCTTTCCGGCCGCGGCCACCGCGTCTATGGCGGCATCTGCCTGATCACGCCGCGGGGCGTCGCACGCACGCGCGTGGTGGAGACGCGCCTCCGCTTCAAGCGCCTGTCGCGCGAGGAGATCGAGGCCTATCTCGCCTCCGGCGAGTGGGAGGGAAAGGCCGGCGGCTACGCCATCCAGGGACGCGCCGGCGGCTTCGTCACGCGCCTCGTCGGCTCCTACACCAACGTCGTCGGTCTGCCGCTTTACGAGACGATGACGCTCCTCGCCGGCGAGGGCTACCCGGTCTACGACCGCTGGGCCATTCCCGCATGACGGGGGAGAAGCGCGGCACCGATCCCATCCCGCTGCGCCGGCCGCGCAAATGCCCGACCTGCGGTAAACCCTCTTCCCGCGACTCCCACCCGTTCTGCTCGCGCCGCTGCGCCGACATCGACCTGAACCGCTGGCTTTCCGGCAGGTACGTCATCCCGGGCGCGAAAGAAGACGACGAGGCGGAGAAGGCGGGCGGCGAGGACGAAAAGCGCTGACGGAAGGAGCCTCGGCCGCCGCCGCGTGGCGGCCGGCCGCGGTTTGACGGCGGCGCGAAAATGCGGTCTTGCTTGCTGCGACTTCGAACTGCTTCGGGGAACGCGAGTGTCGAGCGAATCAGGGATCGGCGCCTCGGGCGCGCACCACGCGCTTCCGCCCCGAAAGCTGCACAATCTCGCCTTCGGGGTTGAGCGGATCGGCCTGATTTCGCTGCGCGCGCCGCTGCTCAGCTTTCTGATCCTCGTCGCGCTCGCGATCGGCGCGGCGTTCGGGGTCGCCCGCATCCAGGTCGACGATTCGCTGAGCCAGCTCTTTCGCTCCGACACCGCCGAATTCCGCCAGTTCGAGGAGGTGACGCGGCGGTTCCCGTCGAGCGAGTTCGACGTCCTGATCGTGGTGGAGGGCGACCGGCTGCTTGCACGCGACACCGTGGAGGGCCTGCGCAACCTCGTCGTCGACCTGCAGCTGATCGAAGGGCCGCGCGGCATCATCTCGATGTTCTCGGCGCGCACGCCGCCCGAGAACGGCAGCCTTCCCGGTCCCCTCTTCCCCGACACTCTGCCGGAAGGCGCCGAATGGGATGCCCTCATCGACCGGGTGCTCGCGAACGAGATCCTGCGCGGCAAGCTGCTCTCGGAGGACGGCAAGCTGACGCTCGTGGTGCTCGCGCTCGAGCCCGCCATTGTCGGCACGCCGCAGCTCAGCGACGTGGTGGAGGAGATCCGCGAGACGATCGCGTTCGACCTCGGCGGCACGGGTGTCAGCGCGCAGCTCGCCGGCATCCCGATCATGCAGCTCGAAATCCGCAATGCGGTCGAGCGCGACCGGCTGATCTACAACGCCTTCGGCTTCGCCGCCGGCTGCCTGATCGCCATCGTGTTCTTCCGCCGCGTCTCCTTCATGATCATCGCGGCGGGACCGCCGCTGATCGCCATCCTCTTGGCGCTCGGCGCGCTCGGCTGGCTCGGCTTCCAGCTCAACATGTTCCTGAACGTGATGACGCCGCTGATCATGGTCATCAGCTTCGCCGATTCCATGCAGCTCACGTTCGCGGCGCGCGACCGGCTGCTCGCCGGCGAGGACAAATACACCGCCTTCCGCAACGCCATCCTGGTGGTCGGCCCGGCCTGCGTGCTCACGCACTGCACCGCCGGGCTCTCCTTCGTCGCGCTGATGTTTTCGAGCTCGCACCTGATCCGCACGTTCGGCGAGGCAGGGTTGACGGCGACCGTCATCGCGCTCCTCGGCGTCTTGATGCTGGTGCCGCTGCTCGGCGTGCTCCTGATCCGTAACGAGGCGAGCTTCGCCGCCAAGGTCCGCGTGTCGGACACCGGGGTCATCGCGCTCCGCCGCTTTTGCGGCTGGGTGGCGCGGCAGATGGTGAGCCGGCCGGGCCTCTACACGCTGATCAGCGTGCTTTTCGTCGGCGGGCTGGCGGTGGTCTACGCTACACTCGAGCCCCGCTACCGGCTCGCCGACCAGGTGCCCGACCGCGAACAGGCCGTGGCGGCGAGCGGCCGGCTCGACGCCAAGCTGACCGGCGCGAACCCGATCGACATCCTGATCGAGTTCCCGGCCGGAGCAGACCTCTACAGCGAGGAGACGCTCGACACGATCGGCGACGTACATACGGTGGTCGAGAAGCAGGCGGGCGTCGGCAACGTCTGGTCGCCGGAGACGCTCAGGCGCTGGCTCCGGGAGAAGGCCAGCATCACCGACATCGCCATTCTGAAACAATATGTCGACTTCCTGCCCGAGCACCTGACCCGCCGCTTCGTGTCAGCGGAGCAGGACGCCGTGGTCGTGTCCGGGCGAATCCCCGACGTCGACGCGAGCGAGCTTCTGCCGGTCATCGAGGAACTGGACGAGGCGCTGAACGCGGTCAGGACCGCGCATCCCGGCTACAGGCTTTCCGTCACCGGGCTCTCGGCGATCGCGGCGCGGAACAGCGCCGACATGATCGGCAAGCTGAACCGCGCCCTCACCGTCGAGATCATCTTCGTCGCCGCCTTCATCGGCCTCGCCTTCCGCTCCGTTCTCGTCATGCTAGCCAGCATCATGCCCGGCATCTTCCCGGTGGTTCTCTCTGGCACCGTGCTGTGGATCATGGGCGAGGGGCTGCAATTCGCGAGCGTCGTGGCGCTGGTCGTCTCCTTTGGCCTCGGCTTGAGCGCGACGATCCATTTCCTGAACCGCCTCAGACTCGAAGACCGGCCGGAAGCCGACCCGGGCGTAGGGGTCGAGCGTGCGACCGTGCTCGTCGGGCCGGCGCTCATCCTGACTTCGGTGGTGCTCGCCTGCGGGCTCGCCGTGACGGTGCTCTCCGACCTTCCGTCGCTCCGGCTGTTCGGATGGCTCGCCGCCTTCGCGATGATCGCGGCGCTGGCAGCGGACCTGTTGATCCTCCGGCCAACGGCGATGTTCCTCTACCGGCTCGGCAGGAGACTGAGACAGGAGCCGCCGGCGCCCCAGGCGGCCGAGTAGGCGACGAAGCGCGGCCGGCTCAGGTCTTGCGGAGCTGGACCAGGACTTCCTTCACCTCGATGGCCGTCGGACGCAGCGAAACCGTCTGCTGCCCGCCGCTGGTCGTGACTTCCACCTGCACCGTCAGGTTCTGCGAGGTGGTCAGCACCCGCGCCTTGATCTTGTTGCTGCTGGCGCTGCCGGTGAGCGTGCCGGAGAGCCCGTAGCTTCCCTCGCTCCAATAGCCGTTGATAACGCCGGCGGCCGCCCGATAGGTGATGTCGCTCTTGATCTTGAGGGGCGCGCCGCCGCTCGCGAAGGCGCAGGTCAGGTCCTGTTTGATCTTGTTGCCGTCGTCGGTAACCTCGTACTTTGCGGTGCAGCGCATGCCCTCGGTCTGCCCGTTCGTGTAGATGATCGATCCGTCGCCGCGCCAGGAGCCATGCATTTGCGTAAAAAGCCCGGCGGCGGAGGCGGCGGGCGTCGGCGCGACCGAAGCGGCGGACAGGAAGACCGCAGCCACAAAAGCAACGGATTTCCCCGCGAAAGCACGGGCATCCCCTGGAAACGACATGATATCCATCCCCATCTGTCTCAACCCCGCCGCCGCGCGAAGCAGCGTTCGGGCAGCCGATTGAACGCCCCGATTCCGAAAACCAGCCGATGACGCAGAAAGCCCCGGGCCCAGCCCGCGCGGCGCTTCCGGATCGATTCCGTCCATACGATAGACCGATCCTCCCCGCACGGGCAACACGGTTGCCATCGAAGCATTAAGGGGCGAAGAAGCGCCGCCAAAGCAGGGGCGGGCGGCCGACCGGCGACCCGGTTTGCGGTACATCGCGGCCGTGTGGACAGGCTCCGGGCGAGCCTATATAAACCCGCGCGCCTTCATCCGGGCCCGGCTCAGCCACTGTCCGGCGGGAAGTCAGCCCAGGTAGCTCAGTTGGTAGAGCAGCGGACTGAAAATCCGCGTGTCGCTGGTTCGATCCCGGCCCTGGGCACCATCTTTTTCTTCAAAGTCTCAGTCGTTTAGTTGAGACTTTACTCGGAAACGAAACCGCGCCCGTCTTCCGTGGTACTGCGGTGGTACCATCTCGCTGCCCGAAATCCTCCGTTGCCTCATCACGAAAGTCGCTCAACCGAAGGTCGCCCAACGACGCCCATTCGAGTATCGATGTGCCCTGAGCAACCCACGCGGACACGGGGATCGCGTGGAGTGGATGGGGGACACGCTGTTGGATAAGAAGAGCCTCAGCGAAAGCGACATTTGCGATCTCTTCATCTCGCCGTCGATCAGAGGCGCCGGATGGGATCCGGTGACGCAGATACGTCGCGAAGTCACCCTCGCGCCAGGGCCCGTCACAGTCCGCGGCAATGTCGCAAGCCGCAACAAGAAGAAGCGCAAGTTCGCGGACTACGTCCTATACAAGGAGCCCGGCGTCCCGATTGCCGTCGTCGAGGCCAAGGACAATCACCATACGGTCAGTCAAGGTCTCCAGCAGGCCCTTGGCTATGCCGAGCTACTAGGCGTTCCAAGCGCCTTTAGCTCCAACGGCGACGCCTTTGCCTCGCACAACAAAGTGCCCGCGCCCGGCGAGGACATCGAGACACCGTTTCCACTCGACGCATTCCCGGTCTCGGCACTCCTCTGGCAACGCTACAAGGCCCACCGGGGCATCGAGGATAAAGAAGAGCCGCTGGTCCTTCAGCCCTTCCATGAGGATGCCTCCGGCAAGGAACCGCGCTACTATCAAGCGGACGCGATCAACCGCGTGATCGAGGCGGTCGCGGGCGGCCAGGATCGCGTCTTGCTGGTCATGGCCACGGGGACCGGCAAGACCTACACGACGTTTCAGATCATCTGGCGGCTATGGAAGGCCGGGGTGATCAAACGTGCGCTCTTCCTTGCCGATCGCAACATTCTCATCGACCAGGCCCTGATCAACGACTTCAAGCCGTTCGGCGGGGCCATGACCAAGGTCACCGGGCACAAGTTCGATCCAGCCTACGAAATCGACTTGGCGCTCTATCAGGCCATCACCGGAACGGAGGAGGAGGACAAGGCCTTCAAGACCCTGTCGCGCGACTTCTTCGATCTCGTCGTCATCGACGAGTGCCACCGCGGCAGCGCCGCTGAGGACGCTCAATGGCGGGAGATTTTAGAGTATTTCTCGGGCGCAACGCAGATCGGAATGACGGCGACGCCACGGGAAACCAAATACGTTTCCAACATCGGCTACTTCGGCGAGCCGGTCTACACCTACAGCCTCAAGCAAGGGATCGAGGACGGGTTCCTGGCGCCCTACAAGGTCATCCGTATCGACATCGACAAGGATGTCGAGGGGTGGACGCCTCCACCGGGCATGACGGACGATCTCGGCCGGGAGGTGCCCGAGCGCGAGTACAATCAAGCCGACATGGATCGGATTCTTGTACTCAACCAGCGCACGCGCCTGGTTGCCCGGCGCGTCATGCAGTACCTCAACGCCACCGATCCTTTCGCCAAGACCATTATCTTCTGCGAGGACATCGATCATGCCGAACGCATGCGCGCGGCGATCGTAAACGAGGCCGGCGCGCTTGCGATCGATCACCCGAAATATGTCATGCGCATCACCGGCGACAGTACGGAAGGAAAGGCGGAACTGGACAACTTCATCGATCCGGAGAGCCGGTTTCCCGTCATCGCGACGACCTCCGAGCTGCTGACCACCGGCGTCGACGCGCGAACCTGCAAGCTGATCGTTCTCGACAAGACGATCAACTCGATGACCACGTTCAAGCAGATCATCGGTCGCGGCACGCGCATCCTGGAGGAGTACAACAAGTTCTTCTTCACGATCATGGATTTCAAGAAGGCGACCACGCTGTTCAGCGACCCGGACTTCGACGGAGAGCCGGTCGTCATTTATGAGCCAGGAGATGACGACGACCCGGTACCGCCCGATCCAGTCGGAGACGAGAGCGACGAGGACGACAACGAGGAGACGGGCTTCGGCGAGGGCGAGCAGAAGATCTTTGTCAGCGGCGTTCCCACCCGTATCTTGGCAGAGCGTGTCGAGTATATCGGACCCGACGGACAGCTCATCACGGAGTCCTACCGGGAGTTCGCAAAGAAGCAGGTCGAGGCCGAGTTCGCCTCGCTAGATGATTTTGTGCGCCGATGGAACGCGGCGGATCGAAAGCGCGCCATCATCGACGAGCTCGAAGAGCATGGCGTTCTTTTCGAAAACCTTGCCGCGGAGGTCGGCAAGGATTTTGATCCCTTCGATCTCGTCCTTCACGCCGCCTGGGACCAGCGACCTTTGACGCGCAAGGAACGCGCCGAGAAGGTCCGCAAGCGCAACTACTTCGCCAAATACGGCGAGACGGCGCGTGCGGTGCTCGAAGGTCTACTGGAAAAATATCAGGACGAAGGCGTCATCGATTTGTCTGATCCGAACGTGCTGCGAATCGCGCCATTCGATCGTATCGGCACCCCGGTTCAGCTTGTGAAGCAGTTCGGCTCAAAAGCAGACTTCGAGAACGCCGTGCATGAGTTGCAGGCGGCGCTTTACAGGGAAGCGGGATAGGCATGTCGGTCAGGACACTCGTCAAATCGATCCAAGACATCATGCGCAAGGACGCGGGCGTCGATGGCGATGCCCAGCGCATATCGCAGCTCTGCTGGATGTTCTTCCTCAAAATCCTCGATGATCAGGAGCAGGAACGCGAGCTGTTCGATGACGCATACGCGTCTCCCGTTCCCGCTGGCCGGCGCTGGCGCGACTGGGCTGCCGACCCGGAGGGGATCACTGGAGATGCCCTGCTGGATTTCGTCAACACTGACTTGTTCCCGACTCTGAAGACGTTGGAAATAGGTGGGGCTGGCGGCGGAAAGCGAGCGGTCGTCCGGGGCGTTTTCGAGGACGCCTACAACTACATGAAATCGGGCCAGTTGCTGCGCCAGGTCGTGAACAAGATCGGAGGAATCGATTTCAACGATCTGACGCAACGGCAGCATTTTGGCGATATCTACGAGCAGATCCTGAACGACCTGCAAAGTGCCGGCAATGCCGGCGAGTACTACACGCCGCGCGCGGTCACCGCCTTCATGGCGGATCGGATCGATCCCAGGCCCGGCGAGGTTCTGCTCGATCCGGCCTGCGGCACCGGCGGCTTCCTGACCTGCGCGATGCGGCACATGCGCGATCGCTATGTGAAGCGTCCCGAAGGCGAAGGCCTGATGCAGGCGAGCTTGCGTGCCGTGGAGAAGAAGCAGCTGCCGCACATGCTGTGCGTGACGAATATGCTGCTGCACGGGATCGAAGTGCCGAGTTTCGTTCGCCACGACAACACCCTGGCTCGACCGTACGCGGACTACGGCCCCGCAGACAGAGTGGACATCGTCCTCACCAACCCCCCTTTCGGAGGCCAGGAAGAGCCAGGGATCGAAAACAACTTCCCGACTCAATTTCGCACACGCGAGACCGCTGATCTTTTTCTTGCTCTCATCGTCCGCTTGTTGAAGCCGAACGGTCGCGCCGCGGTGGTGCTGCCGGACGGCACGCTGTTCGGCGAAGGCGTCAAGACGCGACTGAAAGACCACCTGATGGCGGAGTGCAACCTGCACACCATCGTCCGCCTGCCCAATTCGGTGTTCAGGCCATACGCCTCGATCGGCACGAATCTCCTGTTCTTCGAGAAGGGCTATCCGACGAAAGACATCTGGTTCTGGGAGCATCGCGTTCCGCAAGGCCAGAAAGCCTATTCGATGACGAAGCCGATCCGCTTCGAGCATCTGCAAGGCTGCGTCGACTGGTGGGGCGGTAAGACCCGCAAAGGACGCGAGGAAGGCCCGTTCGCCTGGAAGGTCACGGCCGAGGAGGTGAAGGCGCGCGGTTACAACCTTGACATCAAAAACCCGCACACGATTGAGGACGATCACGGCCAGCCCGAGGAGTTGCTCGCCAGGCTCACCACCGCCGAGGCCGAGACGGCGCGCCTGCGCGACCAGTTGAAGGCGATCCTCGCGGAGGCGCTCGCGCGATGAACGCCGAACGCCTGCTCACTCTGTACGAGAAGATCGCCGACGCGCCGGACGCGATTCCGCGGCTGCGCCGCTTCGTGCTCGATCTGGCGGTGCGCGGCAAGCTCGTGCCGCAAGACCCGAGCGAGGAACCGGCTTCGGAACTACTGAAGCAGATCGCCGCCGAGAAGGCGCGGCTGGTGAAGGCGGGAAAGATCAGGAAGCCCAAGACGCGTCCTGCCGTTGATGAAGCTCCTTTCGGCGTTCCTAACGCATGGCGATGGACGCGCATCCGCGAAATCACCAGCGATCGAGGGCAGATAGTTCCCGATGCTAAGTTCACTTACATCGATGTGACAGCTATCGACAAAGAGAAAGGGATCGTTGCCGAACCGAAAGTGCTATCGGCAAGCGAAGCACCAAGTCGGGCGCGAAAAATCACGCGCAAGGGCGACGTGATATATTCCTGCGTTCGCCCCTACCTTTTGAATGTTGCGGTAATCGAGGAGGATTTCGAACCGGCACCCATTGCCAGCACGGCCTTCGCTATCCTCGATGGTTATGGGCTGGTTCTTCCGCATTATCTTTGGATTGTCCTCCGCAGTCCGTTTATGGTCGAGTGCGTCGAAGCAAACATGCGCGGCCAGGCATATCCCGCCATCAACGACGCCGATTTCGCGGTTCTGCCCTTTCCGATTCCACCGCTCGCCGAACAACACCGCATCGTCGCCAAGGTCGATGAGTTGATGGCGCTATGCGACCGGCTGGAGGCCGCGCGGCAGACGCGCGAGGCGACGCGCGACCGGCTCACGGCGGCGAGCCTCGCCCGCCTCAACGCGCCCGATCCCGACACCTTCCGCGACGACGCGCGCTTTGCGCTCGACGCCCTGCCGGCGCTCACCGCGCGCGCCGATCAGATCAGGCAGTTGCGCCAGACCATCCTCAACCTCGCGGTCCGTGGCAAGCTGGCGCCGCAGGACCCGAAGGACGAGCCAGCGTCGGAACTGCTGAGCCGGATTGCGGCAGAGTTTGAGCGACTTGTTCGAGATGGCGTGCTAAATAAGCCAAAGCCAGTCAAGGCCATCACGGACGATGATCAGCTCTTTCCGCTTCCGCCTCAATGGGCGTTGGCTCGCTTCAATCAAGTCGCGTCAATCCAGTCGAACTTGGTCGATCCGAAGCGATACAAGGAGATGCCTCACATTGCTCCTGACAACATCGAAGGATGGACCGCGAGGCTTCTGCCATATGTTTCGATCGGAGAGGCTGGCGTATTCAGCGGAAAGCATCTCTTTTCAGCCGGTGCAATCCTTTATTCAAAAATACGCCCAAATCTTGCGAAGGTGACGAAGATCGATTTTGATGGCCTTTGCAGCGCGGACATGTATCCAATCCACGCGCTGATCGACGCCGACTTCCTCGTGAAATTCATGATTACACCGGCCTTCGTCTCGCAGGCCGTGAGCGAGGACAATCGCGTGGCTATGCCGAAGATCAATCAAGCGGCATTGTCGGACATCTTTGTGCCTGTCCCGCCGGCCGCCGAGCAACACCGCATCGTGGCCAAGGTCGATGAGCTGTTGGCGCTATGCGACCGGCTGGAGGCGAGCCTCGCCGCCGACGACGAAACCCGCCGCCTCCTGTTCAAAGCCCTCCTCGCCGAGGCGTTCGCGCCGGCCGACGCGCGCGAACTGGAGGCGGCGGAATGATTCCGCTGCTTGAGACAACGCCAAGGCCCCCAATCCTACTGGGCAGAGAGGATTCCGTGTCGGAGGATGAACGCCGCGCACTCCCGAGGTCTACAATCGTCAATGCTGACGACCACCGCGTCTGGGCCTCCTATCCCGTGGGCTGCAACCGTTCGACCATCCGCATCAGACGTTCCAATCTATCATCGTTAACCTCGCTCCTTCCGGCATTGCGGACGAGTTCCCCCTGACGATGAAGCGGGACGTGACCATAGCTCGTGAGAGTCGTGAGCATGTTCTCGTGGCCCAGGTTCTGTGACCAGGCCTTCAGCAGCTCTGCATCGCCGCGGCAGATGCGCTGGCCCAGGATCGCCAGCGTAGAGCGAAAGCTGTGGGGTGTGAAATAGGGTAGCCCGGCGGCGTCGAAGGCTTCCCTGAAGATCGCTCGGATTGGCGCGGCGGATGCCCAGAACACGGGCTCCACACCATCTGTTGCGAAGATCATCTCCTCGTTCGGCGCCACCTTGGTCCGGGGAAAGACCGGATCGTCTTCGCCGAACAGCCTTACCTCTCGAAGGTAGCGTACCCATTCGATGACGATCTGCTCCAGCTCGTTGCCCACCGGGAAGAAGAAAGTGTCGATCCGCTTTGAGAATTTGGTCGCCACCTCGCGCGGGTCCTGAATGACCAGCCTGTCCTCTAGATTGATGTGCTTCACCCGCAGCGATGCCACGGCGCGGTCGCGCATGCCCGTCACGATGATGAACGTCACGAGCGCGCGATTGCGTCTCTCGACCTCGGTTTCAGTCGGCATTGACCTGATCGCGGTTGCTATTTGCTCAAGCGTTGGCACCCGCCGCGTGGCGGGCGCCTGGGCGGCGGCAACCTCCTTTCGCGAAAGGTTGAGATAGCGGATGTCGGCGGCCTGGAGCTTTCGCTTGAACCCCGGCTGGCCGACGAGCCAACGGAAGAACTCCTGGACGGCATTCAGTGTTGATAGAACCGTCGCATCGCTGAGCGGCTTTCCGGTTCGCTGGGCTCTGGAACGGGCCATGTGCTTCTTGAAACCCACGGCCTGTTCGCTGTTGAAGGTCCCGAAGTCGGCACAGTCGGTGAACTGCTCAAACCGTAAAACCGCTTTCCGGATGCCGTCGATTGTCGGCCGACTCTTTTGGTCGGCGTCCCTTAGAAGATCGAAGTAGGCCTTCTTGATTCGCTCGTTCTTGGCATTGTACCTGACCATGTCCGACAACCTCTCTCGAAGTCACAATTCACGAAGGGTACGGCTCACCCACTTAGGCGGCGATCCGTGGTCGCCTGGATTTCGAAGGCCCCCCGGTATTCTTCGATCTTGCGTACTGATCCGATCCGGTTGAGGGCACTCCCGCACTCGCTGCAGACAGCCTTCAGAACGAGGCGTCGATCGTCGCGGATTTCGATGTCGACGAGGTTCTCCCACGGAGGTGTTGGACGCCGACATCCGCAGCAAAAAAACTCGTTGAGTTGGCACGGACGCCTCCGGCGCGTCTGACGACCACCAAGGAAGTCGATCAGGTCTGATCCGTGGATGAGCGTCGGTCGATGCGCGTCAATCGACCTGAGACCTTGTCTGAGCCAGAGGCGAACGGTGTTCGGATGCAGTCCAAACAGTTCGACGAGCTCGCGAACTTCATAGCTGTAGTCGCGACGGATCAGCCGCGTGTTATAGGTGCGCTTTTTCGCTCTCGGCACCGGGGATCGGCCATTTTCAGAAGGGCGGCGGCGATCAACGCGCCGGCCGCGCCTTCCCCAAGGTCGAAACGATGCCCGCGGCAGGACCGGCGACGGCTGTTGGATGGAGGAACGCCTCCACGTCGGACGTCCGCCAACGAAGCGTCTTGCCGATCCGAAAAGGCTCGATCGGCCAAGTGCCGTTGCTGAGTTTGTTCCTGATCGTCTTGGCGGGGATCTTCAGGATCCCCGCCAGATCGTTGATGTCGATGAGCTGCTCTTCCATTCTGGCCCCGCGAACAAAATGCGACTTATGTAGCGCGCCGTCACTACTTATCCCGCCATCTCCGGCATTGTACTGCCGATTCCTCTTGTAGCGCAAGTTCGATACATGTATGGTCCGGGACGATACGGGACGAGGAGGGACCATTTGCCGCCAGAGAAAGCAGCACGATCGAAGACTCAGACGCTGTCTCTCCGCCTCGATCCGAAGACCCGATTCGTTCTTGAATTTCTTTCAAAGCTGAGGCTGCAGAGCATCACGACGGTGGTTGAGGAGGCCATCCGTCAGGCTGGCGCGCGGCTGCAGGTCGATGCGACAGACGAAAAACCCCGCTCGTGGCGTGACTATTGGGATGTGAACGAAGGCGTCCGCGCGATGCTCATGCTTGCGGACCCTGACATTCCTTCGAACTATGAAGACGACGAGCTCCGAGATTTCATCGCCCACCACATCGAGTTCTTCAGCGAGACCTATGAACTGACCAATCCGGATCGGATTAACCTCGCTGTTCTGTGGCCGGACATCGACCACTACGTTGAGGCTTGGCAGAGAGGTCGAAGCACAAGCCCGTGGCAAGCCGGCGAGATGATGGCCTCGGCATTGCGCGATGCCGAGATCGACCCACCGGAATGGCCCCGCCGGTCTAAGACCCCTCCCGGCCCCAGAGAGCGCAATAGCGCGCGCCCCAAGCTAGACGACGAAATTCCTTTCTGAGGTGCACCAATGGCAAGCAGACTTGACGCCTCGAAGTTGAAACGCCTGAAGCCCGGAGCTTGGATGTGGGAGAGCGGCATTGGCTACCGCCGCCATCAGGCCGGCGACGGCGGTGCTTGGTATATCAAGTATCGTGCGCCTCTCACCGGTAGCTACCCGGCGGGCGTCTCGCCGCCGACACGCCAGATCAAGGAGCGGCTTCCGAACTGCCGGAACCGTTCGCAGGCAGAAGGCGTGCTGATGGCGCGGCGGGCTGCGGTTTTCGAGGGCACCTTCCAGCGCAAGCGACGAGCTGAACCAACAACGCTCACCTCGTTTGCGCCCCGGTTCTTGGAATCGAAGCGGCACCTGCGGACCGCAGCGAAATATCGCCAGCAGCTAGACCAACACCTGATAGCGTTCTTTCGCAACAAGCCCATTGAGGCGATCAGCGGCCAAGACTGCCTCGTCTACTACAATGCGCGCCTCGACACGTCTGCGGCCGTCTCGACCGTCAATGGGGAGATGGCTTGTCTCAAGAGCCTGTTCTCCGAGGCTCAGCGTGCCGGCGCAGCCCAAACAAATCCGGTGAAAGGGATCAAGCTCCTGAACCCGAACAACGTCCGCGACCGCCTTCTGTCAAATGAGGAGACCGCTCGGCTATTCACCGCCGCGGAGGATGTGGACGATTTCATTCGCCCGCTCTTCCATATTCTCTTTCATACCGGTATGCGGCTCGGCGAAGCACTTGCTCTGGAGTGGGCCGATATCGAGTTCGATCACCAGCGCATCATCATTCGTCGTTCGAAATCCGGGGAAGGCCGCAAGGTCCCGCTCAGATCCGTTCTCGCGGATGAACTCATCCGCTGGAAGCCGCATGCCCGCGGTAGCCGGTGGGTGTTTCCAGCGCGCTACGACACCTCAAAGCCGATGCAAAGCATTCGCAAGGGCTGGCTGCGGCTTGTCAGCGCCGCTGGCATCGACAATTTCCGTCCGCACGACCTCCGCCACAACTTCACCAGCGTGCTTCAGGCCCGGGGGGTGGCCGATTCGATCATCATGTCCATTACCGGCCACAAGACCCACGTCATGCTGCACCGCTACTCGCACGCCGCGGACGCCTCGAAGCAAGCGGCCGCGGAACTAATGCCCACGCCGATCAAATCGGAGCTGTCCAGGGTGACGCACCTGCGGCGCCGGAAGCGCTAGGATGAAGCGCGCCCAGGCCCTCGCGCCTCAGATACCCAAACGCCTTCAGCCCAGGTCCGAATACACTCCGGGAGCTGTTTAGGGCTCGCCGACGATGACCGCCGCCGACAGGATTTCCATGGCTCCCGACCCTCGCGAACTCCCACAGGCCGCCGAAGGCAAAGGGTTCAAGGGTCCTGGCTCTTGAACCGGTATGGCTCAGACTGTGCATCCGCCGTGCATGACAAGCGTCGCGCCGGCAGCTACGAAACCGGAATCACGATTACCACCGACAAGATTATCGCCGAGCAAATTAGCGACAGCGTTGGCGATCCATGGCTCCCACACGGCAATTGCGTCGACCGGGAGCAACGAATAGCAACAAGCCCCAACAGAGGCGGCGCTGAGCCGAATCGACCGCGCGGCGCATCGCACCGCTTCATCTCTCTCACCAGCACGCGTGCAATTATTAATGATCCATCACACTTTCGGTGAACATTTCCTCCAGACGCACTTGCCGCGGCGTGAGGCCTTGCTCGAACGAATATTGCGCTACGGTCTCAAGCGTCATCCGATTTGCGGCGATACCATGCGGCGCCACGGGCGTCTCCAGCGCCGCTCGCGCATCCGCCGGAAGGAGGCCGGTTTCCAGATGATAGGCCGCATGTTCAAGCCGGCTCCTTTCGGCGAGCAGGTTGGCCTGCTGAAAGGCCTTCAAGAGGTTGAGCACGACCCAAGGATGCTTTTCGGCAAGCTTTCGCCGAACGACGACGCCGTGGTTGACCGGAAAGATGCCTGTCTTTTCATAGTAGCGCTTCCCTTCCGCCAGCGGGTCGTGAAACAGCGTGCGGATTTCCGGATGGCACCACAGGTCGACCGTGCTCCGGTCGATCAGGTTCGAGTCGATAATATAATGCAGCGTCGCATGCAGCTCTCCTGAGACCATCATCGAGCCGATGGATTTCTCCTGCGGTATCTGACGGATCGTTACGCCCGGCGGCGGGGCAAATCCGGTCGCCTCGGCATGGCTGTGCTGCGGTTTCCGCTCCATCCAGAATTCCATCTGGGTCTGGTCGACACCGAATTCGTGGGCGAGGACGCCGCGAGCCCACAGCGCCGCAGTCTGCTGGAACTCAGGCACACCCACGCGTTTGCCCTTCAGGTCGGCCGGGCTTTCGATCCCGGCATCGCGCCGGACCAGGACGCCGGTGTGAAAGAACTTCCGCGTGGTGAAGACGGGCAACCCAATCCATCGCTCATCGCCCGCGGCAAGCGCAATCATCAGCGACGACAGCGACATTTCTGATACGTCGAACTCAGCAAAGCGGAGCTGGCGCCAAAACATCTCGGACGGGTGCAGGCGTGACGCGAGAAGGTCGATCCCCTCGGGAACCACTGTACCGTCGAAAATCGGACGCGTCCGCGGGTTCGAGGTCAATGCGATGCTGAGCTGCAACCTCACACCTGCCTCCACCAAGCATACGGCGACCGGTGGGCAACGCTAACGCGTTTCGGCGCAGGCCTGGCCCCTAGAAGCCTGACAACCGTCTCCACACGCTTCCTCCACCGAGCCACGGTCTGGGTCCTACCGGCCACAATCACAAAAGGGTACGAACCGCTTCCACGATTCTCGCCTTGTTTGGGGCGACCGCCGCTTCGAGAGCCGGGCTGTAGGGTACCGGCACATTGGGCCGCGCGACCCGCCGGACGCGAGCCTTGAGCAGATCGAAGCCTTGCTCGGCCACCATGCCGGCAATATCGGAAGCAATGCCGCAGCGGAGCGGGCACTCATCGACGACAACAAGACGACCGGTGCGCGCCAATGTGGCAAGGATCGCCTCCTCGTCTAGCGGAACGATCGTGCGTAGGTCGACGACTTCGACGGAAACTCTCTCCGCGGCGAGCTCGTCGGCGGCCGCAATGGCATGATGCACCATTAGCGAATTGGCCACGATGCTCACGTCAGTGCCGGCGCGCACTACGGCGGCCTCGCCGAAGGGGATGGGCGATTTCTTCTCCGGCACCTCGCCCTCCATCGCCAGCAGCTTCGCGTGACTGACGATGACTGTCGGGTTCGGGCTCCTGAGCGCTGTCCGCACCAGGCCGTAAACGTCCGCCGCGTTTGAAGGCGCGATGATCTCAAGGCCCGGAGCGTTGCTCATCATTGCTTGCGGGCTATTCGAGTGCTGCGATGCGCCGCCGCCGCGTATGCCGGCCAGATAGTGAAACGTCACCGGAACCTGGAGAATGCCGTTTGACATATAGCGGGCAACCGCCGCCTCGTTCACCACCTGCGACCAGGCAAGATAGCTAAAGCTTGCAGTGCCGAGATCAACGAAAGGGCGCATGCCGGCCATCGCCGCACCGACGGCGGTCGCGGCGGCGCCAGCTTCCGCAGTCGGCGGATCGCTGACGCGGCCGGGAAAATCGTTGCGGACGCGATCCATGAGATGACGCAGGGGGCCAAGCCCGAGCACGTAGCTGCCGATCAGAGTGACTTTCGGATCTTCGCTCAGGCTGTCGTGGAGGGCATCGACCAGCGCGTCGGCGAACCTTTGAACGGGCATGATCGGCTCTCTCAGGCGTAGACGTTGTCGAGAGCCGTGGCGGGATCGGGGAACGCGCTTTCGATGGCGAATTCGAGCGCTGCAGCGATCCTACCGATCACGGACGCATCTACCTCTTTCAGGCGTTCGACTTGGCGTGGGTCCTCGCCCATCAAGTCGCGGGCCAGGCGCAGTATGGGATCATGCCCGCGAATCCAATCGGCATGCTCGCCCTCGATGCGAACTTCGCCCGTCGCCATGCGAATGTCGGTGATGCCGGTCGCGAGCTCAGGCCACAAAGGGTTGGAGCCGGGCCAGCGTCTGGTCGTCGCTTCGATGAACACGGGGCCGTCGCCACGCCGGCAGCGCGCGACGGCTGCGGCCACCCGCTCCCGCACGCCATGCAGGTCCACGCCATCGATTTTTTCAGTCGCAATGCCCAGCGAACGAGGAATGTCGCCGAGATCGGAGCCAGCATGGACGAGAGTCGGATATCCGGCGCCCGGCACCCACGAGCCGGCGCTGTTGTTTTCGCACATGAAAACGATCGGCAGCTTCCATAGAGCTGCGATGTTGAGCGCCTCGTAACTGACGCCCTCCTCAAGCGCGCCATCGCCGAAGAAAGCCATCGTCATGGAGCCGTCATCGCGCTGCCTGCAGGCATAGGCGCCCCCCACGGCGAGCGAGATCGCTCCGCCGACAATCCCGGACGTCGAGAGAAAGCCGAGCGCAGGATCGCACAGATGGATCGTGCCGCCGCGCCCCCCGTTTAGGCCCGTTTCGCGGCCGAGAATTTCTGCAAAAGCTGGGCCCGGCGCGACGCCACGGGCGAGGACATGCCCGTGATTGCGGTGGGTCGTGGTCAGGTGATCGCCATCGCGAACCGCCGACATGGCAGCCACGCCGGTCGCCTCCTGTCCGATATAGAGATGGTAGTGGCCGGAGAAATGTCCTTCAGTCGAAAGCTTCAGAACTCCTTCCTCGAATCGCCGGATCAGCAGCATCTTCTCGAGAGCCTGCCAGGGCCAAGGCTCATCCAGCTCTTCCGTCATACCTTCCCCAATGGCGATTGAGCCGCGGCTGTTTAACACCCTCACCAACAAACCGGTGCTACTGTCGCAGAATTAGACACCACTCGACACCTCTCGCTCGACAGGCTTTCGATGGTGTTTGGTTCGTCCAGCCGGCTCTATACACGAGAGAGCCAATGCACCTGCACTTGCTTGAGGGGGAGGAAGCCAGAAAATGACCGGCAACGAACACAAAATGGACCCTTGGGACATGATGCAGGAGCACGATGTTCAGCGGTTCGGCGTCATCATACGCGACCGAGAAGAACAGGTCCGCTGGTGTCGCGCAATTTTTTTGGGAGGTCTGCCATACATGTGGCGCAGGGCCGCTCCGGTACGCGACATGATGTACGACCGCATGGAGCTGAAGCCCGGCGACCGGGTCTTCGTAATCGGCGAGTCGCTGGAGAGCTGCGGATTCTTCTCCGACATCCGCGAACGCATCGGCGGCACCGGCGAGATCGAGTCGGTCGATATTACCGACCAGGCGCGCGATGCGGCAATGTCCGGCCGGCGCGGATCGACCGGGATGCTAGCGACCTGGAACTGGGACTATACGCTTGGCTTCGCCGACCAGACCTTTGATTGCGTCGCCTGTCTACAGGGGGTGCAGCACACCGAAGACTGGCGCGTCACCGGCCGCGAGCTGCTGCGCATCCTCAAGCCCGGGCGGCGCTTCGTAACGGGCGAGATCGCGCTCGGCTCGCCCGACCTCAACACGAAGATCGAGCTCGATCTGCACATCGAATATCTCTACGACAAGGTCTTCTCGCGCATCGGATTCGACCGCTACGACATCCCCTATTGGGGTCCACGCGACCTGATGAAGGCATTCGACGGAATCGTTGTCGAAGCCGAAACGTTTGTTTGGAAGGGCGTCGAACTGTTTTGGGCGCGAAAGCCCTGACCGCCATCGCACCGGCGGCGGGTCACTCGCCGTGGCGTCACTCGATGGGACCGCCCCGGACGTTCTGCGCACGGGTCAGGCGAATAAGGACAGCGATGCCGTTCTCAGCGCCTTCGTGGTCGCGCTCGCGATCGCTGAGCCTAGCGCGCACCGCCTCCCAGATATTGCCGCTCTCAAAGAGTTCGGCCGTGCCGTAGAAACGGAGGATGCCCGACCCCAGCACGCCGTCCCATTGTGCCCGAAGGTTGCTGTAGACGACGATCACCCGGTTGTCGTGCCGCAGGTTCTCGAGAGCAGTCTTCTTTGAGCGTTCCCAGTAGGCCAAATGCTCGTCGTCGAAGATCATCATGCTGCCCTTGGGACTGATATTTGGACCGCTCGGTCCCGACGTGCCGAGCAGGCAGACGTGCCCATCCTCACGGGCGTTGAAGATGAGGTCCTTGATCTTCTGGCTGAACGGCAATGTCTTCTCCGCTTGTCGCGACGGTGGCTCGATTCCAACTAGACTGATGCCGGTCCTGCTCCAAGCGCGGCAAGCGACACGCCGGTTATCCGGGCAGTGCTTTCCTGCGGAAGTTGGTGGGCAAGCGGACCGAGAGCGTCGGCGAGACGCCTCACCACGTTTCGCTGGAGGAAATCGACCAGAACCTCCTGATTGCGGGACGGACTCTGCTGGACGGGCCAGACGAGATAGAGCGTCCGCGTGATTGCGGGGTCGGTGATGGCGCGGCCAACCAGCGCCCCGCGCGCCAGATCGTCGGCGACGAAGCCGAACGGCAGAACGCTTGCCGCGGCGCCGCGGCCGACAATGCGCTTCAGCGCTGCCGGGGCGTAGGCTTCGAAAGCCACCTTGACCGTATGCCCACCGGCCTGCGCGGCCGCATCCACGATCTGGCGAATCATATCGCGCGCGCCGGGCAGCGCTAACTCGTAGGACAGCGCTTCTTTAAGCGTCACGGTGCCATTTACCGCGCCATTTCCGGCAGCGGTGACAAGGACAAGGCTTTCTTCCAGCACCGGTCTGCGGACCAGCCCACGCCGCTCCCCCACGTCATAGCAAAGGGCGAGGTCGAGCTTGCCAAGCTCAAGCGCTTCGACGAGAGCGAAGCTCAGCTCCTCTACGAGGCTCAGCACAATCTCAGGAATCTCGTCGCGGGCTGCAACGAGAAGATCGGGACCGAGGAGATGGACGAGGCTTGGGGTCAAGCCAAGAGCGACCGTCTCTGCCGATGGGTCCGCCAGCGCTCCGATATCGCGCCGGGTGTCCTCGACAAGCTGCGTAATCTTGCAGGCCCTCTCATAGAGGCGCTCTCCGGCGTTCGTCAGAGTGACGCCACGCGAATGCCGGACCAGCAACTTCACACCCAGATCGTCCTCCAGGTGGCGCATCTGCGTCCCCAGAGCGGGTTGCGCGACATGCAGCTGCTCGGCGGCGCGCGTCATGTTGCCGAGTTCGGCAACCCGGATGAAGTAGCGGAGTTGACGGAGATTGATCTGCTGCTCCCTTCAGTTACGCACGACCGCCGGGCGGCTGATCGATTCAGGGCGGCTACCGAAGAAAGAAGTTCGCTCAGGCTCACCGCTTCAGATTGACGTGAACGGTCTTTTCCTGCGTGAACCCAAGCAGCTCTTCCAGGCATTCCTCCCGGCCCATTCCCGACTGTTTATAACCCCCAAAGGCCGCTCCGAGATAGTGCCTTGAGACCTCGTTGATCCACACGACGCCGACATCGACCGCGCGGGCGGTCCGATGCGCCTTCGCGATGTCGTTTGTCCAGATCGAGCAGGTGAGACCGTATTCGACCGAATTGACCTGATCGAGCATGTCCGCTTCGTCGGACCAGCGGAAAACCGACAGAACCGGTCCGAAAATCTCCTCTCTGGCGATCGTCATGTCGGGCGTCACTTCGGCGAATACGGTCGGCTCGAAGAAATAGCCGTTGGCAAGCTGCGGATCGTCTGGCCGCTTGCCGCCGTAGACCAGGCGCGCACCCTCCTTATGGGCCTTGTCAACATAGCCGAGTACGCGGTCGAGCTGTTTCTTGCTGACAATGGCGCCCATGGTCGTCGCCCGCTCGGTCGGCAGGCCGGGCTTAAACGCGCTGCAATATTCGCCGATGCGCTCAAGAACGGCGTCGCAAATGCTCGCATGGAGAAAGGCGCGGCTGGTGGAGCCACAGGACTGGCCGCACCAGGTGAAGTTCATTCCGGCCACCGCGTTTCGGGCAACTTCGTCGGGATCCGCATCGCCATAGGCAATCAGAGCGTTCTTGCCCCCAAGCTCCAGCTGCACCTTCTTCAGCGTATCCGACGCCGCGCGCATCACCGCTCTTCCGGTCGGAACGCTGCCGATCAACGCGACTTTGGCGATATCCCTGTCGCTAGCCAGAAGTGCGCCAACCTCGGCACCGCCGAGCACAATATTGAATGCACCGGGCGGGAACAGACCATCCAGCAACTCCGCCAGCCGCAGCGAGGAGAGCGGCGCCTGCTCCGGCGGCTTGACGATGATGGTATTGCCGGCGGCAAGCGGCGCGGCGACCTTGCCGGCGCAAAACATCAGCGGATGGTTGAAGGGGATGATGCGGGCTACCACTCCGAGCGGCTCGCGCACAGAATAGGTGAGCTGACCCGACCCGAAGGGAACGGTCGATCCCTTCATCTCCGTCACCAACCCGGCGAAGTAGTCCATTTGCGCGGCGGCGGCCGCGGCGTCGGAGGTCATCTCGGCAACGGGATTTCCGCCATCGATCGCGTCAATGAGCGCCAGCTCTTCTGCGTGCGCGCGCAGCACTTCCGCACAGCGGCGCAATATCTTGGCACGCTCGATTGGGGCTATGTCGCGCCACGGCCCATATGCGGCCTTGGCCGCCGCGATCGCGGCGCGCACGTCTTCCGCCGAGCCGGCGGCGACGCTGCCGAGCGCTTCGCCTGTCGCCGGGCTTGCGACGTCGTCCCAGGCTCCCGATTTCGGGTCGTGCCAAGCGCCGCCGTAGTAATGACCGCGCCTCGTCGGGAGGCTGTAGCTCCTCGTCGTATCTGCGCGATGGACTAGGTGCGTCACGCCTCTCCTCCAATCCGAAAGAAAATGCCGAGCTAGTCTGTTTGTCCGACTCGCACATCGACGACCGCGACCGCTCCGCGATCAACGGCGACGATGGCCTCCGCAAAGGCGGCCATCAGGCGCTCCGCCTCGCGAACAGGGCCGACGGCAACCGCCCCCTGCCCACGAGCAATTGCGCAGAGGTCGAGTTCTGGATCGCGCATCCTCTGTCCGATCCAGCGATTCTCGAGGGGCCTGCCACGTGCGCGGGCAACCCGCTCCTGGTGGACTTCGTCGTTGAAATAGGTCTGGTTGTTGGCCACGACGATCAGAAGCGGAATTCCGTAATGGGCGGCGGTCCACACGGCCGTCGCGCCCATAAGGAAATCGCCGTCGCCCAAAACTGCGACCGGCAGCCGGCCGCTGCCGCGAAGCGCCAGAGCGGCGCCGACGGAGATGCCAGGTCCGCCGCCAATACCGCCACCGCCCCACGTGCCGATGAAGTCGAGCGGGTGGCGAAAGGGCCAGATGCCGCCATTCCATTGTAGCGGAACGTGGAGCAGCGAGACATCACGCTTGTGGCATGCGGCGAGCAAGGCAAACCCGAGCGCGTCGATGTCGATAGCCCCGCGTTGCTGTGGCGCTTGGCGGGGCCCTTCGGGCGAGACGGCCGCGCCGGCGGGCTCCTTGCCGACCTTCAGGGCGCGAAGCAATTCTGGCACGACCGTGTCAGGATCGCCAGCGAGAAAGAGGTCGACCGGCGGAAGCGCCTGGTGGTCCATGCTCCAGCCGTTGTGGAGATAGTGGTCGAGCGAAACTTGTACGACCGTTGCTGACGGCGCCTCGCCGCCAAAGCTGGCCTTCAGCATTCCGGCGAGGTCCACCCAATCGAGGCTCAAAACGACGTCCGCCTTGCGGACCGTTTCGACAGCCGCCGTTTCCGGGAATACTGCCGGCGACGGCACATGCAGCGGGTGATCGGTAGGAAAGCCGGCGCCGAGCTTGAGATCCGTGATGACCCTCCCGAATATCCGTTCGGCAAGCGCCACGCGTGCGTCCCACGCTGCAAGACTGCGCGACACGCGCCCGATCAGGATAACCGGCTGTTTGGCTGCCGCCAGGATTTCGGCCGTCCTGTCGATTATCGCCGCGGGTGCCGAAGGCGCCGCGACGGGCATGAACTTCTCGACGGAAATCTTCGGAAGCGGCTCAGTCAAAGGCGCCTCCTGCAATTCCACATCAAGGTTGACGTAGACCGGCCCTTTCGGCGGGGTCTCAGCTATCCACGCGGCGCGCACTAGCGCCTGACGCGCCGCGCCGGGCGAAGCGGGCTGGTCATCCCATTTGACGTAGTTACGGACTAAGCTTCCCTGATCGCTCGCCGTGTGGATCCAATCGATCCACGGTCGCCGCTTCTCGGCGTCCACCGGTCCTGTCGCGCCGATCACGATCACCGGATGGCGGTCGCACCATGCGTTGAAAATCGCCATCGTCGCGTGAAACAGACCGACATTTGCGTGGACCGCAGCCGCCATCGGCCGGCCGGTCACCTTCGCATAGCCATGCGCGATGGCCACGGCATGCTCTTCGTGCAGGCAGACCAGTATCTGCGGCCGCTCGTTGCCAAGATAGTTGACGAGGCTGTCGTGCAAACCGCGGAAGCTGGAGCCTGGCGTGAGCGCCACGTAGGGAATGTCGAGCGCCCGTAGCGTATCAGCGATAGCGTCGCTGCCAAACGCGGAGTTCGCGTAGGACGGAATGGGTCTCTCGTTGGAAGGATCCTTGGCCTCGGTCACGACGGTTCCGTGGTGCTCGGGATCCGTCGTCGTTTTCGACGGTGACATTGCTCAACTCTCCCACCGGCTCGCCAGTCCACGCCCGACCATCTGGCTCTTAACGTAGCGCAGCCCCTGCGTAGAGCCGAACGATGCTTCATACGCACCTCAACGCTCAAAGCCTTCCCGGCAACGGCGGCATCAGCCGCAAATCAAGTTCCCCTTCCCGCGACAACGGAGCGGATCAGCATGAAACCCAGGATCGCGAAACTCGTGAGGAGAAGAACCAGGCTGAGCGACCGAGTGAAGAACACAGTCGGATCGCCGCCCGACAGCAGCATGGCTCGGCGGAGATTCTCTTCAAGCAGCGGCCCCAGGATGAAGCTGATCAGAAGCGGCGCCGGCTCGTAGCCGAAGAGGCGCATGGCGTAGCCGAGCGCTCCGAGGAGGAGGACGAGCCAAACGTCGAAGGTGCTGAAGTTCACGCTGTAGGTGCCGATGCAAACGAGGCAGATGATGACGGGATAAAGATAGCGATAGGGGATGCGCAGCAGGTTCACCCAGACGCCGACGAGCGGGATGTTCAGCATCAGCAGGATCACGTTGCCGATCCAGAAACTCGCTACGACGCCCCAAAACAGGGACGGATGCTCGGTGATGAGGCGCGGGCCCGGCATGATCCCGTGGATCATCAGCGCGCCCAGCATGATCGCCGTCGTGACGGTGCCAGGAATGCCCATGGTCAGCATCGGGATGAACGCAGTCTGGGCCGCGGCATTGTTGGAGGCTTCCGGGCCGGTGAGCCCCTCGATGGCGCCATTGCCGAATCGCGAGGGATCCCGCGCCAGGCGCTTTTCCGCGGCATAGCTGAGGAACGACGCGACCACCGGACCGATGCCGGGCAGCGGGCCGATGACGCTTCCGATGCCGAACCCGCGCAATACTGGAAACACTGAGCGGCGAACATCATCGCGCGTCGGCAGCATCGAGCGCAAAGTAACGTTTGCCGAGATCGCTCTCCCCTCAGTAATGCGAACCGAGGCGATCACCTCCGATACGCCAAACAGGCCCATCGCCAAAACGACGACGCTGATACCGCTGTAGAGCTGCGGGAAGTTGAGGTCGAAGCGCGCCACGCCGCTGATCACATCGGTGCCGACACCGCCAAGAAGCAGCCCGACGATCACCATCGCTAGGCCTTTCAAGGGCGAACCGCGAGCGATCGATGCGACGATGATCAGCGCGAGCAGCATAGCGGCGAAATATTCTGCCGCACCGAACGACAGCGCGAAGGCGATTACGACCGGCGCAAGCGTCATCAGCACGAGGATGCCGAGCGTTCCGCCAACAAACGACGCAATGGCTGACATGCAAAGCGCCACGCCGGCGCGGCCCTGTCGGCTCATTGGATAGCCTTCCAGGCAGGAAACAGCACTCGATGGCGTGCCCGGAATGTTGAGTAGGATCGATGCAGTGGAGCCTCCATACTCGGCTCCATAGTAAACGCCGGCCAGCAGAATGAGCGCTGTGGTTGGGTCGAGATAGAAGGTGACCGGCAAAAGCAGCGAGACGGCAGCGACCGATCCCACCCCCGGTAGCACGCCGATGGCCGTCCCCAGCGCTACGCCTCCGGTGCAATAGGCAAGGTTCACCAGCGAGACGGCGACGGTGAAGCCGAGCCACAGGTCCTCCATCAGCCGACGCGCCTCAATGCCGGTAGCTCGAGACCGAGCCCGACCCGGAAGATCAGCCAGGCGCCAAGCGCCGCAACGAATGCGAGGAGAAGCGCGGCCTGCCAGCGCGCAGAACGGTCGCCTGCCGCCGACAGCAGCACCGCCGCGACCACGGCCGGAACCAGCCCCAGGCGTTCGACCGTCACCGCGAAGGCGGCGATGCCGGCCAGCACGGCGAAGAGCGGACGCCATGCAACAGTCTCGGGATCGCCGTCGTCTGTTCGCGGCCGCACGATCAAGGCATTGAAAAGCCCTACGACAATTGCCGCGCCGGCGACGATCAGCGGGTAATAACCCGGCCCCATTCTATGCGCCGTGCCGATGTCGAGCCCGAGCGCGCCGATCAGAAACGCAAGACCGACCGTGCTGACCGAGAGACCGGCAGCGACTTCCTTGACTGTTCGCCGACTCACATCGGTCGCCCTAGCACCAGAGATCGCAAATCGCGGGATGTCCCTCCTGCTCGACCGCCCGACCCGGCGCCGATGCTCCGCTCGAAGCGGATTCGAGCGGCCAAATCATATCCACCGCGCCACCGCCGTAAACTACCGGAGGCGCCGTGCGACGGACCGATGGCTTTGGTCTCCCATACATTTTCGGAAGTTCCAGGCACTCCTTGGCTTGTCTACACTAGATGACCGGACGAAAGGGATTACAACAACGAACGGGTCCGAGGAGGCCGGACGCTGCGCGAGCGCGGAGCGAATGGACCCGGCAGCGGGAGGCTGTTATGGGAAGGGTCACGGTTTTCGTCGCCGCGCTCGTTGCGGTTTTGGGGATCACGCCTTCCGGGCACGCGCAGGATACCTTTCCGACCAAGCCCGTCCACCTGATAGTTCCGTTCGGGACTGGGTCGAGCGATTCGCTGGCGCGCATCGTCGGCGAGAAATTCTCGGAGTTTCTCGGCCAGCCCGTCGTGGTGGAAAACAAGCCCGGCGGCAACGGCGTCGTCGCCGGACAATACGTGCTCAGCCAACCGGCGGACGGCTACACGATCCAGATGTGCCTCAATTCCACGCACGGACTGGCAAGCCTCTTCAACAAGGAGGTCCCGTTCGATCCATTCAACGATTTCACCCCGATCGGTGGGTTTGTCTCGGCGCCCTTCGTCCTGTTTGCTCATTCTTCGGTCCCGGCCAACAACGTCGCCGAGCTGCTCGACTATGTGAGGGATAATCCCGGCCAGAACGGTGTCGCCAGCGGCGGCGTTGGGTCGATTCCGCATTTGGCGGTGGAGCTTCTCAACCAGAAGACGGACGTGCACTTCGAGCACATACCCTATCGCGGCGGCGGCGAGGCCATGACCGATCTCGTTGCGGGTCAGGTGCCGTTCCTGTTCTCCACCATCGGTCCGGCGAAGGGCCACGTCGATGCGGGTACGATCAAGATGATCGCGGTGATGGGCGACGAGCGGCTTTCGATTCTGCCCGACCTGCCAGCTCTCGGCGAGACCGTCCCAGGCTTCGAGATTCCCGATGCGCTTTTCGGCGCCTGCGGGCCGGCCGGCATCCCCGACCCGGTGGTGGCGCGGCTCAACGAGGCGCTCGGCGAGGCCATCAAGTCGCCGGACGTGGCCGAGAAGCTCGCCAATCTCGACATGAACCCAGCCGTGATGAGCGCAGAAGAGTTCGGCGCGCGGCTCCGCGGCGACTACGATATCTTCAAGCAAATCACCGACGCGGCCGGGATCGAGCCGCAATAGTACGCGGAGCCGCCTGTGGCGGTCCTACTTCCTCTTGCGCAGAAGTACCTGGTCGATGGTCTCCGCCGTTTGCCCGAACAGGGCCGCCTTCGCCTCCTCGGTCAGCGTATGCTGGGTGTTGATCGTGTCGGCCTTCGCATAGGCGCGCTTCGTCGCTGGCCGGTTTTTGATCGCCTCGAACCAGCGTTTCAGATGCGGGAAGTCGTCCAGGTCCTGTCCCTGCCATTCGTGGCGGAAGACCCACGGATAGCATGCAATGTCGCCGATCGAATAGTCGCCGGCCACGAACTCCCGATCGGCAAGGCGGCGGTTGAGCACGCCATAGAGTCGATTGGTCTCCAGCACGAACCGCTCCAGCGCCGCGGGGTTCTTCTCCTTCGCATTGATGCCGAAGCGATGGTTCTCTCCGGCGATCGGACCGAGGCCGCTCACCTGCCAGAACAGCCATTGCAGCACCTCAACGCGGCCGCGGATTTCGGTCGGGATCAGCAGCCCGGTCTTATCGGCGAGGTAGAGCAAGATCGCGCCCGACTCGAACATGGCAATCGGCGCTCCGCCGTCGGCGGGAACCTGGTCGATGATCGCTGGAATGCGGTTGTTCGGGGCTATCTGGAGGAATTCTGGATTAAACTGCTCGCCCTTACGAATATTGACAGGAAAAATCCGATATTCCAGACCAATTTCCTCAAGCGCAATCGTAATTTTGTGCCCATTCGGCGTTGTCCAATAGTAAAGATCAATCATTTCGTGGCCTTCAATTCGATATGAAAGTCTATCTCTGTGTGTATACTGTAGATGGGGTGCATGCTGAAGTCAAGAGGTCGATTCTGGAGGCTTCGAGAGACACAGAGCCGGATGCAAGGCTGAGCATCACACAATTCTAGTATGGATTGTGAAGTTCCGTATCGGCGTTTCGTGTTGACTGAGAACAGAGGTGACAAGAGACTGAGCGATGAAAAGCGGGAGGAGCACGCTATGAGTATTTTCAGACGAGCAGGCCCATACGCGGTTCTTGCCGCCGCGTTGGCAACGGGCGCGGCGTGGGCGCAGGACTATCCCAGTCAGAGGATCACGTTCATCGTGGGGTTCGCCGCCGGCGGCTACGCCGATGCGGTGGCGCGTATCGTCGGCGAGCATGTCAGCAACAAGCTCGGCCAGCCGGTGATCGTCGAAAACCGGGACGGAGCGACCTCCAACGTCGCCGCCCGCGCGGTGGCCGGGGCCGCGCCCGACGGCTACACGGTGCTGGTGACCACGACAGCCGTTGCAATCAACGCCACGCTCTACAAGACGATCGACTATTCGCTTGCCGACGACCTGATCGCGTTGGCCGCCCCTGTCTCGGCGCCTGAGACCTTCGACGTGCATCCGAGCAAGCCGCACACACTGGCGGAATTCCTGGACCTTGCCAAATCGAAGCGGCTGACCTTCGGCAGCGCCGGCGTCGGTTCCGGGTCGCATCTGGCGATGTTCGCCTTCCTCAAGGACGTCGCAAAGGTCGAGGTGGACTATGTGCCTTTCAAGGGGGGTGCGCCCGCCATCCAGGCTGTCGTCGGCAACCAGGTCGACGCCCTGGCGGCCACCGCCGCCGGTCCGACCGTGGCCCAGATCAAAGAAGGCACTATCGTGTGCCTCGGCGTGGCGGCCGCGGAGCGCTACGTCAACCTGCCGGATTGCCCGACGTTCGCCGAGAGCGGTTATCCAGGCTTCGAGGCCTCGTCTTGGGTCGGCTTCTTCGTACCGGCCGGCACCGATCCGGCCATTGTCGCGACGCTCAACGAGGCGATAAACTCGCTGGTCAACGACCCTGCTACGCGCGACAAGCTCGCCGCCAACGGCGCGCTGACCGTCCGCTCGCCGGAGGAAACGGCGGCATTCGTGGCGAGCGAAGTGGAAAAATGGGGCGAACGCGTGAAGGCGGCCGGCGTTCAGGTCGAGTAGGCCCAACGGTGGAGCGTCGCGTAACATGATGCGGTCCGGTCCAGCGTGCCTGGACCGGGCTTTTTTGTGAAGATTGGCCTCGCGGGGAGGAGGCGAAACCTTGGCAGCCGATCCACCGGGCATGAATCACGATCGCCCCCGCGTCCGCGCGCCCAGGGACCTCCTATCGGGCCTGGCGCTCATCGCGCTCGCCGCTGTCGCGGTCTGGGGCACGCGCAACATGGACCAAGGCACGCTGCATAAAATGGGGCCGGCGATGTTTCCTCGGTGGGTTGCGGTTCTCATCGGTGTTGGCGGCCTTCTCCTGATCGCGCTGTCGTTCGTCCGCGACGGCAAGCCGCTGACGCATATGTCACTTCGCGGGCCGGTGCTGGTTGGCGCGGCCATTGTCTTGTTCGCCCTTACGATCCGCACGCTGGGGCTTGCCATCGCCGGACCGATTAGCCTGGTGCTAGCAAGCTACGCGACGCCAGAGGCCCGGCTTCGCTCGACCGTCGTGCTTGCACTGGCGATTACAGCGTTCTGCGTGCTGCTGTTTCGATATCTACTCGATCTGTCGCTGCCGATCCTGATAGTCCCGGGCACGTCATTGAGAATCTGAGGCTGGGATTGACCGAGCTCATTTCCAATCTGAGCTTCGGCTTCTCAGTCGCCCTGTCTCTCCAGAATGTCGCGTTGTGCCTACTCGGCTGCCTGCTCGGTACGCTCATTGGCGTGCTGCCCGGCATCGGTCCCATTGCCACGATCGCAATCCTCATGCCGGTTACCTTCGATCTGGAGCCTACGAGCGCACTAATCATGCTGGCCGGCATCTATTACGGCGCCCAATATGGCAGCTCGACTACCGCGATCCTGCTCAGCATTCCGGGCGAAGCGAGCTCGATGGTGACGGTGCTCGACGGCCACGAAATGGCCAAGCAGGGACGCGCCGGCATCGCGCTCGGCATCGCTGCGATCGGCTCGTTCTGCGCCGGATGCGTGGCGACGCTGATTGTCGCCGGCCTCGGCAGGCCCCTGACCCAGTTCGCCCTGATGTTCGGCCCGGCCGAATACTTCCTGTTGATGCTGACCGGCCTCTTGTTCGCGACGGTGCTCGCCAGGGGCTCGATACTCCTCTCCATCATCGCCGTGCTGATCGGCGTGCTGTTGTCAACCATCGGGCCCGACCTCGTCACCGCACAGCTCAGGCTGACCTTCGGCCTGCGCGAGCTGGACGACGGGCTCAACTTCGCAGTCATCGGCATGGGTATGTTCGGCATCGGCGAGATTCTGCGTAACCTCGACCACACCGTGGTGCGCGGCGTGGTGCGCGCGAGGATCGGCCGGCTGCTGCCAGGGCCGGCCGAGCTGCGCCAATCGGCCCTGCCTATCCTGCGCGGCATCGGCCTCGGCAGCGCGCTCGGCATCCTGCCCGGCAACGGGGCCGTGCTCGGTTCCTTTGCCTCGTACACGGTGGAGAAGAAGATCGCCAAGGACGCCTCGCGCTTCGGCCACGGAGCGATCGAGGGCGTCGCGGGCCCGGAGGCGGCCAACAACGCCGGCGCTCAGACCTCGTTCATTCCGCTTCTGACGCTGGGCATCCCTCCCAATGCCGTAATGGCTATCATGGTGGGCGCCATGACCATCCACGGCATCATTCCCGGACCGCAGGTGATCCGGAACAACCCCGATCTGTTCTGGGGGATGATCAGCTCGATGTGGATCGGCAACCTGATGCTTTTGGTCATCAATCTGCCGCTGATCGGGATGTGGGTGAGCCTGCTCAGAGTGCCCTATCGGCTGCTGTTTCCTGCGATCGTGCTGTTGTGCTGCCTCGGCGTCTTCTCCATCAACGGCGCTATCGCCGACATCATCATCATGGGAGTGTTCGGCGTGTTCGCCTATGCGCTGAGCAAGCTCGACTTCGAGCCGGCCCCGCTGATCCTCGGATTCGTGCTCGGACGCATGATGGAGGAGGCGTTGAGGCAGGCGATGATCATTGCCGGCGGCGACCCGTCGACATTTCTCAGGCGGCCGATAAGCGCGACTCTGATAGTGATGCTGCTCCTCCTGCTGGCCGTCGTGCTGCTACCCTCCGTTCGCCGAGCCCGCGAGGTCGTTCCGGAGGATTCCTGATCTCTGAAGAAGCCAGTTCAGCGAGGCTCTTATTGACAGTACCTGTTTTCGATTCGAGGTTTTGATGCCCTCCAGTGGTTTGCCGTTTCACCCCAAAAGGCCGAAATATCGCTTCCGGCCGGCGCACGAGGCAAGCTGTCCTTGGCAACGATAATGATGCCATGCTTGATGCCATCGCGGCGTCGAATGGGCTATCGGGGTGTCTCGACCAGGTTGTCAAATCGCTCAGCCGGATTTTTCCGGGTCTCGGCTGGCCGCATTTCGCCCGCTACCAATCGAGCGGGTGCTGAAGCACGGGGCGCGGCGAGCGGCGGAGATGCGCGAGGGCGCCGCCACTATTGAATCTCTGCGCCTGCACGGCCGCCTGGCGGAAGCCATCGCAGACGTCGAGGAGAAGATGGGGTATCTCCCGCGCGAGGGATTGCATCGGAGCGAACTTGCTGATGAGCTTGCGGAGCTTGTCGTGATGCGGCGGAGCCGGTCGAAGTGACGCTTAGACGGCAGGCTTGCTGCTTCAAATGTGCCGGCAGATTCGAGAGGCTGGGCCACGCTTGATGCATCTCTCAATCGGAAAGGGGGTGGCGGCGGTGGGAATATGAGTGAAGCTGCCAACGTCTCGCCCAGCGCCGTGAAATCTACATCTACGACTTCGCCGTGGCGACCGAGCACCGTCGTAAGGGCATCGCAACGAGGCTGATCGAGAAGCTGAAGGGAATCGCCGCCAAACGCGGCGCATACGTAATCTTTGTGCAGGCCGACCGCGGCGATGTCACCCGCCATTGCGCTCTACAGCAAGCTAGGAACGCGCGAGGATGTGCTACACTTCGACCTATATCCTACCCACAAACCTGCCGACTGACTTAGAAAAGTCCGCCGCGCTAGGCGACGCGGCGAGCAAATGCGACTCATGGGACGCGTATGGTTAGGCGAACGCGCTGGCAACGAGAAGGATGGCGGCGAGCGCAAAGCGTGAGCATCATAAATGTGCTGGTTTTCTCGGTGCGCGCAGCAACGCAGATCGACGTCTCCTTTAACGACACGTCCAGACCGACATGATGTTTCATGGCCATCCTCCATCGCGTTGCTGCCTGGCAGATCGAGTGACTCGATCTGCCTCAGCCCGGAGGAACATCCCGCCAAACCGTCACCGGCGCGGCGGTTGCGCCAAACAACCGATTGCCCCATCTCCGAGTAGATGGCAGAACAATCAGATCTCCGCACCAGCCGTACATCCCTTCAGTGCAGCCGTTGGTGACCACGGATTTCCGCCTGTGATCTGGCTTTTTGAACTAAGGAGAACCTGCGGCTGAGACCTGAGGTTGGGACGCTCGCTATAGAGAGGCCCATCGCCTTATTCCTGACGATCCTTTGAATCTATTAGATAGCCGAGGGGCGGTGGCGACCTGCTGCCGATCTGGTGGCTGACTACAATGGTGTGGGGGAATGTCGTGGCGGCGAAGCGAATGAGGGTGGAGCCCGATTGGGATGCGTATCTGCGTCAGTTTGAGCAGAACTATGAGACCCTCAACTACTCCAAGAACTTGTCGTCCCGCGTGCTCGCCCATAGCCACCATGTGCTGGAGGCTATGCTCTCCCCAAAGCTCCATTTTCCGCGTGTCGTGGAGGTAGGTGCGGGGTCCGGAATCCACTTTGCCAGCGTCCGGCACGGATTCGACCGCTATCTAATGACGGACGGCAACCCTCATATGCTAGAGCAGGCGAGGCGAAAGACCGGTGCGGATCATCGCTTTGATTTCCAGCGTGAGGACGCGTCACGGCTCTCTTTCCCGGACGATGCCTTCGATCGCCTGATCGCCGCACACGTCCTGGAACATCTTCTCAATCCCCACGAAGTGTTGAGAGAGTGGGCGCGCGTCGTGAAGCCGAGCGGGATCGTGTCCCTTGTTCTCCCTTCTGACCCAGGTTTCCTCTGGCGCTTCGGCCGGCGTCTTGGGGTCCGGCGGCGTGCAGAGGCGGCCGGGATGGAGTACGATTACTGGATGGCGAGGGAGCACGTAAACTCTATCTGGAATCTCGTGACCCTTATCCATTACTATTTTGACGAGGTCGAAGAGCGATGGTGGCCATGCAGGCTCCCCGCCCCTGATGTCAACCTCATCTATGCGGCCAACATCCGCGTGTAGTCGGATGCAGATTCTAACCATTCTAGCTTGTGTCGCGGCTATCGTCGCGGGCCAGTTGCTGTTCAAGTTGGTCGCGATCGAGCTTGGCGCCCAAAACCTCATGGCGTTGGCGACCAGTCCGAAGGCTGCATTTCTGCTGGGAGTCGCACTTCTGCTCTATGCAGCTGCGACCTTTGCGTGGGTGTGGGTGCTGCAGGGTGCGCCGCTGAGCCGCGCCTACTCCTTCATGTCGCTCAGCTTCGTGGCCGTCCCGATTCTGGCGGCCATGTTCTTAGGGGAAACCCTGTCGATACGCGCAGCCGCCGGGACTGCCCTGATCGTCGCCGGTATCCTGGTCAGCGCGAGCGAGCTCTAGGCCGAAGATGCGTGCACGGAGGTACTCGGCACTGTTAGCCACCTTTGATCTTCGAAGGGGTCGCCGGATGAAAGCTGTGAGATTCGCGCTTCTCGTGCTTGCGGCGGGATATGGCCTGGTCACCGCCGCCCTACTTTGGAACTGGCGGTACGTTTCTCCCTATGCCGCACCCGCCTACACGCAGGAACTGCTCGATCGCTTCGAGCGCGGCTCGGTCGCCGACTTGACGCCGGAGTTGAGAAAGCTGAGGCGGTTCAGCCCGGCGATCGCCCTGATTCTTGAGGGCCAGCTGGCGGAGCAGGAAGCGCAGGTCGGCCGGGATCCCCTCAGAGCGCTAGCGACTGCACGTCAAAAATTTGCGGCGGCCGCCCAAATGGGTGGATCCACCGCGCACGAGGCTTATGTCCGCCTCGCGCTCCTGCTGAAACGCCACCAGGTGCCCGGGGAGGACCGTTTCGACGTCGCAGACCTTCTCGAACGGGCGAGGTCGCTCGGCTCCTCGCGAGCCGCTTACGAGTTGGGCCTACTGCATGAATCTGGGGAAATCGTGGGCCGGAACCGGAGGCGAGCGCTCGCTCTCTTTCAGGAGGCCGCCGCCTACGTCCCCGAAGCCGCCTTAAAGACCGCACACTACGTCGATTCGGGCGAAATCGAGGGGCTTAGCCGGAGCTACGTGGAAGACCTCCATGAGCGGGCCCGCAGCACTTTCGAAAAGCGAATCGCGGCGACCGGATCACCGCAGGCGATGCTCGTGCTTGCCCGCCTTCACCGTGACGGGTCTTTCGGCACTCCAAATTATTACGAAACAGTGCGCTGGCTCACGCGGGCCTCGGAAGCCGGCAACCAGCAAGCGACCTACGAGCTCGCGCTGTTTTATTGGCAGACCAACACAGGATTTCGTGATGTTGCGAGAGCGCGGAAGATGTTCGGCTCCCTTGCGGAGGCAGGGTTTGTCGACGCCCTGGTCAAGCTCGGACAAATGCAAGAACTCGGAATAGGTGGGCCCAGGAATGTGACTGGCGCCGTCGAACTCTACGCGGACGCCGCTGAACGCGGTTCCGGTGAAGGGCTCCTGCGCTACGGGCAGGCGCTGCGCGACGGCCGCGGCGTGCCGAAGGACCTGCCTGCCAGCTTCGGGATGCTCAAGCGCGCCGCCGAGCGTGGAAGCTCAGCGGCAGCTCTCGAACTGGCGCGGGCCTACGAAGGCGGACTGGGCGTCGGGCACGATCCGGAGGCAGCGGTCAGTTGGTATCGCATCGCCGCAGATCGAGGCTCCAGGACGGCGATGGTCTGGCTGACCCGAGCATACGCGGAGGGCGAGGTCACCGAGAGCGACGAGGGACGCAGCCTTGAATGGGGACTGCGCGCAATCGACGCGGGCGCCGATCAAACGGCGATTGTGAGGAAAGTTGCGATCGGACTAATCGAGGGAGAGGAGATCGAGCTCAACAGAGAGAGAGGGTTCAGGCTGATCCTCTCGCTGGCGGAGCGAGGTGACGGCGCGTCAATGCTGCAAGTCGCGCGCTGCTACGCGTTCGGGATAGGCGTGCAGCAGGATCCGGCCGCGGCGATCCAGTGGTACCAGCGTTCCGCCGAGACCGGACGCACCGCAGCGTACTGGGAACTTGCTCGCGCCTACGCCTCGGGATTCGGGGTGGAACTCGACTCGACGCTTGCCTACGACTTCATGGTGAGGGCAGCGAACGGCGGATACGCCGCCGCCATGGTCGACCTTGGCCGCATGTACGTTACCGGATTCGGGGCTGTCCAAGATCTTCCTGAGGGAGAGCGGTGGTTCAGGGCGGCCGCAGAGAAGGGCAGCTTGGAAGCGATGCTCGAGCTCTCAAACCTGCATCGCGAGGGGCTTGTCCAAGGCGCGTCCCCAGAGCAGGCGGTTGAGTGGTTGAAGAAGGCCGCTGCTGCCGGCAGTGCCCGGGCGAAATACGTTTTGGCGCTTGCCTATCTTGAGGGGGATATCGTGTCGCAGGACCGCCACGCCGCAGAAGCCCTGCTTCTGGAGTCGGCGGCGCAAAACCACGCGCCGGCCAAAGTCCGCCTCCTGAGCCTCGGGCGTCCGGCCCCGGTGGTCACTGAATGAACTCAGTCGCTGACGCAACGAGTGCACTCGACGGATTTGGAGGACATCGCCTGAGGGCGCCCGGTCCGTTAACACTCGCGACAAGGTCCGTCCTGCTGGTCGCCGTCGACATGGCGATCTTGCAGATTCTCGTCACCCAATTTGGCGCAGGTCCGTTCACGGCCCGGCTCGCCTCTCTTTTGATGGCTACGGCCGCCTTGGCCTGGTGGGGCTCGCGCTCTGTCGATCCGTCGGCAGGACTACACCTCCCCGCCTTCTTGCTCGGCCTGGTTACCGACTATTTCGCCTATGCAGCCATCGTCCATCACATCGGCGCAATCTCCCAGCTTCCCACGCTCGCTGTGCCGGCAAGCTATGCGATCGGCCGGTTGGTCTGTTTTGTCGCCACCCGCGTCGCAAACCTGCGCAAGCGCTCCAATTTCGATGGCAGCCTCCGGACGGCCAACTCCATTGGTATCCGTGAGTTGGCCGTAGTGTTGGCGGCTGCCTGTGCCGTTGGGCTGTCGGGCAACTACGCGCTGAACGCCCTCCTGGCCGCGCTCGACAAAGAGCCGCTGCGGTCAACGCTGCGCCATGCCTTCGAGGTGGGGGACCTGCAGATCGCCTCGGCTTTGGTCGGAAACAGCGACCTCGGCGTCCACCAGACGACCGACTGCCTCATTTTCGATATGGCGTCCCAGGAAACCATCGATCCGGCTCTCTATCTGCTGGCGGGCGCCCGAACGGAGGGCGCATCCGGCTATTTTGGATCGAACTGCGCCGCGCTGAGGGACCGCCTCATCGGCGACACCGTGGTTCGCGGCTCGAACTGGTATCTGCGCTACCTGCACGGAGATCGGGCGGTAGCCATCCTGCTTCTGAAGTTTCTCTCGGTGCGCGAGCTGAGGGTGACCCTGAAAGCCTCGTGCTACGGGATCTTCGGGCTGGGGATTGTAATGAACCTTTTGCTTGCCGTGTGGCCGTCGGGCGGCGGCAGCTTTTCGTGGAGGCCGGATCACGTTGCGCTGGCGCTGATCGGCGTCCCGTTTCTCACGTTCTTTGGCATCCCCTATTTCGGCCAATCCATAACCATGGCGCCTGCGGCCTTTGTGGTCGGGCTCTTTCTCATGGCCGTGAGCGTTCTCGTATGGCTGAACCGCCTGACGGAGAGAACAGCCGTATTTCTCGCGATCGGGTATGGGCTGCTGACGGCTTATTTTGAATTCCTGACCGGCTATGCTCCTGTGGGGGCCTGCGTCCTACTGGCTCTCGGAGCCATCATCGGATCGTCGAGGGCCATGTCGCTTTGGCAGCTGACGCGGTGGACGACGCTCACCGTCGGCGCCTTCGCCAGCGCCTTGATAGGAATGTTTGCCCTGCATCAGGTCGTGACAGCAGCCTTCCACCCCTTAGGGAAGCAGATCCTTCTTTCCTTTCTTTTTGCTCTCTCAGTGCGCATGGGTGGGACGACCGAAAGCGCCGGCGGCGAGGTGATCACGCCGATTTCATTTACCGACCTCGGCAACGCCCTCCTCGCCCATTTGCCCCATCTTGGAGTCTTCGGCGAAACCGCGGCCTTCGGAATCATTTTGGCGTCGCTTGGCCTGTGCCTGTTCCTCACCTGCGACATCCTGGTCAGCCGGCTCACGCTGGCCGACAAGGCCTGTTTTCTGCTTGCCTCAGGTTCCTTCCTTCCCGTCGGGCTCTGGATTCTGTTGTTCAAGAACCACACCGTCGTTCATTCCAGTTTCATGGTACGGCTCCTCGTCGTGATCCCGTTGGCGGCGTTTTTGAGCCTCTACCTCTGGGCGTTTTTCTTGCCTCGCCTCAGGGCCCAACGCCCTGTGAAATTGCGCGAGGGGCGGGACGGAATGGCGGGCAGTCGCTTCAGCGGTACTTGAACACCGCATCTATCCCAAGAAATCTTTTCAGTCGCCGCCAGGCTGCCATCTTTTTGGCACGCCGCCGCACTCTATTGGTTCCGGCGGCTGGCATCTGCCTTGCTCCTCGCACAGCGGCGAACGGGGTCAAGTTCAATGAAAATCAGCGTGTTCGGGATCGGCTACGTAGGCGCGGTCTCCGCAGCGTGCATTGCCAACGACGGTCACGAGGTAGTGAGCGTCGACGTCAATTCAGAGAAGGTGAAAGCGATCAACGCCGGGAGGTCCCCGATCTTCGAACCCGGCCTACCGCAGGCAATCGGAAGCGCGGTGCGAGAAGGCCGGTTGACCGCCACTTCCGACACAATGCAAGCGATTCGCGAAACCGACCTCTCTATGATCTGCGTCGGAACGCCCAGTCGTCCGAATGGATCGCTCGACACGAGCTCTATCGTCCGCGCTGCCGACACCATAGGGGCAGCGTTGCGCGAGAAGTCGGTGTTCCATGCCGTTGTGGTACGCTCCACGATTCTTCCCGGTACGACCGAGAACGTCGTGATTCCGGCGCTCGAGCGCGCTTCAGGAATGAAGGCCGGGCAGTTTGGTTTGGCCTACTACCCCGAGTTCCTGCGCGAGACGACCGCAATCCAGGATTACTACAATCCAGGCACGATTGTTTTCGGCAAGCACGGACAGGACGGCCGGACCATCGCAATGCTGATGGAGCTATGCAGCAACCTGCCAGTTGCGCCGACTGTCCTGCCAATCCGAGGAGCCGAGGCACTGAAGTATGCCAACAACGCGTGGCATGCATTGAAGGTGAGCTTTGCAAACGAAATAGGCAATGTGTGCAAGGCCTTTGGGGTCGACAGCTGGGAGGTCATGGACGTCCTCTGCTCGGACACGCGGCTCAATATTTCGCCGGCATACCTCCGTCCTGGCTTCTCTTTCGGCGGATCGTGCCTCCCAAAGGATCTTCGGGCAGTTCGCCACGCCGCGCGCCAGCTCGACGTGGCGACGCCGGTTCTCGACGCTACCCAGATGGCAAACGACCTGCAGCTCTCCAAAGCCTTTGAAATGATTGCGCAGTCGAACTCCCGCCGCGTAGGGATGATCGGCCTGAGCTTCAAGAGCGAAACCGACGACCTGCGCGAAAGCCCATTGGTGGAACTCGCCGAGCGCCTCCTTGGCAAGGGATTTGACCTGCGCATTTTCGACCCGAATGTCTTCGTGTCGAGTCTCACGGGCACCAATCTGGAATACGTGCGGGCGCACCTGCCGCATCTGTCGGACCTGCTCGTCGGAGAAGCCGACGAACTCGTGCAACACAGTCGCACGATTGTGATCGGCAAGAACGGTCCCGTTGCCGAGGAAGTACTCTCGAAAGTCGGAATAGACACCACGGTCATTGACTTGGTGCGGGTGCGCCGCCTGCCGCGCGCGTCCACGTACGACGGAATCTGTTGGTGAAAAGTCTGGGGGCGCGTCGCGCGTAGAAGCGGTTCGATGGCGGGTTTGCTTGTCTACGCTCTGCTGCTTGCTGCGGCACTCCTTGTGGCTCCGTCGGAGCTCTATGACGCCGGGTCAGCCTACTTCATCCTCATTATCGGAGTGGTCGGCCTTTGGCGTTATGGGTGGGCGCTCGTTCATTTGGCGCGCGCTCTCATCTACAGAGGCCTGGTGTTTCCGCGCTGGCGTCGCAGGGCGAACGCAATGGGAGAAGCGGGGCGTCCGAGCCACGTCTATCTCCTCATCACCAGCTTTCGCATAGACTCGGAGACCACCCGCCGCGTCTACCAGGCGGCGCTGGATGAGGCCGCTGCGCAAACGTCGCCTGTGACGATCGTCGCGTCGATCGTCGAAATGGGCGACCAGCGGCTGATCAAACAACTGTTTGCCGCCGCCAAGCCGCCACCACATGTAGGGATATGCTTCGTCCGTATTCCGGGGACCGGGAAGAGGGACGCTCTGGCGTCAGCCTTCCGGTCGATCTCATCGCTGCGGCCTCCTAGGGACGCCGTCGTTTGCGTTATCGACGGCGACACCATTCTCGAACCCGGTGTGCTGGAAGGCACCCTTCCGTTCTTCGCAATGTTCCCCCGAGCGCTGGCGCTAACCACCGACGAGACCTGCGACGTAGTCGGGTCACGGATCTTCCGCGAATGGTACGCCATGCGGTTCGCGCAAAGGCAGATCCTTATGTGCTCGGTAGGTCTCTCGCGGCGGGTTCTGACTCTGACGGGGAGGATGTCGGCTTTCCGCGCCGAAGTAGTAACCGACCCGGTTTTCATTCAGGCGGTGGAGCACGACGAGATCGAGCACTGGCGCCTCGGCCGCATCCGGTTCTTGACCGGCGACGACAAGTCCAGCTGGTTCTTCGTGCTCAGCCGCGGGGGCGAGATGCTCTACATTCCCGATGTTTCGATCCGCACAGTCGAACATCCCCCCTACCCGAGCTTCTTCGGGTCGGCGACAGCCCTGATGATCCGCTGGTTCGGCAACATGCTCCGTACCAGCGGCCGCGCCATTCGTCTGGGACCTCGGCCGATGGGGCTGTTCACTTGGTGGTGCATCGTCGATCAGCGCCTGTCCATGTGGACGACCCTTATGGGACCGGTGGTCGTGATCCTGCTGTCGACCCTGGTCGATCCTTTCGTCCTGCCGCTCTACCTTTTGTGGGTTGCCCTGACACGTTATTTGCAAGCCGTCCTTCTTTTGACTGTTCGCGAGCAAGTCACTGTTTACTATCCATTTCTTCTTTATTTCAATCAGGTTTATGGTTCACTGATTAAAATCTATATTCTTTTCCGCTTAGATAGACAGAAGTGGACGCGACAGAATACGAGCTCGCCTCGCTCCACCGGGGCAGGCACCTACCGCCGCTTCGCGCCGCTTTCGTCGGCCTACATGCACACCCTGGCCCTGGGGCTGCTAGTCGTGAGCCTGGCCACAGTCATCGGCGTGTTGCCTCTGGTGCTCCCGGGCGACATTGTTGACTTCCCGGGTGGGTGAGATGGACGCACGAAATCCACTCGTCCACGAAGCTGAAAGTCAGCGCCAGCACCTGCGGGTGAGCCTGCCGATTACGGCGCGCATCGATGGGGTAACGCGCACCGTGACGAACTGGTCCGTGGGAGGAATGTGCGTCCTGCTGGACGGGCCGCGGCCCCAACCTGGGGACGTGTTCGAGGCGGAGCTCATCTTCCCCACCGAAGGCATCGAGATCACCACGCGGCTGACATGCGAAGTCGTTCATAACGAAGGCAAGCTCGGAGGGACCGGGTGTCGTTTTGTCGAACTCTCCCCCGGCAGTCTCTCCATCCTTCAATACATGATAGGCGCGTACGTTTCCGGGGAATTGGTCCAATTGGGCGACGTGCTCTCGATCCTCAAACGTGACAACTTCACTCAGAGGAGAAAGCCCAGGGCGAGCGAGGGCCCGACTCGGGCAGCGCGCGTCCTGGTTCCTCTGAAGAGGGCCGCCAAGATCTCCGTACTTGCCGCGAGCGGCATCGCTCTGGTCCTCTATGTCGCAGCGGCGATCTACAAGCGTCTGTACATCGTCGACATGGTCGGCTACGTTGGAAGCCCAGCGACAATCTTCGTGCGCGCAACGAGCGACGGGGTCGTCACCGAGTTCCCGCCGCTTGAAAGAGGCGCCAGGGTCGGACGCGGTCAGGTGCTCGGTCAGCTCGAGGATCCGGAGGGTACTCCGCGCCCGCTCATCAGTCCGTGTGACTGTGTTGCGGTTGCGAATACGGCACCCGTCGGAAGCGTTCTCCAACGAGGCGCTCCCGTCGTGGTTCTCGCGCCCGAGAACTCGGAGGTGACTGTAGTCGCCCAGGTTTCCGTGGAGGAGTCGGCAGCGATCCAAGAAGGTGATCCATCGCACCTCACTATGTTCAACGGCCGCAGCGAAATGGAGGGCACGGTGATCTCCATGCAGCGTTTCACGCCGATTGAATATTCGACGGAACGAGGCGCTCCGACGCTGAAAAGCTATGTCATTCTGGTCATCCGCCCACATGGCGAGCTCACGCTGCAGGACTATGCGGAACCCGTCCGCGTTAGGATCAACACGTTCTGGAACGAGATCTCGGAGGACGCTTGGCGACTTGTCCCGCTGGAGGCAATTGAAACTGAATCTGCAACTCGGTAGCGAAGCGCCTTACCTTTTATTATCCATACCGGAATCGATTGGGCCCGAAATTGCTCTGAAAGGTAAAGCTGTCGGAGTCAGCGCTCCGATCGGTTAAGATATGAAGCCGTATCTCTCCGGCAATGACCGGAGAGCGTGATGCGCTTTCTTTTGGCGACTACCGCCGTCTGCCTGAAAGTGCTGCTGTTCGGGCACTATGTGATGCCGCTTCTGAGCTGAACAACCGCTCACAGGTCAGGTCCGCCTCGGTCGGTTCGGATTTGGATCATCAAATACTGGTAATCCCAACGCTCGCATTATCGCCGGAAGGCGCGAAAATCGTACCTGCACTTCCGTTCCGATCAGCATTGGCAGAAGCTCGGACTCCGGCTTGGCGACGACTGCGGCCAGGCCGGGAATGCCCTTTTCCGTCATGTCGGACGGACTGACCGCCGGCATTGAATTCCGATGAACCGAAACGATCCTTGCCCCGGCACGCGCACTCGTTCCCAGCAGCCTGATGGTGATGTCGTCTCCGACGCTCACGTCACTCAACATGGCCAGCGGGAGAGCGGCGCGTATCTCCATTGCGGCGTCGAGCGGTATGAACCGAGCGACAATTGCCCCCTTGAAGACAGAGTTGCCGCTGTGGACCGGCAGATCGCCGATGAAGCAATCGCATGGCGATGTGACGGGGACGGTCTTGCCTCCGGTCGTCTGAATGAACCCGATGAGTTCCCGGGCAGCGACGCGGCGCGCGTGGTGAGTGATGTAGCTGTAGAAGACGCCAGGTCTTTCGGCGCGGAGATACTCGATGTCGGGCGAGGTAACGAACCCGCTGGCATGGAAGAGAATGAGCTTCTGGTAGCCGGTGATACCAATGACAGCCAAGGCGACGAATAACGCCGCAGCAATCTTGGCGCGGCTCGCCGCCTTCTGCCAGACGCGGGCGAGCCGTTGATTGATCCTTGGCTCCGACTTGGGCTCGGAGGAGGGCGACATTAGCGCGCCAAAGAGCACCTGTGAGGGAATTCGTGACTTCGCGTTGTATGCCGTTGCTGTAGCCTCGAGCCGAGCATCGGGCCGGCAGATGATGGCGTGATAGGTATCGCCCCGAACGAGGACCAGTCGCGTCTTGTCGATCTCCGCACGGTGGCGAACCACCATGCCCTGGAAGCGGAAGGCAACTTCAGCAAATCTGAGCGCACCAGGGTCCTCCGTAAGCACAAATGCGACGGCCTTGCCGACCACCGTCAATGGGACCCGAAACTTCTTTGCAGCGGAGCTCAAGCTGACCGACCGCTCTCCTCTATCCTTCTCGACTGCTGATACTTCCGCCGGCCCTGAAATCTTTGGCAGCGCTCGACTTCTCGCGCTCACAATCTGTTCCCGCCGGGAGGCAGAGGCCGAGGCAATCATGGATAGGAGAGATAGCGGGTTACGGAAAAGAACAATCTCAAGGTCTCGTCGTCGAGCGCTTCGATGTTCGAGCGCCTGACACGATAGCTTGCGCTCGCCTCCGCGCGCCACCCGTCTGCGAAGTCGCGCCCAATCGCGGCCTCCAGCCGGTGCGTGACATCCGACCGCGGTGGAATGCCTGGAGCCGCAGACGCATCGTGCTCGGAATAACCCAGTGCATACGAGGCTCCCGCGTAGAATTCATCCCACCCTCCGATCGCAAACACTTTTCGCAGTCCGAGATTGATCGCGAATTCTGTCTTGCTGTCAGACCGCTCTTCGACCTCGTAGCGCTTCGCAATGAATCTCGAGCGGAGAGAAAGGTCCTCCACGATCTCGTAGGCGGCATCCAGCCGTGCTTCCAACCCGTACCCCTCGAGATCCGGATCGTCGTCCGACTTCTGCTCGACGATGAATGCCGCGCCGTAGTCGAAATCGCGCCTGAAGCCTCCGCTGAAGGAAAGGAAGGCATACGCATCGCTTCGGTAGGCGTCCGAGTCGATGAACCGTGTCCTGTAGCCGCCTCCCGCGCCGACTTCGTTTGTCGTGCCCGGGATGACGTGCAAGTATCCTGCACTGATGTCGGTCAGCTGACGGTCAAGGCTGCCTTCGTCGAAGTACCGGACGGCGTTCAATCGACCAAAGAGCGTCAACCTGTCTCCGTTCGCGCCGATCAGGTAGCTGTATGTGCCGCGCGCATCGAAGCCACCGAGTGTGCTGGGCCCACCGCTTCCTCCGATGACCGTCTCGTCATCGATGATCGACTCGGATGCCGCCACGTTGCTGTCATAGCCCGCAGTGGCGGTCGCTGAGCCCGAGAACTGATGTCGCGAAAGCGCTCGTTCCAACCGCTCGTTCAGCACCTGGCCACGGTCCGGCAAGGGTTTGCCGGCCGTCTGCGATGCCTGATCAAGCATGGACAGAAGCCGGCCGGCTTCGCGCAGACGATTTGTGCGCGAATAGAGGTCCACAAGTCCGAAGACGGGGCCGGATCGCTCCAGCAACAAAGGCGGAGGGAGCGTGGAGGGATCTCCGCCGATGACCTGCCGGTAGATCTGATCCGCTTGCTTCCAGCGGCCATGGGAGGCGTGCGCTCGCGCCAAGGCCACTCCGGCATCCTCTGAATCCGGGTTGTCCCGGTACAGCGCCTCGAGACGCACGATCTTCTGACGCGGGGGAAGTCCATCCGCTTCGGCGATCTCCGCGCGCAAGCGGGCGATTTCGGCCTTTCGTTCGGCCTCCGCCTCGGCCAATCGCAACTTCTCCGCACGCGTGAGAGCCGCAGCCAGTCGCTGACGTGCATCATCGATTTGGTCTGCTTTCAAGGGACTGTCGGCTGTGCGCTCGAGCGCCGACAAATATTCGCGTGCCCTTGTTATGTTGCCTCGTTGGAGTTCCAGACGTAGTAGCCGCCCAAGGGATCGTTGGCGGACTTCCGGCTTGGATTCGGTCTGCGAGTCGGAGATCAGTCCAAGGTAGATATTCGCGGCCTCCTGTGCGTTGCCCGCCTGGTGAAGTAGGCCGGCTAGCAGATAGCGCGCCGAAAGGTTGGTGGGGTCCGAGGCGAGCTGGCGCGCTCGGTCAATCGCGAAGTCGCCTTGAAGCTGACGGACTTCTTCGAGAGCTTGGCGTTGCTCTGTCTTGTCGAGCGACGCGGTAAGCCTATTGACGAGGGAGCCGATGCGGATCTGCTGCTTGCCGGTCAGATCTTCGGCGTGGCTTGCCTCATCCAAAAGCTGCTGCGCTCGAGCAAAGTCTCCTTGCCGGATCTTTGCCGAGGCCCATTCCAGAATCACACGGACCCAGCTGGAAGGGTCTGTGTCTCCGACGAGTTCGAGCGCTTTCTGGAATTCAAGATCCGCCTCGCCGTATCGACCGGCCGCTACCAGCTCCCTGATGCGAAGGATCGCAGCGTCGATCCGAGACCGGACGCGTCTCCGCCCCGTCCGCTCTTCCAGCTCTGTTGTGATATCGAGCTGCTCCGAATCGATGATGGCATCGAACTCCTCAATCTCTGCCCCGAGTTGATCCGGGACCGGCTGGGCCCAAGTAGCCACGGGGCCGCCGGTGACTAACAAGAATGAAGATGCCAACAGAACGCGACGTGCCGCGAAGCCAGCTCCTAGACGGCTCGGCAGATTGGTTCGTCTGTCCAGGGCAGGCATCGCGGTCACATGGTTAGCCGGATGCAAGGTCCGCAGCCATCAAGAAATTCCCAACCCAGCGCTACACGATGCATGCTGTGCAAAAGGCCGCTCATGTAAGGGGTGAATTTTGACGAAAGCTGGATCGCCGTTGCCGCACGGGTTAGTATCCTCGCCTCCATGCCCAAGCATGCGGCGGTGAGATTTCTGCTTTTCCTCCTCTGGGGAGCGGCAGCCTCGGCTGCCACTTCTCCGGCATTCGCCCTGCGCGTGCCGTTTTCCGTCGACCTTCCCGCCGGTAGAGTGACTCAATCCGACCTGGAGAAGTGCGATCCCGCGCCGGCTCCCATCTCCGCACTTCCGACGCAGTCCCGTTACGAGCCGAACGACCCGACCAAATCTCGTGTCAATCCAACGCGTTCGCGAATCTATGACGCCCTGGTGAAGCCCCTGCGCGACTTTCAGGGCGGGATTGTGAAGCGAACCAACGCCTTCGTCCGGAGGCCCAAGAACAACGCGGATAGCGCCGCCTGCGCCCTGGCGTGGCTCAAGGCCTGGGCAGATGCCGACGCATTGAACCGACTGCCGAGCGATCAGGGCAGGCTCAACCGGGATCAGGCGCTCGCGGCCCTGGCATTCGGCTACCTTCAGCTTTCCAATGTCCGGGTGGAAGTGCCGGGGTTGAGAGGCGCCATCAGCACCTGGCTTCGTCGACTTGCGGAGGATTCCCGCCACTATTCCGATACGCAGACTGGGCCGGCGACTCGGTACAACAACCATCGGTACTTCGCCGCGCTCGCAGTAGCCGCTGTGGCCCTCGTCGTCGATGACAAATCGATGTTCGACTGGACGATGGACACGTTTGAGGAGGCCGTTTGCTCTGCGGGCGAGTTAGGTGAGCTGCCGCTTGAAATGCGCCGCGGCGGACGTTCGCGCGACTATCAAATTCTGGCTGTCGGGCCGCTGGTCATGCTTGCCGAGATCGGGCAGGTCAACAACCAAGAGCCGTACGGAGAATGTAACAATGCCCTCCGTCGCATGGTGTCGTTTGCCCTGCGTTCAATCGATGATCCTTCTGAGGTCAGCCGCGTTTCCGGACATGCGCAGCTGGAGCTCCCCGATGGGGAGCTGAAAGGGTTTCGCGTAGCGTGGCTAGTCCCCTATCTCAAACGGTTCCCCGATCCGCATTGGCAGAGACGGGCCGGTGAGATCGGCGGCCTTTCAGCCACGGCCTTCGGCGGCAATCTGGAAACTCTGTTTGGACCCGTAACAAAGCCGCCCGCCACCGAATAGGCGACGTTCAGGAGTGGTCATGCGAACAGGAAGGTTCCAGGCGCCGATAAGCATTGTCGCCCGACTTGCGCTCGCGCTACTGATTTTCACGGCGACGACATCATCCTTACTTGCTCAGGCTAAGCGGGACGTAGCTTCCGAGCAACAGCGGATCGATGCGCTTACCCGGGAAATCACGATTGCCCTCGCGGCAGCCAGCAACGCGGTTGACCGCTCCGCGAGGAAGGTCAGCCTGCTTCAGGCACTCGCCTCGCTTGACGCCCTGGCTCTCGAATCGGCGGAGACCGCTGGCGCGTTCGATGTTCAGGCGCTCCTGCAAGAAACGGCATCTGCGGTGCTGGCCGATCCGAGCGATGCCTCGTTCGAGGGAGCCAGGGACGATCTGACGATTCTGCGGACAATTGTGAACCGGATTGGGGATCCGGTCGTGCGCCTTCCAAATCTGATCGAGATCGCCAAGCTGGAGTTGCGCAACGGCCAAACGACCAGCAGCAAAGGCACCTTGCTCAAATCGAGCGACTTGGTGACGCGAATGGATCCGGGCGACGTGCAGGATCGGTTTCTCGCCGGCCTAATCCGTGCCGCCATGCCGATCGAGTCGCTCGAGTTGATGATCCTCGCCGAGTGGATTCCGCGGGTGGGCGACGCCACGCTCCGTAGCACCGCAGCGAGAGCCTTCGCCCTCTATCTCCTTTCCCACAACCGCGTGAACAACGAGGTTCGTCAATCGATCGGAATCAGAGACATCGCACGGCGTGACCAGCGCTTGGCGGAACTGGCCCAAGGCTATGCGAGCACCCGTCGTTTTCGAAACGCTCTCCTCTCCGCACTGACGATCGAAGTTGCAGGACTT
>JBOHKB010000372.1:0-21386 GCA_050728815.1 Propylenella sp.
GGGTGGAAGCGCTACGTCTATGCGACAAACCACAAGGACATCGGGACGATGTACCTTGTCTTCGCGATCATCGGCGGGGTCATCGGCGCTTCGCTTTCCGTGGCGATGCGAATCGAGCTGCACGAGCCCGGTATCCAGATTTTCCACGGCCTCGCGCAGATGGTCTACGGCGTGTCGGCGGGCGAAGCGCTCGACTACGGCAAGCACATGTACAACGTGTTTACCACCGCGCACGGCCTGATCATGATCTTCTTCATGGTCATGCCGGCGATGATCGGCGGCTTCGGCAACTGGTTCGTCCCGATTCAGATCGGAGCGCCGGACATGGCGTTCCCGCGCATGAACAACATCTCGTTTTGGCTGCTGCCGCCGTCCTTCATCCTGCTCCTGATGTCGATGTTCATGGAGGGGCCAGCGGGAGGCTACGGGGTTGGCGGCGGCTGGACGCTTTACGCGCCTTTCTCGACGGCCGGCCAGCCTGGCCCGGCGATGGACTTCGCCATCCTGTCGATCCACCTCGCCGGCGCGTCGTCGATTCTCGGCGCCATCAACTTCATCACCACCATCTTCAACATGCGCGCGCCGGGCATGACGCTGCACAAGATGCCGCTCTTCGTGTGGTCGATCCTGGTCACCGCCTTTCTGCTGCTGCTTTCGCTCCCGGTGCTCGCCGGTGCGATCACGATGCTCCTCACCGACCGTAATTTCGGCACCACCTTCTTCGATCCGGCTGGCGGCGGCGACCCGATCCTGTTCCAGCACCTCTTCTGGTTCTTCGGGCACCCCGAGGTCTACATCCTGATCCTGCCGGGCTTCGGCATGGTGAGCCTCATCGTCTCGACCTTCTCTCGGAAGCCGGTCTTCGGCTATCTCGGCATGGCCTACGCGATGGTCGCGATCGGCGTGATTGGCTTCATCGTGTGGGCGCACCACATGTTCACGACGGGCATCGACGTCGATACGCAGGCCTATTTCACCTTCGCGACGATGGTGATCGCGGTGCCGACGGGCGTGAAGATCTTTTCCTGGATAGCCACCATGTGGGGCGGCTCGATCTCGTTCCGCACGCCGATGCTATGGGCGATCGGCTTCATCTTCCTCTTCACGATCGACGGCGTGACCGGCATCCAGCTCGCCAACGCCGGCCTCGACCGCTCCATGCACGACACATATTTCGTGGTCGCGCACTTCCACTACGTGCTGTCGCTCGGCGCGGTCTTCACCATCTTCGCGGGCTGGTACTACTGGTTCCCGAAGATGACCGGCTACATGTACAACAGCCTGATTGCGCGGACGCATTTCTGGCTGATGTTCATCGGCGTGAACCTGGTCTTCTTCCCGCAGCATTTTCTTGGCGTCGCCGGGATGCCGCGCCGCTACATCGACTACCCGGACGCCTTCGCAGGGTGGAACTCAGTCTCCTCCTGGGGCTCGTACATGTCGGCCCTCGGTGGGCTGGTGTTCCTCTACGGGATATTCGAGGCGTTCAGCCGCAAGCGCGTGGTCAGCGCCAATCCCTGGGGAGAGGGGGCGACGACGCTGGAATGGCAGCTTCCCTCGCCGCCACCGTTCCACCAGTGGGAAGAGCTGCCGCAGATCAGGTGACGGCAGATGCGGGAATTCGTACTGGGCGATCGCTCTCTATGGTCGTCATGCCGGGGCTTGACCCGGGCGGCGTCCATTCCGTGACGGCTCCGCTTGCAGCAAGGGCGACGGAGTGGATCTGCCGGAACAAGTCAGGCAATGACGACATCGAAGGTTAGTGCCAAGTCGAAGAGTCGACGAACCGAATGACGCTGGCGAACGACACGAACGAAGCACTCGTCGCGGACTGGGGCGGCGCCGACATCGGCGACTATTTCGCGCTCTTGAAGCCGCGCGTCATGTCGCTGGTCGTGTTCACCGCGCTCGTCGGAATGGTCGCGTCTCAAGGGGCGCTGAACCCGGTGCTTTCCCTGATCGCGCTCGCCGCGATCGCGGCGGGGGCGGGGGCCTCGGGCGCGCTCAACATGTGGTACGACGCCGACATCGATCGCCTGATGCGGCGGACCGCCGGGCGGCCGATCCCGGCGGGGCGGCTCCAGCGCTCCGACGCGCTCGGCTTCGGAATCGTGCTCGCCGCTTTCGCCGTCGCCATGCTCGGCCTTGCCTCGCATTGGCTCGCGGCCGCTCTCCTCGCCTTTACCATTCTCTTCTACGTCGTCGTCTACACGATGTGGCTGAAGCGCCGGACGGCCCAGAACATCGTCATCGGGGGCGTGGCAGGCGCGCTGCCGCCGGTCATCGGCTGGGCGGCGATGACGGGCGGCGTGTCGCTCGAACCGCTCCTCTACTTCCTCGTCATCTTCATGTGGACGCCGCCGCATTTCTGGGCTCTCGCGCTGCTGAGCAGCGGCGACTACCGGTGCGCCGGCATTCCGATGCTGCCGAACGTCGCCGGCGAGGAGGCGACGCGGTGGCAAATTCTGATTTACGCCGCAATCCTCGCGCCGGTCGGCGCGCTCCCGTGGCTCCTGGGTTTCGCCGGCCCGCTGTACGGTATGGCCGCGGCGCTGCTCGGCGCGGAGTTCGTCCGCCGCGCGGCGCTCCTTTGGCGCTACGGCGAAGCGGAGCAGAACCGCGCCGCCGGCAGCCTGTTCGGATACTCCATCCTCTATCTCTTCGCGCTCTTTGCGGCGCGGCTCGCCGAAGCCGCTTCGGCCGGGCTGATCGGTGGGTGAGGAGCATGCTTCCCGGCGGGCGCTCTCTCCGGAGCAGGCGCGTCGACGGCGGCGACGCTCGATCGCGCTCGCAATCGTCCTCGCGCTGCTCGCGCTTGCGTTCTATGTCATGGCCGTGGTGCAGGGCCCCAGCATCATGAACCGGCCGCTCTGAGAGGCCATCAGGAATGGGGATGAGCCGCGCAAAGGATCCGGTCAGGAACACGGTGCTCGCCGTGGGCCTGATGGCCTTCGTTGCCGGGATGGTCGGGCTCTCCTACGCCGCCGTCCCGCTTTACCGCATATTCTGCGAGGTCACCGGCTATGGCGGCGCGACGCAGCGCGCATCCGCCGCGTCCGACCGCACGCTCGAACGGCGCATTGTGGTGCGTTTTGACGGCAATGTCTCCGGGCTCCCCTGGTCGCTCCGCCCGGAGGTCCCGCAGGTCGAGCTGAAGCTCGGCGAGACGGCGCTCGTCAATTTCGTCGCCGAGAGCACAAGCGGAAGCGCGACCACCGGCGCGGCGACCTTCAACGTCCAGCCGAGCATCGCCGGGGTCTATTTCAACAAGATCGAGTGTTTCTGCTTCACCGAGCAGAGGCTCGAGCCGGGCGAGCGGCTCGAAATGCCGGTGCAGTTCTTCGTCTCTCCGGAGTTCGCGGACGACCGCGAGCTTCTCGCGACGCGCACGATCACGCTTTCCTACACGTTCTTCCCGGTCGCCGGAGAGGGACAACCGGTCGCGCGGGCGAACGGGGACGCGGTCGAAAAAAGCATGTAGAAGGACGCCGGCCGAAGGATCGGCCGCGCCGCTCAAAACGGGGTTGGACCGCCATGGCTGAAGCGCACGCCAAGCACCACGACTACCATCTCGTCGATCCGAGCCCTTGGCCGATCATTGGCGCGGTCTCGGCCTTCGTGCTGGCGCTTGCCGCTATCTTCGCGATGCACGGCCAAGTGAGCTGGTGGTGGATCGCCCCGGGCGCCATCGGCGTCCTCTACACGATGTTCGGCTGGTGGGTCGACGTTATCAAGGAGGCGCATCGCGGCGACCACACCCGCGTCGTGCAGCTCCACCTCCGCTACGGCATGATCATGTTCATCGCCTCAGAGGTGATGTTCTTCGTCGCCTGGTTCTGGGCGTTCTTCGACGCCAGCCTCTTCTACAACGAGGCGGCGCAATATGCCCGCATCGAGGCCACCGGCGGGAGCTGGCCACCCGCTGGGCTCGAGGTTCTCGATCCGTGGCACCTGCCGCTCGTCAATACGCTGCTGCTGCTCACCTCCGGCACGACGGTGACGTGGGCGCACCATGCGCTTCTCCATAACGACCGGGAGGGGCTGAAATGGGGGCTGGCGCTGACGATCGTGCTCGGCGCGGCGTTCACCGCGGTGCAGGCCTACGAGTACATCTACGCGCCCTTCGGCTTCAAAGGCAGCATCTACGGCAGCACCTTCTTCATGGCTACGGGGTTCCACGGCTTCCACGTCATCATCGGCACGATCTTCCTGAGCGTCTGCCTGGTCCGGGCATTTCTTGGCCATTTCACGCCGCAGCAGCATTTCGGGTTCGAGGCGGCGGCCTGGTACTGGCATTTCGTCGACGTGGTCTGGCTGTTCCTTTTCACCTGCATCTATGTGTGGGGGAACGCGGGAGGCGTATACCACTGACGGCGGGGCCCGGCCGCCCGGCGAAGGGCGCAGGAGACAATGCCAAAGGACAAGGCGCTCTACCCGCCGCAGCCCCCAATCGCCACTGGCCTCAGGGGCCGCTGCCCGCGTTGCGGCGAGGGCCGCCTGTTCGACGGCTATCTGAAGATCAAGCCGTGCTGCACCGCCTGCGGCCTCGATTTTTCCTTCGCCGATTCCGCCGACGGTCCTGCGGTCTTCGCGATCCTCATCGTCGGCTTCATCGTCGCCGGCGCGGCGCTCCTGACCGAGGTCGCCTACAGCCCGCCGATCTGGCTCCACTTCGTGCTGTGGATGCCGCTTGTTCTTGTTCTCTGCCTTGGCTCGATCCGGCCCCTGAAGGGCGTGCTGGTCGCTCTGCAGTTCCATCATAAGGCGGAGGAGGGCCGCCTTCGCCGATAGAGGCGACTTCGCGCCATGTCAGCACGCCTCAAAGAGCTGTTGCTGCCGGCTGTCCTCGTGCTTGCCGCGCTCGTGGTGCTGATCTCGCTCGGTAACTGGCAGGTGGAGCGGCTCGCCTGGAAAAATGACCTGATCGCGCGCGCGCAGGAGCGGCCGTCCTCAGCGCCGGTCGATTTTAGCGACCTCTCTGAAATCGGCGACCACGGCGCTTTCCTGGAGGAGAACGAGTTCCGCCCGATGATCCTCTCCGGCGAATACGCGCCGGAACGCGAGGCGCTTGTCTTCACCTCACTCGACCGTCCGCGCGGTCCGTTCGGCGGGCCGGGTTTTTGGGTGCTGACGCCGTTCGTCGCCTCCACCTCGGGCGCGGCTGTCCTCATCAATCGCGGCTTCGTGCCCGATAGCCAGAGGGACGCCTACGCTGCGCCGCCGGTCGGTCCCCAGACGATCAGGGGGCTGATCCGCAGGCCCGAGAGCGGAAACTGGTTCACGCCGGAACCAAAGCCAGAGGAGCGCATCTTCTTCGCGCGCGATCCCGCCCGCATCGCCAGGGCGATGGGCCTTGCTGCTGATTCCGCCGAGCGGCCAATCCTTGATTTCTTCGTCGATCTCGACGCCTCGTTCACACCGTCCTCTGGTGTGCCGCAGGCGGGCGAGACGCGAACCTCGTTTACCAACAATCATCTGCAATACGCGATCACCTGGTACGGGCTCGCCGCCGCACTTCTGGCGGTTTTTGCCGCATTCGTCTGGCGGCGGCTGAAAGAGCCGCAGGCGGAACGCTTGACGCAAGAGGGGCGGCATCCCTAACTGCGGCGGGATTCGATGCGCGGACAAAAACTTCACATTCTGCTCTGCGCTCCTCGTGGTTTCTGCGCCGGGGTGGAGCGGGCGATCCAGGTTGTCGAGGAGGCGCTCGGGCGCTTCGGCGCGCCCGTCTACGTCCGCCACGAGATCGTCCACAATCGCTACGTCGTGGAGAGCCTGAAGGCGAAGGGCGCCGTCTTCGTCGAGGAGCTGGACGAAATCCCGGGTTCGGATTCGAGCCGCCCGGTGGTCTTTTCCGCCCACGGCGTTTCGAACAGCGTGTGGGAGGATGCCGGCAAGCGTAACATCTTCGTGCTCGACGCGACCTGCCCGCTGGTCTCCAAGGTGCACAAGGAAGCGATCCTGCACCATCGCCGCGGCCACGAGATCGTGCTCGTCGGCCATGCGGGCCACCCGGAGGTGGAAGGCACGATGGGCCAGCTTCCGGCGGGCGCGATAACGCTGGTGGAGACGATGGCGGATGCCAAGAATTTCGAGCCGCGCGACCCGAACAACCTCGCCTGGATCACGCAGACGACGCTTTCCGTCGACGACACCTCGGAGATCGTCGCCGAGCTGAAGAAGCGCTTTCCGAAGATCATCGGGCCGCACAAGGACGACATCTGCTACGCCACCACGAACCGCCAGGAGGCGGTGAAGCGCGTGGCCCCGGTGGTCGACCGCATGCTCGTGGTGGGCGCGCCGAACTCCTCCAATTCGCAACGCCTCTGCGAGGTCGCCGAGCGCGCCGGCTGCCCGAAGGCGGTGCTTCTCCAGCGCGCTTCGGAAATCGACTGGTCGGTGTTCGACGGAGCGGAGCGGATCGGGGTGACCGCTGGCGCCTCGGCCCCTGAGGTGATCGTGGAGGAAGTGCTCGACGCCTTCGCCCAGCGCTACGACATCGAGGTCGAACTGGTGAGCACCGCCGAGGAGAATATCGTTTTCAGTCTTCCGAGATCGCTCCGCGAAGCCGCGGCCTGACATGGCGGTCTACACCGACGTCGGCGACGCCGACCTCGACGGGCTGCTGAAGCAATACGATCTCGGAGCCGTCCTTTCCTCCAAGGGAATCGCGGAGGGCGTGGAGAACTCCAACTTCCTGCTCCACACCGAAGCCGGCACCTTCATCCTGACGCTCTACGAGAAGCGCGTGGCCGAGGCGGACCTGCCGTTCTTCCTGGCGCTGATGGAGCACCTCGCGGGGCGCGGCATCCGCTGCCCGCTGCCGGTGAAGGCGCGCGACGGCAACGCGCTCCGCCGCGTCGCCGGCCGCCCGGCCGCGATCGTCTCGTTCCTCGAAGGAATGTGGGTGCGCCGGCCGCGGAGCGAGCATTGCTCGGCTGTTGGCCGCGCGCTCGCCGAAATGCACGAGGCGGGCCGCGGCTTCGGGCCCCGCCGGGCGAACGCGCTCTCGCTCAGCGACTGGAAGCCGCTCTTCGAGATGTCGCGTGCGCGCGCCGACGCGGTCGAGCCGGGGCTGGAGGCGTTTGTCGCCGCGGAGCTTGCCTATCTGGAGACGGCTTGGCCCGGCGGGCTGCCGGAGGGCGTCATCCACGCCGACCTTTTTCCCGACAACGTCTTCTTCCTGAAGGGCCGGCTCTCCGGCCTGATCGACTTCTACTTCGCCTGCAACGACCTCCTCGCCTACGATCTTGCGATCTGCCTGAACGCCTGGTGCTTCGAGCCGGACAATTCCTTCAACGTGACCAAGGGGAGGGCGCTGATCCAGGCCTATGAGGCAGTGCGTCCGCTGACCGAGGCCGAGCGCGAGACGCTGCCGGTGCTCGCGCGTGGGGCGGCGCTCCGCTTCCTGCTGACGCGGCTCTACGATTGGCTGACCGTGCCGGCCGGCGCGCTGGTCACGCCGAAGGACCCGCGCGAGTATCTGCGAAAACTGCGCTTCCATCAGCGGGTGGCGAGCGCCGGCGACTACGGGCTCGCGACGTGACGGGCGCGGAAAAGCGGGTGGTGATCCACACCGACGGCGCCTGCTCGGGAAATCCAGGACCGGGCGGTTGGGGCGCTGTGCTCGAATTCAATGGGCGCGAGCGCGAGCTTTTCGGCGGCGCGCCGGAAACCACCAACAACCGCATGGAGCTGACCGCGGCGATCGAGGCGCTCCGTGCGCTGAAGGGCCGCTGCGTCGTCGAGATGCACACCGATTCCGAATACCTCCGGAACGGCATCACCAAGTGGATTCACGGCTGGAAGCGGAACGGCTGGCTGACATCGGACAAGAAGCCGGTGAAGAACGTCGAGCTGTGGCAGGCTCTCGACGCGCTCAGCGCGGCGCACGGGGTCAAATGGCATTGGCTGCGCGGGCATGCCGGGCATGATCTGAACGAGCGCGCCGACGGACTCGCCCGCAAGGGCATGGCGCCCTACCTGGAACAACGTCGAGGCAGAAGGGAGGAGCAGCCTCCGAACGGCTCGGCGTTCCAGCGGCCTCGGCGCTCTAACGTACGCGATCGCGAATAACTACGTCGCGATCGGGCCGCGAGGCCAATTTCCAGTTGCTCAGTTTTGTGCGCTGAAGCCACGGCTCACCGCCGCGAGCTTGTTGCCGTCAGGATCGCGCACGTACGCGGCATAGAAGTCGGGAGCATAGTGTAACCGCAGGCCAGGCGCGCCTTCGCTAGTACCGCCGTGGGCGAGCGCGGCAGCGTGGAAATCGTCAACTTCCTTCCACGAGCGCGCCCTGAACGCGACCATGCTGCCATTGCCCACTGTCGCGGGTTGTTGATCGAACGGTATTCCGATCCAGAACGCCAGTTCGCGCAGGCCGCCGTCCTCGTAGATACCCCAGCCGGCAGCAATACGATCCCATTCGGGGTCGCCGGTGATGCAGCGCTTCATACCGAGCGGCGCCAACGTCGCGTCGTAGAAGGCAATGGCCCGCGGAAGGTTGTTGGTGCCGAAGTAGACGTACGTGAGCACAGGCTACACAATGTCCAGACTTGCCGAAGGTACCTATTCCGTTCGCCAGGCATGGCGCCTTGCGTCGCTAAAGCGCCTCCAGAATCCGCGCGGCCGAGCTGATGACCGCCTGGCCGGGCTGATCCTCGAGCAGCAGAGTCTTCACCACGCCGTCCTCCAGAATCATGGCGAAGCGCTTCGAGCGGATGCTCATTCCGCGCGCCGAGGAATCGTTGGAGAGCCCGGCTTTCTGAACGAAATCGGCGTTGCCGTCGGAAACGAAGGTCACCTTGTCCTTGCCGCCGCTCGCCTCCGCCCAGGCTTTCATCACATGCGTGTCGTTGGTCGTGAGGATCATGATCTCGTCGACGCCCTTCGCCAGGATCGCGTCGCGGTTCTCGATGAAGCCAGGTAGGTGGTTGCGATGGCAGGTGGGCGTGAAGGCGCCGGGCATCCCGACCAGCACGACGTTGCGGCCGGCGAAGAGGTCGGTGCTCCGCACCTTCTCCGGACCGTTTGCCCCCGGAATGAAGAGATCGGCTTCCGGCGCTCGGTCCCCGACGGAAAGGGTCATGAACAATCTCCTGCCTTTACTTGGAAGTTCGGCTGCCGATCGGCGCGGTCACCGGATTTCGATCGCTTCCTCTATCGCCTCGCCGCCGGCGACTGCAACGAACCGGAACGTCTGCCCGCGAACCTCGCCGTCCTCCGGACTGCCGGCGAGCGACAGCCGGTAGCGCGAGACGCCGTCGCTACGGGAGACGAACTCCGGCTGGCCGATATACCAGCCTTCGGGCGGATCGGCGAAGAGGTCCGAAAAGGCCGAATCGGGCATGCGCACGTCTATCAGCAGCGCTTCGTCGACGACCGTGACCGATTCCACCTCGAAGTGGCCGGGCTCGGCCGGCTTCGGCACGCGCGCCAGGAACCGCTCCAGCAGCGCCTCGCTCAGCGCGTCGTGCGGAGCGGCAGGTGGAAGCGTCGCCGCGGCGCTCGCCCGCGTCGGGACGCACACCTCGCTGCACACGCCGAAGACCGCCTCCACGGAGAGAGTCACCGGCTCGCCCGGCCGCGCGGGCGTCACCGCTAGCGGAAACACTACCTCGTCGCGGTAGATGAGCGAGACGCTCGTTCCGTCGTCGTAACGCTCAGGCGTGGGATAAAGTACCGCCACGTCGGCGACGTTCTCCGATCCGGAGAAATCGAACGCAGGCGGCACACCCGCTTCGCCGGGATTCCTCCAATAGGTATACCAGCCGGGTTCGAGCGCGAACTCGATGCCGCCGACGATGCTGTCGTCGCTCGGCCCAGCGAGCAGCACGCGCATCTTCGCCGCGTCAGCCGCCGCCCAATCTGAGCGCACGGCGTGAGCCGCAGCCGGAAGCGTGAGCGCGAAGGCGAGCGCGACGCGAAAAAGCGCCCCCGTCATCAAATCGCCCGCAGTCCGGTTATGCTTGCGTAAACACTCGGCCATAGGGTTTTGCGTCCCGGCGCAAGCGCCTATCTAATCTGCTGCTGGATTGCTAGCATTCGTCAATGGGAACGCGCGCAAAAGCATCAGGCTTCCTCGACGGCCATTTCCTCATCGCCATGCCGAGCATGGCGGACAAGCGCTTCGCCCGCTCGGTCGTCTATGTTTGCGCGCATTCTGGCGACGGGGCCATGGGCATCGTCATCAACAAATTGGCAGAGGAGGTCAGCTTCCGCGATCTCCTCGTGCAGCTTGACATCGTGCAGGCGCGGGACGAGCCCGACCTCCCCGGCGGCGTCGACAAAGTGCGTGTCCACCGCGGCGGCCCGGTGGAGACCGGCCGCGGCTTCGTGCTCCATTCCGGCGATTTTTTTCTGGAGAACGCCACGCTTCCGATCGCCGAAGGCGTGTGCCTGACCGCCACTCTCGAAATCCTCCGCGCAATCGCCGAGGGGCGCGGGCCGGACAAGGCTCTGCTTGCGCTCGGCTATGCCGGCTGGGCGCCCGGCCAGCTCGAGGCGGAAATCCAGGCGAACGGCTGGCTGCACAGCCAGGGGAACGGCGGCATCCTGTTCGACGACGACATCGACGCCAAATACGACCGCGCGCTTGCGACGATCGGCATCGAGGCGGCGATGCTGTCGATGGACGCCGGCCACGCGTGAATGGCCTACGCTCGGCTGAGCGAAGCGGCCTTTCCAGGAGGTACTCAGGCGGGCGCAACGACGGCGGATCGCCTCTGTAGGGCCTCACCGACGAAGAAAGCGGCGTACGCGACGACGATCAGCGCCGGCAACGCCAGATGGGCGGGGCCAAGGCCGAAATCGTTGGCGAGTGCGCCAAGCGCGATCGGGGCAAGCAGGAGCGAGACGCCGAAGGCGACAGCCAGGCGCACGCTGGCAACGTCCTTGGCTTCCAGCGCCGCGCCGACCCCGAAGGTCGTCGACAGCGGATAGAGCGGCGCGATCCCGAGGCCGACGATGGACACGCCCACGACGGCCGCGACTGGGTGATTGATGCCCCAATAAGCGAGGAAGCTGACGAACGCGATGGCTAGCGCGCCGATGAGCAGGCGGCGCGGCGCCACCCGTCGCACTAGGTTGCTGAGCGCAATCCGGCCGAGAAGCATGCCGAGCGGAAAGCCTGCCGCGGCGGTCGCCGCCGAGGCCGGGGCGAAGCCCACGATCCGTTCGAAAAAGGCCGGCGCCCAGAAGAGGATGCAATATTCGAGCGCGCAGGAGGCGACGAGAAGCGCCCAATAGGCCTAGAAGGCAAGCGGTAGTCTCCGCTCCGTTTGCTGCGCCGTCGGCACCGGTTCGATGATGGCGGTTCGCCGGAACCAGAGGGCGATCGCGACGCCCAAGACGGCGCCGAGAAGTACCGCCGAGCGCCAGCCGAGCCCCTGCCAGATGGCGAAGCCGGTGACGAGCGGCGCGGCAAGGCCGAACGAATAAGCCACGATCGACTGGCCGGCATAGGCCTCCGCCCGGCGCTCGCCATGGAGGTCGGCGAGGAGCGCAGTGACGACGGCCGGGATCAGCGTCCCGAAAATGCCGATCAGGAAGCAGCTGGCGATGCTCGCCCAAGGCGCCGGCGCGAGGCAGAGAAGTATCGTGCCGACGGCAAGTCCGCCGACCGCCAGCCAGAGAGTCTTGCGGCGGCCCAGGCGGCCGGTCACCCGCTCGCCGAGGAGGCCGACGAGAATGATGCCGGCGGCGATGGCGCTCGAATGAAGGCTTACCGCCCGGTAGCTGAGCGCGAACTCCTCCTGCAGAAAGGGGACGACGTTCCCCTGGACGTTCAGAAGGTAGATGAAGACGCCGATCAGCAGCCATCCGTACCAGGTCGCCGGCCCCAGAACATGTGCGACTGCGCTCGGCAGGGCGGGCGTGTTGGCGCTCATCCGCGAGCTTGCCAAGCGCCACTCGCCTTCATTCGCTGCATCGAGAGTGCGAGCAGCCTAGCTTGCGCGCGCCACCGCCGGCCGGCGGCGCACCATCTGCTGCACCATCTGCGCCGTCATCGGCCGCCCGTAGACGAAGCCCTGCGCGTATTCGCAGCCGGCCTCCATCAGCTCCATGACCTCCGCCTCGGTCTCCGCGCCTTCGCCGATCACCTCCATGCCGAGGTCGTGGGCCATCGTCACGATGGAGCGGAGCAGCACCGAGCGCGCCGGCGAGCCGTTCGGGCGCACGAACGACTTGTCGATCTTGATCGTGTCGAAGGGGAAGCGCTGCAGATAGGCGAGAGCGGAATAGCCGGTGCCGAAATCGTCGAGCGCGAGGCCCGCGCCGAGCTCGCGGATGCGCGCCAGCACCTTTGCCGAATATTCCGGGTTCTGCATGACGAGCGACTCGGTGAGCTCCAGCTTCAGCGTCTCCGGCGCGACGCCGGTCCGCGCCAGCACCGCCTTCACGTCGTTGATGAGATCGTGCCTCAGGAGCTGGCGGCTCGACACGTTGATCGAGACGAAGGGGAGTGGATCGGTCGCGAGCACCGATTGCCAGGAGGCAAGCTCGCGCGCGGCATGCTCCAGCACGTAGAGGCCGAGCTGCACGATCAGCCCACTCTCCTCCGCTGCGGCAACGAACTCGCTCGGCGGGATGCGGCCGTGCAGCGGATGCTCCCAGCGCGTCAGCGCCTCGAATCCCGCGATCGAATTGTCCTCGAGCCGGATGACCGGCTGGTAGACGATGTCGAGATGCCCGGCTTCCAGGGCCTTGCGCAGTTCGCTGTCTAGGTCGATGCGGCGGCTGCGCATGCCGAAGGCGGGCTCGTAGAACTGAATGTAGTCGCCGCCATAGCGCTTCGCCTGATAGACGGCGGCCTCCGCCCGGCGGACCTGCTCCTCCGCAGTCCCTTCCTTGGTCGAGGGTGCGATGCCGACCGAGGCGGTCAGGAACACGTCGCGGTCGCCGACAGAGATGGCGGCCTTCAGGCTGCGGACCAGCTCGCGCGCGATCTGCTCGATGGCGCCGGGCTCTGTCTCGGAGAGAACCATCACCGAGAATGAATCGCCCTGCAGGCGGCCGAGTGCGTCCTGCTGCGGCAGCAGCCTGCCGATCCGCCGCGCGATCGCGAGGAGCACCGAGTCGCCGACCGAATGGCCGAACTCGGTGTTCACGTCCCTGAAATTGTCGAGGTCGAAGACTATGACGCTCGGCGATGCGATGCGCTCTACCTTGCCCCGCGTGAGCGCGAATTCGAGCCGGTCGACGAACATCTGCCGGTTGGGGAGGCCGGTCAGGTTGTCGTAGATCGCGTCGTGCAGCAGCCGCTCCTCGGCGCGCTTCTGGTCGGTGATGTCGGCGATCGTGCCGGTGCAGCGCATCACCTCGCCGTCGGAGCCGACAATCGGCCGCGCCTTCAGCGCGAACCAGAGGAAGTGGCCGTCCTCCGCCCGCATGCGGAAATCCAGGTTGATGCGGCCGCGCCGCTGGTTGACCACGGCGTCGAGCACGGCGCGGAAGAGGTCGCGCTCGCTCGGGTGGATCAAGCCGAGCCAGTTGCGCGCCGGGCCGTCGAGCGCGCCGCGCTTGAAGCCGAGCACCTGTTCGATCTCGCGCCCGGTCTCGATGCGGTCGCGCGCCGTGTCCCAGTCCCATATGCAATGGCCGGCGCCGACAAGCGCCAGCGCCTTCTGCTCGGCGTCGCTGATCAGGCCCTGCGCGATGGCGCCGCCGGAGAAGGCGTGCTGCATGACAGTGAACGCGATCAGCATGACGATGAGCACGAGGCCGCCGGCGAGCGCCGGCTGCACCACCGAATGCTCGATGCGGCTGCTGACGGCGAGCCACGCCGCCGCCACCCAGAAGAGGAGCACGAGCCAGGTCGGGATCAGCATGATCGCCCGGTCGAACCCCTTGATCGCCAGATAGAGGATGACGCCCAACCCGACCGCGGCCGTCAGGCCGAGCGACAGCCGCGCCACGCCCGAGGCGACGCTCGGGTCGACTGCGATCACGCCGGCGAGCACCGCAAGCCCGAGCAGCCAAAGCACCGCGACGTGGCTGTAGCGGACGTGCCATCGGTGCAGGTGGAGGTACGTGTAGAGGAAGACGACGAGCGCCCCCGCCAGCACGACTTCGGTCGCGGCGCGCCAGGTTTCAACGCTCCCGCCGCTCCCTTGGAATACGCGGCTCCAGAAGCCGAAATCGATGGAGATGTAGGCAAAGACCGCCCAGGCGAGCGCGGCCGTTGCCGGGAACATCGCCGTTCCTTTCACGACGAAGAGCACGCTCAGAAAAAGCGCGAGGAGGCCGGCAATTCCGAGCACCACGCCGCGATAGAGCGTGTAGCTGCTCACCATTTCGTCGTAAGCGGGGGGCTGCCACAAATGCAGCTGCGGCAGCGTGGGGTCGCTAAGCTCGGCGACATAGGTAACGATCGCGCCGGGATCGAGCGTGATGCGAAAGATGTCGGAATCGTTGTTTTCGATGCGCTCCGGCGCAAATCCCTCGCTCGGCGTCACGGCCAGGATGCGCTGCCGCCCGAGATCGGGCCAGATCAGACCGGAGCCGACCATCCGGTAGTGGGGCGCGACCAGCAGGCGGTCGATCTGCTCGTCGGAGGGGTTCGCCAGCGCGAACACCGCCCAGTCCGACGTACCCTCAGGGTTCTCCGAGCGCACCTCGATGCGGCGCACGATGCCGTCGGCGCCGGGCGCCGTCGACACTTGGATGCGCTCGCCCTGGTTCAAGTGGCGCTCGATCGCGCCGGCGAGGTCCACCGTCTCGGCTGCGAGCGGCAGCGAGACGGCTTCAAGCGCGAGCGCGCGGCCGGCAAGGAAAATCGCGGCAACTGCGAATACGAGGCGCTTGAGAATGGGTCCAGCGCGCAACACGCGGTCTCCGCAACAAATCAGTGTCATGAAGCTGTAAAGCCGAGCGAAGCCGTTCACAAGCGGCCAAATCCGAGGGAAACCGGCGTTTCCGGCGCGTGTGGAGAGCCGGCTATGGCAGCAGATCGTCCGTCAGGAGCGCGAACACCACGTGGTCCTGCCATCGGCCATTTATGCAGACGAGGCCGCGTGCGATGCCCTCGCGGCGGAAGCCGACCTTTTCCAGGAGCCTGATCGAGGCGGCGTTGTGCGGCAGGCAGGCGGCCTCGATCCGATGCAGGTTGAGTGCGCCGAAGGCGAACGGCGCGATCGCCCTGACCGCCTTCGTCATATAGCCCCGATTGGCGTAGCGCTCGCCCATCCAGTAGCCGAGCGTCGCGGTCTGCGTCATGCCGCGCGCTACGTTGGAGAGCGTGATGCCGCCGAGAAGCGCGTAGTCCGTCTGCCGGAAGATGAAGAACGGATAGGCGCGGTCCTCGCGCACTTCCGCCTGATAGCGGCGGATGCGCCGGCGGAAGGCGGTGCGCGTCAGGTCGTCGGCCGGCCAAGTCGGCTCCCACGGGGTCAGGAAGGTGCGGCTCTCGGTTCTGAGCTGCGTCCAGGCCGGGTAGTCGGCGATGCTCGGCGAGCGCAGGAAGAGCCCGTCGCCCTGGATCGCCGGCGCCTCGTAGGAGGTGGTGGCGCGGAGAAAGGCCATCTACCAGCCCACCGCCGCCTTGTGTCCGGCCATCTGCGCGGCGATCTCGTCGACGCCGGGCAGCGACCGGACGGGTCCGATAGCGGCAAGTGTGGGCGCGCTGCCGAGTATGCTTGCCGCAAGCTCCGCAAGGTCGTCGGCTGTGACGGCGTCGATCTTCTCGAGCGTCTCCTCGAGGGTCAGCGCTCGGCCATGAATGAGCACGTGCCGCGCCAGCTGGCCGGCCCGCGCGATCGGGCTCTCGAGCGTCATCAGCAGCCCCGCCCGAAGCTGCGCCTTGGCGCGGCTGAGTTCGGCAGCGGTCACGCCGTCCGTCATCTTGCGGAGCTCGTTCAGCACGAGCGGCACGAGCTTCTTCACGTCCTCTTCCGATGTCGCGGTCTGGATGCCGAAAAGGCCCGTATCCGTGAACGGCCAATAGAACGAATAGATCGAATAGCACAGGCCGCGCGTCTCGCGCAGTTCCTGGAAGAGGCGCGAGGCCATTCCGCCGCCGAGAATCGCCGAGAATAGGTGGGCGGCGGAGAAGGAAGGATCGGTGAAGGAGGGGCCAGCGAAGCCGAGCAATATCTGCGCTTCCTTGACCCGGCGCGTCTCCTTCCCCTCGCCGCCCTTGTAGCTCCCGGCCTCCCACGCGGGCGGGGATCGCGACGGCAGCCCCTCGAGCTGCGCCTGCGCCAGCCTCACGACCGTGCCGTGAGCGAGGTTGCCGGCGGCGGCCACAATGGTCCGTGGCCCGCAATAATGGGCGCCGAGGAAGCCCCGCAAGGTGTCGGAGGTGTGGGCGCGGATCGTCTCCGGCGTGCCGAGCACGCTGCGGCCGATCGCTTGGCCGGGAAACGCAGCCTGCTGGAAAAGCTCGAACACCCAGTCCTCGGCCACGTCGTGCGCCGCGCCGATTTCCTGCAGGATGACGTGCTGTTCGAGCGCGAGCTCCGCCGGGTCGAGCGCCGGATCGCAGATGATGTCGCCGAGAACGTCGATGCCGAGCGCAAGATCGTCCTTCAGGAGGCGCACGTAGTAGGTCGTGTGGTCGACCGTCGTCTCGGCGTTCATTTCGCCGCCGACCGCCTCGATCGCCTCGGCGATGTCGCGCGCGCCACGGCGGCGCGTGCCCTTGAACGCCATGTGTTCGAGGAGATGCGAGATGCCGTGCTCGCTCGCCGCCTCCGAGCGCGCTCCCGCCCCGACCCAGACGCCGAGCGCCACGCTCTCGAGGTGCGGCATATCGTGGGTGACGACGGTGATGCCGTTCTTCAGGTGGGAGAGTTCGACGCCCATCAGGCTGTGACCCTGGTGGCGGCGGAGCGCGCCTCGACGGCTTCCTCGACGGTCCTGAGGTCTGCCGGCAGCACGTCATAGCGCTCTTCGCATGCGATTGCCGCCTTCGCCCAGCCCGGAAGTTCGGGCCGTTCGCCCGTCGCCTGCTCCACTGCTTCGGGAAACTTGGCCGGGTGGGCGGTCGCGAGCGTCACCATCGGCACGACGCCGAGGTGCCGTTCGGCCACGGCAACGCCAACCGCGGTGTGCGGGTCGATCAGCTCGCCTGTGCGCTCCCGGACGCGCGCGATCGTCGCCGCGGTTTCCGCCTCGTTGCACGTACTGGACCAAAAGTCTTCGGTGAGCGCCGTGCGTGTTCCGTCGCTCAGCGTGAAGGTGCGCGACTGCTCCAGGCCCGCCATCAGTCGACGGACAGCGCCGGCGTCGCGGCCCTCGGCCTCGAACAGCAGCCGCTCGAAGTTGGACGAAACCTGTATGTCCATCGATGGAGACGATGTCGCGGTGACGCTGCGCACTTCGTAACGACCGCTCGTCAGCGTGCGGTGCAGAATGTCGTTGACGTTGGTGGCGACGACGAGACCCTGGATTGGCAGGCCCATGCGCTTTGCCGCGTAACCCGCAAAGATGTTGCCGAAATTGCCGGTCGGCACCGTGAAGGTCACGGCTCGGTGTGGGGCGCCGAGCGCCACGGCAGCGGCAAAATAGTAGACGATCTGCGCGACGATGCGGCCGAAGTTGATGGAGTTGACGCCGGAAAGCCGCGTCCGCTCGCGGAAGGCGCGGTCGTTGAACATGCCTTTGACGAGCGCCTGCGTGTCGTCGAATGTTCCCTTGATCGCGATCGCGCGGACGTTCTTCTCGCGCGCCGTCGTCATCTGGCGCCGCTGCACCGGCGACACGCGGCCCTCCGGGAACAGGATGACGATGTCGATCCGCTCGCGCCCGCGGAACGCCTCGATCGCCGCGCCGCCGGTGTCGCCTGAGGTCGCCCCGACGATGGTCAGCCGCTCGCCGCTCTCTTTCAGCAGGTGATCCATCAGGCGGGCGAGGAACTGCATTGCCAGGTCCTTGAAGGCGAGCGTCGGACCGTGGAAAAGCTCGAGCAGGAAGTGGTTCGAGCCGATCTGGCGAAGCGGCGTCACAGCGTCGTGCCGGAAGGTCGCATACGCGTCCTCGATGATCTGGCGGAGCGTCCGGTGGGCGATCTCCTGGCCGACAAAGCGGCTGATGATATTCTGGGCGATTGCGCTGTAGGAGGAGCCGGCCAAGCCGGCGATCTCGTCATGCGTCAACGTGGGCCACGTTTCGGGCACGTAGAGGCCGCCGTCGTGCGCCAAGCCGGCAAGCACGACATCGCGGAAGCCGAGAACCGGCGCTTCGCCGCGGGTCGATACAAAGCGCACCGTTCAAAAACTCCCGGTTGGCGAAAGGCCGCGCACCCTAGAATCCCGGCCCGGTCCGGGCAAGCGAGCGCCGGCCGGCCGCATGAGCGCCTATTCCGGAAGGATTTTCAGCCGCTCGATGGCGCTGCTGACGCGCATCAAGAGGTCCTCGGCCTCCGACCGTTGCGCATCGAGAATCGCGGCGAAATCGTTGTCGGTGAACTGCATGCCGTTGCAGATCTCGTTCAATACGTTGCGCAGGAGAACAAGCTCTCCGAGCGTGAGGCGCACGTCGACGTGATCTTCCGCCTGGCCGATAAGCTTCAATTTCAAGAACCCGCCGAAACCTCCTTAGACCAATCTAGGGCACGTGGGCGTTGCAGGCCAGCCGCAATGGCCGGGAAACCGCCGGTTTCCCTTGCCGCTGCGCCAAAGCCTGATAAACGGGCCGCATCATGCTCATCATTTTCGATTGCGACGGAGTCCTGATCGACTCCGAGATCGTTTCCGCGCGCATCGACTCCGAGCTTCTCCGCGATATCGGCTACGAGGTCGAGCCGGAGGAGCTGGCGCTTCGTTTCGCCGGTTTCACGACCGAACGCATCTTCCGCACCGTCGGGGAAGAAATCGGCCGCGCCGTTCCCGATGAGCTGATCCGCCGCGCCAAGGAGGAGACGGACCGCCGCCTGGCGATTGAGGTGCAGCCGATCGCCGGCGTTCACGAGATGCTCGACGCGCTCGACGACCCTCGTTGCATCTGCTCCAACTCTCGCGGCGAGAGGCTGCGCGCCTCGCTCACGCCGTCCGGACTCTGGGATCGCTTCCGTCCCTACATCTTCTCCGCGCAGGAGGTCGGGAGCGGGCGCGGAAAGCCGGCCCCGGACGTATTCCTGCACGCGGCGGGCGTATTCGAGATCGATCCGGCCGAGGCGCTGGTGGTGGAGGATTCTACGACCGGGGTTACCGCCGGCGTCGCTGCCGGGATGCGGGTGGTCGGCTTCACCGGTGCCTCGCACACCTGGCCCGGGCACGCCGAGGCGCTGATGGAGGCGGGCGCAATGACCGTGGTCAATCGGCTCGCCGACGTGCCTGCCACCGTGCAGGCGCTCGGCCAGTGGAGGCCGGAAGCGGTGTAGGCTCGACAGAGAGAGTCAGATGGCCGTGGAACAAAGCCCGGCTTCGCTCGTGCTCACGCTCGAGATGGACGGCGAGGCCTTTGCCGAGCTCGACGCGCTCCGCCGCCGCTACTACCCGCCCCAGAGGAATCTCGTGCCGGCGCACGTCACGCTCTTCTATCGCCTGCCCGAGGATCGCCGGCGCGAGATCAGGGCGCTCCTCGCCCAGGTCGCGGCCGGGGAAAAGCCGTTCGACATCGGGGGCGTCGGCGTGAAGGCGATCGAGCGCGGCGTTGCGATCCTCCTTCATTCGCCGCGGCTCAATCAGCTTCGCGCTGGGCTCGCCGAGGAATGGTGGCCGTGGCTGACCGAGCCGGACAGGGCCGGCTTCCAGCCGCACGTGACGATCCAGATCAACGTGAGCGAAGGAGAGGCGCATCGCACGCAGAAGGCGGTCGCGGCGGAACTCCGCCTGTCGCGCATCCGCGCCCTCGGCCTGCATATCTGGCGCTACCGCGACGGGCGTTGGGAGGACGAACGGCTGTTCCGCTTCCGCCGGTAGGCAGGGTTTCCTGATTACATACTTGACTGCACGGGAGCGCTTCGCCGCTTGGTTCATGGCGCACCGCATCCGCGAAGGCACGGCCGATCCCAAGGCCGGCCCGATCGGCGGCGAGGGAAAGCCCGTTGAGGTTGACGAAACCTATTTCGGCAAGGCCGAGAACCCGCGACCTTTGGGTTCTTCGTCAAAATCACAAAAGGGGATTTCCCTGCTTTTTTCGTTGGCCCGCTGGCTAGAGTCATTGGCCTCTTTGCTGTGCAGCCAGGTCAGTCGCCAGAATAGATTGGGTCGCTCGGATTGCGCCGCGTGCAGTAATAGTTTCGAGTGAGCGAGGAATCGTCCTTGCTGTCGGCGATATACTGCATGCATTCTTCAAGCGTGAGAAACGGCCTGGAGATCGCCCACAAACCGTCCTCGGGCACGTCCATCACGACCCGGTGCCACTTGGTGTAGTAGACGCAGTACAACGACCACGTTTCGGTTGCCGGACGTTCGCGACGGAGTGCGGTCTCCGCAATCCGGAACACATCCTTGCACTCGTCGGCGCTGAAAGGCCCCTGCTCCCCAAGCGCCGAGTGCCCCTCAAGATACCAGCCCTCCGGTCCGTCCGGTTCCTCGGCCAAGACCGGGCCTGCCATCAAAATGACGAGCGGGAGAAAGGCGGCGACCTGCGCCGCCTGCCTGGCGAGCCTCCCTCGTTCGAGCGCGATCATCTCAGCCGCGATCCTTGCGTGCTCGGCGTCTTCCTCGCTCCACGCGAGTCATCGACGAACCTTTATCACAGACGATGGTGAGGCAGAACCAGCCGGCCTGTGCCTCGGTCATTTTTTGAGTCATGCGGTTAGCATGTAGGCCCCGCTAGCCGCGAGAGCGATGCTCCACAGATAGTCGAGGTTGATCCAGGCGCGGCGGAGGAAGGCAAGCCCGATCCATTCGTAGACGGCGATGGCGATTGCTGCGATGACGGCTAACATGGCGCCGGTGTGAACGCCGACCACGGCAAGCCCGGCGAGGAGCGAGCCGCTCGCGGTCAGCTCGGCGCCCGGTCCGCCGAGGCAGAGCGGCAGCGCCACGGGCAAGAGCATCAGGCCGGCGCCATGCGCGGTCGCCATCAAGAGCGACCAGAAGCCGAGCCCGACAAGGCCCGTCTGCATGCCGACGCGGACGCGATGGCGGTGGCCGTAGAGAACGTGCCACGCGGCCCAAGCGATCAGGAGGATACCGCCCGCCTTCGTGAGCAATCCTTCCTCGATAAAGAGGCCGAGCGCGACGGCGGCGTAGAGCACGATGCCGATCGCCGCGGCGTGGCCGAGAAGGATTGGGACGAGCGATGCGAAGACGACCGCGCGGCTCTTGCGGTGCATGCCGAGCGCGACCGCGAAGAGCCAGCCCATCGCCGGGTTGATGCCGTGGAACGCGCCAAGCCCGGCGACCGCAAGCCAGGGGGCGAGATTCTCTGCGCCGCTCATCGGACGCAGTGCGCCTTCTCCCTCCCCCTTGCGGGGAGGGTGCCGAGCGCGTCAG
>JBOHKB010000373.1:0-5229 GCA_050728815.1 Propylenella sp.
GCCTCGCCGCGCCACGCCGACGTGCTCATGGTGACCGGCCCGGTTACGAAGAACATGGCGGAGGCGCTGAAGCGCACCTACGACGCGACGCCCGACCCGAAGTGGGTCGTGGCGGTCGGCGACTGCGCGCGGAACGGCGGGATTTTCGCCGGCTCTTATGCCGTTGCCGGCGGCGTCTCGGCGGTGCTGCCAGTCGACCTCCACATACCGGGCTGCCCGCCGCCGCCAACGGCGATCCTGAGGGGATTGATCGCGCTACTCGAGCGCATGAGCGAAGGGGGCGCCGCCGCCTGACGGGGTTCGGACGCGGCCCGCGGGGTGTGGTTGACCATTCTGGGCGACTGGTCCAATTTCGCTCCGGGGCATGTCCAAGAACTACTTGAGGCGGGAGGCGGTGTTTGCGGCCAGGCGCTGAGACGACCGCGGAGCGCCCGGCAAACATCCTCCGTTGCCGTCGAGAACGCCGAGGGCGGCTGGCGCGCATGCTCGCGCGCCGCGCTGTGAACCGGGCCGCCTAGCCGATGCCATCGGCCATACGCGCCTACGTCCGCACCGTCGACGCGATGAACCGCATCGTCGGGCGCTTCGCGATGTATCTCCTCTTTGTGCTCGCGGCGGTGCTTCTCGCCTCGACATTGTCGCGTTTGTTCACCGGCGCCGCGGTCAACTGGGCGCTCGAGATGTCGCAGTTCATCCTCTCGGCCTACTATCTCCTCGGAGGCGCCTACGCCCTTCAGCACGACGCCCACGTCCGCATGGACGTCTTCTACAGCCGCTTGTCTCCGCAGAAGCGTGCGGTAACCGACGCATTCACCATCCTCTTCATCATCTTCTACCTCGTCGTTCTGTTCATGGGCGGCATTTCTTCGACGAACTACGCCATCGTCTACAAGCAACAGAACTACTCGGCCTGGGCGCCCCTGCTCTGGCCGATCAAGGTCGTCATGACGATCGGCATCTTCCTGATGCTGCTTCAGTGCATATCGACCCTTTTCAAGGACCTTGCTGCTGCGCGCGCTAAGCCGATCGCATGAGCTCGGAGTTCATCACGATTTTCATGTTCGCGTCGATGATGGCGCTGCTCGCGACCGGGCAGCGCGTGTTTGGCGTGATCGGATTCGTGGGAACCGCGGCTGCGCTCTTGCTGTGGGGCGAGGGCGCCTTCGAGATGCCGTTCAACGCCAGCTTCCAAGTGCTGAACTGGTATCCGCTGATCACCGCGCCGTTCTTCATCTTCATGGGCTACATGCTGTCCGAATCGGGCATGGCCAACAACCTCTACCGGATGTTCCATGTCTGGTTCGGGCCGGTCCGCGGCGGACTTGCGCTCGGCACGATCGGGCTGATGGTGCTGATTGCGGCCTTGAATGGCTTGAGCGTCGCCGGCATGGCCATCGGCGCGACGGTGGCGCTGCCGGAGCTCCTGCGCCACGGCTACGACAAGCGGATGGTGACCGGCGTCATCCAGGGCGGCTCGTCGCTCGGCATCCTGATCCCGCCGAGCGTGGTGCTCGTGCTCTACGCCATGATTGCGCGCCAGCCGGTCCTGCAGCTCTGGCTCGCAGGCATCTTCCCGGGCCTGATGATGGCCGCGATCTTCGCCGCATACATCTACGTCCGCTGCCTCATGAGACCCGAGCTGGGGCCCGCATTGCCGGAGGCCGAGCGCGCGGCGGTCACCTGGGGCGAGAAGTTCTCGCTGCTCCGCGAAGGGCTGGTGCCGCTTGCCGTCTTCGGCATCATGATGGGCCTTTTCGTGACCGGCGTGACCAGCCTCGTTGAAAGCTCGGTGGTCGGCGCGTTGCTTGCCGTGATCGCAGCCGCAATCGAGCGCAAATTGTCCTGGCGGGTGCTCGACGAATGCGCGCGTAAGACGCTGCTTATCAGCTGCATGTTTCTCTGGATCATCCTCGCGGCGCTGTGCTTCTCGGCGGTCTATGACGGCCTCGGCGCGATCAGGGCCATTGAGGACCTGCTGCTCAACACCTGGGATCTCGATCCCTGGTCGATCCTGATCATGATGCTCCTGTCGTTCATCCTGATGGGGGCGTTCCTGGATGACACGGCGATGCTTGTGATCGTGGCGCCGCTCTACATCCCGCTCGTCATAAAGCTGGGCTTCAATCCGATCTGGTTCGGCGTGCTCTACACGATGACCTGCCAGATCGCTTACATAACCCCGCCTTTCGGCTACAACCTTTTCCTCATGCGCGCGCTGGCGCCACCGGAGATCACGCTGATCGACATCTATCGATCGATCGTGCCCTTCTTCCTGCTGATGGCGATTTCGGTCATCATCATCATGGTCTTCCCGCAGATCGCCCTGTGGCTGCCGGAGCTGTACTCGGGGCGATAGCAGCCGCCGCGCGAGGTGAACTGCCTGCGGAAGAGAGGGAAGGGAAGCGAGAAAGGTTCTATTCAACACGGGAGAGGGAAGATGAGCAAGCTCGACAGGATGAACAAGCGAGAGTTCCTGAAGAAGGCCGCGTTGACGACGGCTTCCGCGGCCGCCGGCGCGACGCTCGCCGCGCCTCACGTCAAGGCGCAGAGCCCGATTACCTGGCGGCTGCAATCCTATTCCGGTCCGGCGCTCGCCGAGCACGTGATCAAGAACTCGATCGACCAGTTCAACAAGGCGGCGAACGGGGAAATGGTGATCGAGGTCTATACCGCCGATCAGCTCGTGCCACAGGGCGAGCTGATCCGCGCCGTGCAGGCCGGAACGATCGACGCGGCGCAGAGCGACGACGACTCGGCCGCCTCGCCGGTCGACGTGAAGGTGTTCGCTGCCTACTTCCCCTTTGCCTCCCGTTATTCGCTCGATGTGCCGGCGCTGTGGCATTGGTACGGTCTGAAGGAGATTTGGGAGGAGGCCTATTCCGAGATCGAGGGCGTCACTTGGCTCAGCACCGGCTCGTGGGACCCCTGCAACTTCTCCACAACCAAGCCGATCCGGTCGCTCGCCGATCTCCGGGGGCTCCGCGTCTACACCTTCCCGACGGCCGGCCAGTTCCTCGCGCAGTTCGGCGTCGTCCCGGTGACGCTGCCCTATGAGGATGTGACTCCCGCCATGCAGACCGGCGAGCTGGACGGCGTCTGCTGGTCGGGCATCACCGAAGTCCACACGGTCGGCTGGTCGGAAGCGACCAAGTATTACCTGACCAACCCGATCTCGGGCGCCTGGGCGGGCTCCTACTTCGTCAATACCGAGAAATGGAATGCGCTGCCGGAGCATCTGCAGGCGCTCTACAGGATGTGCATCGACAGTTCGCACTACTACCGCCTCCACTGGTATTGGGCGGGCGAGGCGAAGTACCGCATCGGCGGCAAGCTCGCGCTGACGACGATCCCCGCTGCGGAATGGCAGCAGGTCGAGGACGCGGCGCACAAGCTCTGGGAGGAGATCTCCGCCCAGAGCCCTCGGAACGCGAAGGTCGTCGAGATCCTGAAGCAGTACAACGCGGACATGCAGAAGGCCGGCGCGCCCTATCGTTACAGCTGAGCCCGGGCGTGCTTCGCTGAAGGGTGCCTAGCAACATCAGCCGGTCGCTTCATGCGGCCGGCGTCTTTTACCTGAAGAGAAGTGGCATGGCGGGCAACCTCACATTCGACCAACTAAAGAAAGCAGTCGCCGCCGGCGAGATCGACACAGTCGTCGCCTGCTTCGTCGACATGCAGGGCCGGCTTATTGGCAAGCGCTTTCAGGCGGAGTACTTCGTGCAATCGGCGCATGAGGAGACGCATGGCTGCGACTATCTCCTCGCCAACGACATCGACATGGAGCCGGTGCCCGGCTACGCGGCCGCCAACTGGGCGAAGGGCTACGGCGATTTCGTCATGAAGCCGGACATGGCGACGCTCCGGCGTCTGCCGTGGCTTCAAGCGACCGCGCTCGTCCTCTGCGACGTGCTCGACCATCACCACGTGGACGTTCCGCACAGCCCGCGCGCCATCCTGAAGCGGCAGATCGCGCGCCTGGCGGACAAGAAGATGCGCGCCTTCTTCGCCTCCGAGCTCGAGTTCTATCTCTTCGACGAGACCTACGAGACGGCGCGGGCGAAGCGCTACGCCAATCTCGCAACAGCCGGGCACTACATTCAGGACTATCACATCCTGCAGACGACCAAGGAGGAGGGCGTGATGCGCGCCATCCGCAAGGGGCTGCAAGGCGCGGGCATCCCGGTCGAAAACTCCAAGGGCGAATGGGGCCCGGGGCAGGAGGAGATCAACGTCCGCTACGCCGATGCGCTGGAGATGGCGGACCGCCACGCGATCCTGAAGAACGGCGTCAAAGAGATCGCGCACGGCCTCGGCAAGGCGGTCACCTTCATGGCGAAGTGGGATTTCTCGCTTGCCGGCTCGTCGAGCCACATTCACGCGTCGCTATGGGACCTGCGCGCGCGGACGCCGCTTTTCTTCGACGCCAAGGCCGAGCACGGCATGTCGGCGCTGATGCGCGGCTTCATGGCCGGGCAGCTGAAGTACGCGCGCGAAATCACGTGGTTCCTGGCGCCCTACGTCAACTCCTACAAGCGCTTTCAAGTCGGCACGTTCGCGCCGACGAAGGCGATCTGGAGCCGCGACAACCGGACGGCCGGCTTCCGCCTCTGCGGGGAGGAGACGAAGGCGATCCGCACCGAATGCCGCATCGGCGGCGCGGACCTCAACCCGTATCTCGCCTTCGCGGCGCTGCTTGCGGCGGGGCTCGCCGGCATCGCGGAGGAACTCGAACTTGAGCCGGCCTTTGTTGGCGACGCCTATCATGGCAAGAACCTGCGCGAGGTGCCGAAGACGCTGCGCGAGGCGACCGAGCTGATGGAGAAGTCCAGGATGCTCCGCGCCGCCTTCGGCGACGAGGTGATCGAGCATTACGTCCACACCGCGCGCTGGGAGCAGTTCGAATATGACCGCCGCATCACCGACTGGGAGCTGAAGCGGGGGTTCGAGAGGTACTGATGTCTGCCTCGGCCGAGGTGATCACCTGGAGGTCGCCCGACCTCCTCATGCTGAGGGGCGAGCGAAGCGAGCCTCGAAGCACGCACCGCACGCGTCCAAGACGCCATCTGGACCATCCTTCGAGGCTCGGGCGCTACGCCCTCGCTCCTCAGCGACTGTGTTGGAAGTCAAGCGGTTTGCCATGGTCTTCCGTCTCTGAGGATGGCGTTGAGGATGGTGAGGAGCTTCCGGGCAACCGCGATCAGGGCGACCATTTTGGGTTTGCCGGCGGCG
>JBOHKB010000374.1:0-3879 GCA_050728815.1 Propylenella sp.
CCGTCGGCGAGATTGCCAAGCGGCTGCCGGTCAGCCGCCCGGCCGTCTCGCAACATCTCAAGGTGCTGAGGGAGGCACGGCTGGTGATCGACCGCCCCGAAGGCAATCGCCGCATCTACCAGATCGACTTGAGCGGCCTCGCCGCCCTCCGCGCCGATCTCGATCGGTTCTGGACCGGAGCGCTTGCCGCCTACAAGGCGGCCGTCGAACAAGAGAGTAAGGAGCAAGGCAAATGACAGTACAAGCAACCCAGGCCCAGGCAACTCCGGCCCCGGCGACACGCGCCCAAGCCCCCGCGCCGATCCGCGTCGAGGTCGTCGTCGACGCGCCGATCGCGCGGGCGTTCTCGTTCTTCACGGAGGGCCTCGGGAGCTGGTTCCCGCGCGAGTACAACCTCCTCAAGGTGGATATCGCTGAGCGAACGTTCGAGCCGCGCGCCGGCGGGCGCATCTACGACCGCGGGACCGACGGCAGCGAATGCTCTTGGGGCCGCGTGCTCGCCTACGACCCGCCAAAGCGGGTCGTCTTCAGCTGGGACATCAATCCGCAATGGCAGATCGAGTCCGACAAGAAGAAGACGAGCGAGGTCGAGGTGCGGTTCATCGCGGAGACGGCGGAACGCACGCGAGTCGAGCTTGAGCACCGCAACCTCGAACGGCACGGCGAGGGCTGGGAGCAGCTGCACGCCGCGGTCGCAGGCGAGGGCGGCTGGCCCGGATGCCTCAGGCGGTACATCGAGCGCATCGCCGCCTGAGATCGCGCGCGCCGAGGTGCCGCCCGCGACCCTCGCAGACGTAGGGCGGGACACCTTCTCCCCTGGAGGGAGAAGGTGGTCGCGGAGCGACCGGATGATGGGGAGGTGGGTGGATGGCCGCAGCGCTCCCTCTCCCGCCCTTCGCAAGCTCGGGACACTCTCTCCCTCCCCTCCCTCACGGAGGCTTGGCACAAGGAGAGACCCGAGAACCATTTCGATCGCGCTGCGGCCCTCCTCGGTCCTCGGGCGACCCGAGGGCTGCCCGAGGATGACGCTTCCACGAATCGGTTGAAGGAAGGGGCCGTGGCGATTTTTATGCCCGGGCTCAATTCCTCCTCTACAATCCCTCAACCGCCCTTCTTGGAGGGTCCGTGTCGCGACCGGAGCGTTCATGGGAAGGGTCTGCCTTCGCGTCTCTGACGCTTCGGCGGACGGTGCGGGCGGCGCCGCGGCAGGTTCGCCGGACGGACCTGACTCGGCGGTCTTCGGAAGGGTCCCCCGAGCGCCACTACGAGCGCTCTGCCGGATGTTGTCGGCTGTTATGGCCCTTCGGTCCTGAGCTTGTCGAAGGATCGAAGGGACGGAAGACGAGGACGAGTCGAAGGCCGTAATCGCCGCGCGGGGCGCCTGAAGGGCGCCATCACTTACTTTGCGAGGCACTTTTCAGGCGCCCCGCTCCCTCCGACGCAAGCCTCGGGCCGGCGGCCGGCCGCGAGAAGGATGGAACGCGTACCTTGCCCGAAGCCGCCCGCCTCGAATATGTCGGGCGCCATCCAGCCCGAAAAATCCGAACATGCCCGACAAGAAGAACAGGCTCGAACCCAGGTTGCCGCGCGGCTTCGCCGATCGCGGGCCGGAGGATATCCGCGCCGTCGAGCGGATGATGGAGAAGATCAAGCGCGTCTACGAGCGCTACGGCTTCGAGCCGGTCGAGACGCCGTTCGTCGAATACACCGAAGCGCTCGGGAAATTTTTGCCGGACCAGGACCGGCCGGGCGAGGGCGTCTTCTCCTTCCAGGACGAGGACGGACAAGAGGCGAGGAGCGCCGAAGGCGCGACAGGGAAGCCAGGAGCATGGCTCTCGCTCCGCTACGACCTGACCGCGCCGCTCGCCCGCTACGTCGCGGAGAATTTTGAACGGCTGCCGAAACCTTACCGCTCCTACCGCGCCGGCTGGGTTTTTCGGAACGAGAAGCCGGGACCGGGGCGCTATCGCCAGTTCATGCAGTTCGACGCGGATACGGTCGGCTCGTCGTCGCCCGCCGCCGACGCCGAGATCTGCATGATGGCCGCGGATGCGATGGAGGAGCTGGGTTTCGAGCGCGGGCAGTACGTCATCAAGGTGAACTCGCGGAAGGTTCTGGATGGCGTGATGGAGGCGATCGGCGTCGTTGACGAGCGCCAAAAGCTTACGGTCCTTCGTGCGATCGACAAGTTGGACCGGCTCGGCTTGGGGGGCGTGCGCCAGTTGCTCGGAGAAGGCCGTAAGGACGAGAGCGGCGACTTCACGAAGGGCGCTGGCCTCGCGCGTAACAAAGCCGACCGCGTTCTGGGTCTAGTCAGCTGGTGGTCGGCCGGAAAGAAGCGAGTCTACAACCCACCAAGCGACTCCGTTGTGGTCGCGTCGGTCAGAGCGTTCGCCTCTGATGACGCAGGGCGAGACGTCGTGATCGAGTATCCCGACAACATACAGATATGCCGCGTGATGACGGAGCGGTTCGCAGAGAACGAACTGGCATTCCAAGGCATTGACGAACTCGCCGAGATCTCAACGATAGCCAAGGCAGCGGGCTACGAAGGCGATCGTATTTTGGTTGATACATCTGTCGTCCGCGGCCTCGAATACTACACCGGCCCCGTCTTCGAAGCGCAGCTCACTTTCGAGGTTCCCAACGAGAGGGGTGAACCCGTCGTGTTTGGCTCTGTGGGCGGGGGTGGGCGATACGATGGCCTCGTCGGCCGCTTCCGCGGAGAGGACGTGCCGGCGACCGGCTTCTCCGTCGGCGTGTCGCGGCTTGCCGCCGCGCTGAAGGCTGTCGGCAAGCTCGGCGACGAAGCCGCGCCAGGCCCCATTGTCGTCACCGTCATGGATCGCGCCCGCATGACCGACTACCAGAGAATCGTCGCCGACCTCCGCAACGCCGGTGTGGCGGCGGAGATGTATCTCGGCGCGTCCGGCATGAAGGCGCAGCTGAAATATGCCGACCGCCGCAATGCGTCGGCGGCGATCATCGCCGGCTCGCAGGAGTTCGAGTCCGGAAAGCTGCAGATCAAAGATCTTGCCGCCGGAAAGGCCGGGGCGGCGGCGATTGCGAGTCACGCGGACTACAAGGAAGAGCGCCCGGGACAATTCGAGGTCGCCGCTTCGGACATCGTGGCGGAAGTGAAGAAGCTGCTTACGCGGCAGAAGGGCGGGTGAGTGCGATGGGCGCGCCCCTGATCCCTCCCCCTTGCGGGGAGGGTGGCCCGGCGCAGCCTTTGGCGAAGCCGGGCCGGGTGGGGTCGTTCGCGACCCGCCTCGCGCCGCGCGCTGCGCTCAAATGACCGCCGCCTCTCCCCGTCTCCGCGCGCTCTACGAAAAATCCGGGGCGAGCTGGATCGAGCTGCCGGTGCTCCACCCGGCCGACCCGTTCCTGGAGACGGCGGGCGAGGATATCCGCCGAAGAATGTTCGTCACCGAAGGCCCGCAAGGCGAGCGGCTGGCGCTCCGGCCCGACTTCACCATCCCGCTCTGCCTCGCGCACCTTAAGGAGAAGGCCGGCATCGCCCGCTACGGCTACGAGGGCCTCGCCTTCCGCCGCCACGACCAGGGCGCGCCGGAGCGGCTGGAGACCGGCTACGAGGATATCGGCCGCGCCGACCGCGCCACAGCGGACGCCGAGGCTCTGGCGCTCGCCGTCGCCTGCGCGGCGGAGGTGGCGAAAAAGCCGCTCGCCGTCCGCCTCGGGGATATCGGCGTCTTCGTCGCGCTGCTGCGCGCGCTCGGCCTCCCCGGCCGCTGGCGGCGTCGGCTGCGCCACGCCTTCGGCCTCCCCGCCGCGATGCAGGCGAACCTCGAGCGCATGACCGCGCCCCAGGAAGGTGAGGCGCGCCGGCTCGACCCGGATGTGCGCGCGGCCGCGGAT
>JBOHKB010000375.1:0-9374 GCA_050728815.1 Propylenella sp.
CTGTTCGAGATCACCCTGCCGCTCTTGCGCCCGACGGTCATCTTCCTCGTCGTGGTCACTTCGATCGGGCTCTTGCGCATCTTCGACCAGGTGGTGAACATGACCGTGGGCGGCCAGGGCGGGCCGCTGAACGCCACGCGGCCGCTGGTGCTCAATATCTACATTTCAGCCTTCACCGACTTCAAGATGGGCTACGCCGCGGCCCAGACGGTGGTGCTGTTTTTGGTACTGCTGGTGATCACCGTCGTGCAGCTCCGGCTGATGAGGGCGCGATGAGCGACCTTGCCCTTGAGCGTCCTGTTGCCCTTTCGAAGCTCGGCTTCGGGCTGACCAACCGGCCGGGCCGGGTAGTGGCGTGGACGCTGCTGATGCTCGGCGGCATCGTCATGGTCATGCCCTTCGCCTTCATGATCTCCACGTCGCTCAAGACCCAGGGCCAGATCTACGACCTGCGCCTGATCCCGGCCGCCCCGACGCTGCAGAACTACGTCTATCTCTTCCGCGAAAGCCTTTTCACCACGTGGTTCCTCAACTCCTTCGTGGTGGCGACCGCGACCACCGTGTCGGTGCTCTTCTTCGACAGCCTGATCGGCTACGTGCTGTGCAAGTACGACTTCAAGGGCCGCTGGTTCGTATTCATCGCCATCCTGTCGACGCTGATGATCCCGACCGAGATGCTGGTGATCCCGTGGTACGCCATGTCGTCGGCGCTCGGCTGGCTGGACACCTATTGGGGCATCATGTTCCCCGGGCTGATGACCGGGTTCGGCGTGTTTCTGATGAAGCAGTTCTTCGAGACCGTGCCGGACGACCTGATCGCCGCGGCGCGCATCGACGGGCTGAGCGAGTTTCGCATCTGGTGGGAGATTGCGCTGCCGCTGGTCATGCCGGCCGTCTCGGCGCTCGCGATCTTCACGTTCCTCGGCAACTGGACCGCTTTCCTGTGGCCGCTGATCGTCACGAGCGATCCGGACCTTTACACGGTGCCGGTGGGCCTTGCTTCCTTCGCCGGCGAGTTCACGACACGCTGGGAGATGATCATGACCGGGGCGAGCGTCGCGACCATACCGACGCTGGTCGTCTTCATCCTGTTCCAGAGATTCATCGTGCGCGGCGTCATGCTGTCCGGGCTGAAGGGCTAGGCGACATGGCGGCGACCGGTCGGACCACGGTGCCGCGCGGCACAGGCGACGACAGCGTCTTTCCAGCCGAAGCCTACAAGGAAACGGTGCTCGAGCCGCTCTTCGAAGGCGCCAAGACACACCATGTGACGCCGTTTTACCGGATCAACCGGGCGCATTGCGTGATGCTGACCGAGACCGGTATCCTGACCGCCGAGCAGGGTAGCGCGATCGCCCGTGCGCTTCGCGAGATCGAGGCGGAGGACCTTTCCCAAATCGCTTACACCGGCGAGGTCGAAGACATCTTCTTCCACGTCGAGGCGATGCTGAGCCGCCTTCTCGGCCCCGACCTAGCCGGGCGGCTGCATACCGGCCGCAGCCGCAACGACATGGACCATACGATCTACCGGCTTTCGCTGAAGGCCAAGATCGAAAGCCTGGCGGAGCGGGCTCGCGCTCTCGCCCATGCCCTGCTCGATAAGGCGGCCGCCGAGCGGGAGACGATCATCGTTGCCTACACGCATGGCCAGCCTGCCCAGCCGACGACCTTTGGACACTACATCGCAGCCGCGGTCGAAGTGCTCCTGCGCGACCTTGAGCGGCTCGAGGCGGCGACGGCGGCCGTGAACCGTTCGCCGATGGGCGCTGCCGCGATCACGACCACCGGCTTCCCGATTGACCGCCACCGGATGGCGGAACTGCTCGGCTTCGCCGCGCCGTTGGAGAACTCGTATGGCTGCATTGCCTCAGTCGACTATCTGACAGCGACCTACTCGGCTCTGAAGCTCGTTTTTCTTCACCTTGGCCGGGTCATTCAGGACCTGCAGCAATGGACCTCCTTCGAGGTCGGACAGCTCTACGTTCCGAACGCGTTCGTGCAGATTTCCTCCATCATGCCGCAGAAACGCAATCCCGTGCCGATCGAGCACCTGCGCCTGCTCGCCTCGCTTACGGTCGGCCGCGCCGACACGATCCTCGCGGTCATGCACAACACGCCCTTCACGGACATGAACGATTCCGAAGGCGAGGTGCAGATCGCCGGATATGCGGCGTTCGAAAGCGGCAATCGTGTGCTGGCGCTCATGCGCTCGCTGATGCCGGCGCTCGTCGTCGATGCGGAGCGTGTACGCCGCAACATCGACGCCGCCTGCATAACCGTGACCGAGCTCGCCGACAGCGTCGTCCGTCGCGAGGGTCTTTCGTTCAGGCAGGCGCACGAAATCGCAGCCGCGGTATCGAGAGAGGTCATCCGTACGGAGAAGCAGCTCGGCGACGGCTACGATGTCTTCCGCTCGACCTTCGCGGCGATTGCCGGGCGCGCCCCAGAAATCGAGGCGGAGGAGTTCCGCGGGTTGACGTCGCCGGAGCACTTCGTCGCAGTGCGTGATCGATTCGGCGGGCCGGCGCCGGCCGCGCTCGACGCGTCGCTCGCCGGCTATCGAGTAGCGCTTGAAGCACTTGATGGTCGGGCGGCGGACAGAGTCCGGCAGGAATCGGCATCCGAACGAATGCTGGACGAAGCCTTTCGGCGGCTCGTCGCCGCCTGATCCGAAACGAGGTACGCGAATTGGCTCCGGTTTCGCTCCGCAATCTCGACAAGAGCTTCGGCAAAGCAAAGGTCATCCATGGCATCAGTCTGGATGTCGCCGACGGCGAGCTTGTCGTGCTGGTGGGACCGTCCGGCTGCGGCAAGTCGACGACGCTTCGGATGATCGCAGGCCTCGAGGAAATCTCCGGAGGGGAGATCGCGATCGCCGGGCGAGTCGTAAACAACCTCGAGCCGAAGGACCGGAATATCGCGATGGTGTTTCAGAACTACGCGATCTATCCGCACATGACGGTGCACAGGAATATCGGCTTCGGCTTGCATTCAGCCAAGCTCGGCAAGGCGGAGAAGGACCAGCGCATCCGCGAAGCGGCCGCGATCCTCGACCTGACCGAGCTTCTCGACCGCCGTCCGTCGCAACTCTCAGGCGGGCAGCGGCAGCGGGTTGCGATCGGCCGGGCCATGGTCCGAAACCCCTCGGTCTTTCTGTTCGATGAGCCGCTCTCCAACCTCGACGCGCAGCTCCGCGCGCAGATGCGGCTGGAAATCAAGAAGCTGCATCAGAATCTGAGGTCCACGATCATCTTCGTCACGCACGATCAGATCGAGGCAATGACCCTGGCGAACCGGATCGTCATCATGAACGAAGGCCGCATTCAGCAGATCGGCACGCCTACCGAGGTCTATCGAAGCCCGGCCAATGTCTTCGTTGCGCAGTTCATCGGCAGCCCGTCGATGAACCTCATTCCCGGCAGGGCCGAGCCGAACGGCACGCTCGCCCTTGACCGAATCGGGCCGATGCCGTGGCCGGCGCGCGGCGGCTCGGCGCCGGGTCCTGGTCGCAGGGTCCTGCTTGGCGTCCGACCGGACGATTTGCGTGTCGCTCACTCGCCGCTGGACGGCTCTTTTCAACTCCGGGCGAAGGTGTCGGTCGTTGAGCAGCTTGGACCTGAGGCGCTCGTCTACGCCGAAGCGAACGGGTATGAGCTCACCGCAAAGGCCGACTGGCGCCAGCCGCTGCAGATCGGAGCGACGGTTACACTTTCTGCGCCTTCGGATGAACTGCATGTGTTCGACGCGGAGACAGGGAAGGCGCTCGCGTAAGGCTAGGCGAGGCCACGCACGATCAGGAGGGCTCCGCCGAACAGCACAACGCCATCGAGAATGAGGATATGGGCGCGCGATGGGAGCATCGGGACGATCCATCGCGCGAGGAAGGCGGCGGGCAGCGAAACCGCGCCGACCAGGAGCGCGATAAGCCATGACGTGGGCGTGAGTGCGCCCGCGCTCTGGAAGACGACGGTCTTCACCGCGGCGAGCACGAGCGAGACGCCCGCATCGGTCGCGATGACCGCGCTGCCGCTGAGCCCCGCCGCAAGCAGGATCGAGATCAGCACCACGCCGACGCCCGGCGCTCCGCCATCGAGCAGGCCGAAACCCGCGCCGGCCGCCGCGACCGATCGAGGCGAAAGGCTGCCGCGCAGTTTCATCATCAGCCTGCGCCCCGGAACCAAAAGCACCAATGCCAGCCCGATGACGAGCGACGCGCCTTTGCCGGTCAGGAGCGTGTAGGCGTACGCGCCCAAGATGCATGTCGGTGTGCCGGTCACGACAATGAGCGCTGCGCGGCGGCGGTCGAAATCCCGCCAGAAGGCGGCGAGCCGGCTCGAATTGGTGAAGAACGACGCGACGCCCATCACCGGCACGGTCGCCTCGGCCCCGATGATCGGCACCAGCACCAGCGGCAGGATGATGCCGGTGCCGTAGCCGCTCACGCCGGCAAGCGTTGCGGCGAGGAACGCCACCGCCGCCACCAGCGCATACTGACCGAAAGTGACTGCTTCCACCGCTTTCGTTCCTTCGCGCCAGCCCATCGGCGTCGGGCCCATGCCTCGGCAGCTCCGCGCACACCCGATGTTTCTAGGCCTTCACCGCCCTAATGCGCAGGCCGGCGACCGAGCGCAGCATCACCGGCACAAGCACGGCCGCGGCGGCGATGGCGAGCAGGATGCCGGAGATCGGGCGCGTCAGGAAGATGAACCCGCTGCCGTGCGAAAGCGTGAGCGATTGGCGGAGGGCGCTCTCGAACAGCGGGCCGAGGACGAGGCCGAGCACCATCGGCGCCGCCGGCCAGTCGTAGCGCTTCATCAGCCAGCCGAGCGCTCCGAAGCCGACGAGGAGCCAGCAATCCTCGATGCTGTTCGCCTGCGAGAAGACGCCTGCGATGCAGAGCGCGAGGATCGGCGGATAGAGCCACTTGTAGGGAATCCTGAGAAGCTGGGCAAAAGCGCCGGCGAGCGGCAGGTTCATGATGAGAAGCAGAAGGTTGCCGATATACATGCTGGCGATCACCGCCCAGACGAGTTCGGCGTTCCGCACAAAAAGCTCCGGTCCCGGCCGCAGTCCGAACATGATGAGAGCGCCGAGGATGATCGCTGTGGTGCCGGAGCCCGGCACGCCGAGCGAGAGCATCGGCACCATGGCGCCGGCCGCTGCTGAATTGTTCGCAGCTTCGGGTCCGGCCACACCCTCGATCGCGCCCTTGCCGAAGCGCGACGGATCGCGCGCGCTTTTCTTCTCCACGATGTAGGCGACGAAGGAGGCGAGCGTGGCGCCGGCTGCCGGCAGGACGCCGATCAGAAACCCGATCAGGCTGCCGCGTGCGATGGGCAGAGCGCTTGCGCGGCATTCCGAGCGAGTTGGGAATGCGCTCTTTACCTGCGCGACGGGACGCGTCGCGGCCAGCGTGCAGCTCGCGACGACTTCGCCGACGCCGAACAGGGCGACCGTCAGCACAATGAATTCGATGCCATCGAGGAGCCACACCTGCCCGAAGTGGAAGCGGGAGACTCCGGTCTGTGGATCGATGCCGATCGTGGCGAGAAGCAACCCGAAGACGCCCGCGGCAAGTCCCTTCAGCACGGAATCGCTGACCGCCGCGAGCGCCATCAGCCCTAGTACGACGAGCGAAAAATACTCGGGCGGTCCAAAGGCGAGCGCGGCCTCAGCCAAAGGCGGCGCTATCAGCATCAGGCCGAGCGTTCCGACGGTCCCGGCGGCGAAAGAGCCGATGGCGGCAATGCCGAGCGCCGAACCGGCGCGGCCCTGCAGCGCCATCTGGTAGCCGTCGATGCTCGTCATCACGGTGCTCGATTCGCCGGGCACGCTGATCAGGACGGAGGTCAGCGTTCCGCCGTACTGCGCTCCGTAGTAGATGCCGGCGAACATGATGATGGCGGAGGTGGGATCGGCGCCGAAGGTGAGCGGCAGCAGAAGCGCGATCGCCGCCGACGGGCCGATGCCGGGGAGGATGCCGACGATCTGACCGAGGAACACGCCGACGAAGCACATCATCAGATGCGTCGGCGTAAACGCCGTGGCGAAGCCGTTGAGAAGATCGGCGAGCGGGCCCATGCTCATATTCCCAGCGGGCCGAGCGGCAGGGGGACGTTGAGCCAGACTTTGAAGATGAGGATCAGAATTCCGGTCGTTCCGAATGCCACCGCAAGGGACGAGCGCCACGGCAGCCGCTCAAGACCGACGAACAGGAAAATCAGCATGAGGAAGATCGAGGCGGCGAAGCCGGCGATGGTGATGCCGACGACTGTCGCGGCGAGCACCAGGAGCAGGAGGAACGGCTTGCCAATCGGCTGCCGCTCTTCATGCCCGCCCCGACTCAAGACCAGTTCCACGATGACCGCGACCGACAGAACGGTCAGCAAGAGCCCGTAGATCAAGGGCAGGAATCCCGAGTCCGGCGCAAAACCCTGCCAAAGCGGCTTCCCGGCCGCGATGACCACCCAGAGGATTCCGACGGCCCCAAAAAGAAGGGCGAGCGCGAACTCGCCCTTGGCAGCAATGCTGCGCATTCCCTATTGGGCCGGCTTGTCGAGGAGCTGCCGGTAGAGCGTTTCCTGGTCGGCCAGGAACTTGACGAAATCGTCGCCACCGATCGGCACGATCGTTGCAGCGTTTTCCTTGATGTAGGTCTGCAGCGTCGGCGAGGCGACGACCTTTTCCATCACGCCCTGCCAGTACTTTGCCGCGTCGTCGTCTACGCCCTTCGGCACCGCAATGCCGCGCCACATCTGGAAGTTCGGCGTTTCGATTCCCTGCTCCTTCATAGTCGGCACGTCGGGCAGCTCGGCGAAGCGCGTATCGCGGAAGACGCCGAGAGCGCGGACAGTGCCGGATTGCAGGTGGCCCATGAATTCGAGCGGGTTGCCGATCACGGCGTGGACGTGGCCGCCGAGGAGCGCGGTCAGCGCCTCGCCGCCGCTGTTGAAGCTGACGATGTTCATCTCTTTGCCGACGGCGCGCGAGAAGACGGTGACGGCCATGACGTCGGTGGTGCCGCCTGCGGCGAAGTTGAACGTCTTGTCGGGCTTCTCTTTCGCCTCCGCCACGAAGTCTCCGATCGACTGCCAGGGCGCGTCGCCCTTCACGAAGAAGACGAAGTCGTCGAGCATGATGTTCATGACCGGCCGGATCTCGGTCAGCGTGCGTGCATCCGGATTGAGGATCGGGGTGATCTGCGTCGTCCCGTTGACAAGGACGATGGTGTGCGGATCCGCCTGACGGCTCGCCGCGACATAGCCGAGCCCGACCGCGCCGCCGCCGCCCGGGTGATTGACGAGCGCGACAGGGACCGGAACGAGCTTCTCCTCCTCGATGACCTTGCCCATCATTCGCGCGAGGAGATCGGCCCCGCCGCCGACGCCAAACGGGATGACAAACTCGACGTCCTTCGTCGGCACCCAGCCGCTTTGCGCGAAAGCGCCGCTCGCTGCGACGAGCGGAATAAGCACCGAAGCGCCGATCAGCGCCCCGCGACGCGACAGCATCATGTAACCCTCCCTTTGCATTATGAATTCTTTATTTTGTTAACTATGCATGCCCGACGATAAGCGTCAACAGACGGTGCGGGAGCGCGTCTAGCCGCGGTTTTCTGCTGAGTTCGGCAGAACCGGGACGACGTCGAGGAAGTAGGATTCGTTGCCGACTCCGGTGACCAATCCCGCGACGCTCATCGTTTCGAGCGCAACGATCCAGAGCATGCTGCTGCGGGGGGCGCCTTTCGCCGCTCCGACGATCGCCGCGTAGCGGCCGTCCGGTGTGATAGCCACGCCGCGCGGTCGCGATGGGCCGCCATCCGGAGTCACGAGCGACAGATTCGTCGTTTCGTGCGAACCCGCGAGCGCCGCCTCGACGTCGATCAGCGAAACCGAATTGGCGCGGAACGCTGTCGCGACGAGGCGTTTCCCGTCCGGAGTGAAGGCGACGCCGAAAGGTCGCGTCGGGACGCCGCGGCCGCCGTCGGCGCCGACCGGAACGCGGGCGATTTCCGCCTTCGGATCACCAGCGAAGGCCCGATCCACATCGACCAGCGAGAGGGTGCGTCCCTCGACGCCGGTGCGGGCATTCTCGCGGCTGGCAACCGCAACAAGCGCTCCGTCGGGGCTCACGGCGATGCCGAAGGGCCCGGCCTCGACGGCGACGCGCGCGATTTCCGTTTGCTCTTCGCCGGCGAGTGCCGCGGCGAGGCTGATCACCGAGATATCGTCCGTGCCGCCATTCGCGGTGAAGAGGAGACCGCCATGGCGAGCCGAGACGGCGATGCCGTTCGCGTCGGGAAAGGCACCATAGCTTTCGTGCGGTGCGGGGTGCCGGCTGGGGCGCGCATCCGCGCGGCGGAGCGGCTGCGCTATGTGCCGCACGACCGCAAGCGTCTCGGTATCGAGCAGTGCAATGGTACAGCCGCCGTCTTCGTGCTCCGGCGCCTCGGCGGACGTGACCGCGAGATGGCGCTGGTCGGGCGTGAGCGCGCAGCCGACCGGCCCGGCCATGCGGAGCGGGACAAACGCCTCGACCGCGTCAAGCGTCCCGTCGCTCGCAGGGTCGGCGGCTCTTGCAAGGTCAAGTACGGTAATCGTGCCGGAGTGGCCGTGCTGGAAGGCGGCGGCGTCCGCAGGCGTCGCCTGGCCGGAATGATTCACCACTAACGCGCGACGGCCATCGGCCGATATGGCGACGCTGACTGGCTGGCCGCTTGCCGGAACCCGCGCGCCGCGATCGTCGATGTCGGGCGTCACCCGTGGCCGGCTGACGATGGCGCCGGGTGTGCCGTGGTTCGCCGGGTCGAGCGCGCGTTCGAGAGAGACGATGGCGACGTTGTTGTCCCAGCGTCCGCTGACGACGAAGAGCGTTTCCTCAGCCAAGGGGTAGTTCTTCTGCGGCCGCGCTAGATCGCTCGTGCTGCCACGCGGAGCGGCGGCTCCGACCTCGCCGCGGCAGCGCCTGCCAGATAGGTCGTCGCGGCTTCGAGCCCACCAGCGCGATGCGTAATGCCGAGCGCCTTTAATCCGATCTCGATGCCCGCCAGCGTGCCGGCCACCGTCAGGTCGGACAAATCCCCGACATGGCCGATACGGAACACACGGTCGGCGAGCGGTCCGAGCCCATTGCCGAGCGACATGTTGCAGCGGGCGAGAATCTCGGCGCGGAGCGCGTCGGCTGAGAGGCCCTCGGGCAGCCGCACGGCGGTCAACGAAGACGAATGTTCGTTCGCGCTGCGGCAGTTCACCTCGAGCCCCCATTGGCGGACACAACGGCGGGTCGCTTCGGCGGCGCGGTCGTGGCGCGCGAAGACGTTGTCGAGGCCTTCGTCGTTCAAGAGGTCGATCGCGACTTTCAGGCCCTGCAGGAGA
>JBOHKB010000376.1:0-9906 GCA_050728815.1 Propylenella sp.
CACATGAATGGCCAGGCCGGCCCGGTCGAGCCGATCTACGACGTGGCAATGAAGTACCAGAAGGACGGCATCCCGCTGGTCGTGCTCGGCGGCAAGGAATACGGCACCGGCTCCTCGCGCGACTGGGCGGCGAAGGGCACCGTGCTCCTCGGCGTGCGCGCGGTGATCGCGCAGTCCTTCGAGCGCATCCACCGCTCGAACCTCGTCGGCATGGGGGTACTGCCGCTCGTGTTCGAAGAAGGCACGAGCTGGCAGAGCGTCGGGATCAACGGAAACGAGACCGTCACGATCGGCGGCATCGCGGCGCTTAGGCCGCGGCAGGTCGTGCAGGCGGAAATTACGTTTGCGGACGGCCGTAAACAGTCCGTTCCGCTGCTCGTCCGGATCGATACGCTCGACGAGCTGGCCTATTTCCGCAACGGCGGCATCCTGCACTACGTGCTCAGAAACCTCGTTAAGGAAGCTGCCTAACCGGCTCCGACCCGCGCGAAATGCGATGAACCGAAACGCGGCTCCCGCTCGCTTGCGCGGGAGCGGAACTCCGGCCATTCTCAAATACGCGTGTGTGAGATAGTTGTGAGTGGTTTGCAGGGGGGCATCAGCGTAGCTGAACGGTCATGACGCGCGCCTTCAGCTTCCTCGCCAGCCTGTTCGCCGCGGTGCTGGCATCCGCTGCCGCGAGCGCCGAACCGAAGGCGCTCGTCGAGCTTTTCACCAGCCAAGGGTGCTCGTCCTGCGTCTTGGCCGACGCTTATTTCGCCGAGCTTGCGAAGCGCGACGACGTGGTCGCCATCTCGCTCCACGTCGACTACTGGGACTATCTCGGCTGGCGCGACACTCTCGGAGATCCGGCGTACACGCAGCGTCAGCGCGACTACGCCGCCGCGCATGGGACGCGCCGAGTCTACACGCCGCAGATCGTCGTGAACGGTGTCGGCGGGTATGTCGGTAGCAACCGAGGGGCGATCGAGGCGGCGATCAAGGAGTCGGCCCTCCCCGTTCCCGTGACGATGCGTTACGGCAATGGCACCGTCGAAATCGACGTCGCCGCCCGGCCGGACGCGAGCGCAAAGCCGGCGACGATACGGCTCGCGCTCATCACCTCGGAAGCCAAGGTGCCGATTGCGCGCGGGGAGAATGCCGGCCGCACCATCGAATATTACAATGTCGTGCGCGAGATTCGCCCGATCGGCATGTGGGGTGGGGAGGCGGTTTCAATCACGCTTCCGGAAGACGAGATCATGGCTGACGGCGTCGATGCCTGCGCCATCCTTGTCCAGGAGGACCTCCCGAGCGGGCCGGGCGCCGTGATCGGCGCTGCCCTGCTTCGCCATTGGTAGGTTCAGCGGTCCGCCGCCGCTTCCGAGACGAGCTCCTCGACGAGCGGGAGCATCGCCTCGACCAGCTTGGCGACGCCTTCGCTGTTCGGATGCATTCCGTCGGGCTGGTTGAGCGTCCGTTCGGTCGCGACGCCCGCGAGGAAGAACGGATAGAGCGCCGTGCCGTACTCGGCGGCAAGCTCGGGGTAGATCGCGTCGAACTCCGCCGCGAATTCCTCGCCGAGGTTGCGCGGCGCGAGCATGCCGGCGAGGAGCGCGGTCTGTCCGCGCTCGCGCAGCTTGGCAAGTATTCCCGAGAGCGCCTTCCGCGTCACCGCCGGATCGATGCCGCGCAGCGAATCATTCGCTCCAAGCTCCACGATGACGATGTCCGCCTCCGCCGGCACCGACCACTCGAGCCGAGCCATGCCGTCGGAGGCGGTGTCGCCGGACACACCGGCGTTGGTAACTGTCACATCGTGGCCGCGTGCAACCAGCGCGGCCTGAAGCTGCTCGGGAAACGATTCGCCGGGGGCGACGCCCAAGCCGGCGGTCAGGCTGTCGCCGAGCGCGACGATCTGGACCGGCTCGCCAACAACCGGAGCCGCGGCTGCGGCAAACAGTACCGCTGCGAAAGCGGCGGCGCGAAGCAGTCGCATTTTGATCTTGTTCATCCCTGACCCATATTCCGAAATTCGTGCGTGATATAGGCGGGCCCGATGGCAAGCGAAGCCGTGATCCACCTCCAGAACGTCGACCTCACGCTGGGGAGCGGCCCGGCGCGCGTGCACGTGCTGCGGCAGGTGAACTTTTCCGTCGCTCGCGGAGAAAGCATCGGCCTGGTTGGCCCGTCGGGCTCCGGCAAGTCGACGCTTTTGATGGTGATTGCCGGGCTCGAGCGGATCGACAGCGGCCGCGTCATCGTCGCCGGGCAGGATTATGCCGGCCTCGACGAGGACGCGATCGCCCGCTTCCGCGGCATCGAGATCGGCTTCGTCTTCCAGGCCTTTCACCTGATGCAGACAATGACCGCTCTCGAGAACGTCGCGGTGCCGCTCGAGCTTTCCGGGCGCGACGACGCGTTTGAGCGGGCGCGCGCGGTGCTCGGCCAGGTCGGGCTCGGCGAGCGGCTGTCGCACTATCCCGCGCAACTTTCGGGCGGCGAGCAGCAGCGCGTCGCCATCGCGCGCGCGCTCGTCGTGGAGCCTTCCATCCTGATCGCCGACGAGCCGACCGGCAACCTCGATGGCGCCACCGGCAACGAGATCGCCGACCTCCTGCTCGCCGCCGTCGCCGAGCGCGGCACTACGCTGGTCCTCGTCACGCACAACGCGGACCTGGCGGAGCGCTGCGACCGCACCGTCGGCATCGTCGGCGGCCGCATCGAGGCGGCAGAATCGCCGCGCCTCGTGCGAGCCGCAGGCTCCTGAGCGATGGCGGGCTTGCCGCTCGCCTTCCGCCTGGCGCTCCGCGAGCTGCGGGGCGGGCTGTCCGGCTTCTACGTCTTCATCGCCTGCATTGCGCTCGGCGTCGCCGCCATCGCCGGCGTGAACTCGGTCTCGCGTGCGCTGACGGAGGGGATTTCCGCTGAGGGCCGCACGATTCTCGGCGGCGACATTGCGTTCGAGCTGCAGCACCGCGAGGCGTCGCCCGAGGAGCTGGCCTATTTCCGTAGTAACGGCATGGTCGGCGTGGTCGCCGACATGCACGCCATGGTGCGGCGGGCCGACGGCGAGAGCCAGGCGCTGGTCGAGCTTCGCGGCGTCGACGCTTCCTATCCACACGGCGGGACGCTCAGGCTTGAGGACGGCACGAGCGACGGCCAGCGCCTGCTGGAGCTGCAGGACGGCGCCTTCGGGGCGCTAGCGGCGCCGGAGCTGCTCGACCGTCTCGGGGTGGAGCAAGGGGATTCGGTGCGCCTCGGCGACGAGACGCTCGTCATCCGCGGTGTCATCCGCTCCGAGCCCGACCGGCTTTCGAGTGGCCTCGGCTTCGGGCCGCGCTTCATCGTCTCCGTCGACGCGCTAAGGGCGAGCGACCTTGTTCGCCCCGGCAGCCTGATCGAATGGATCTACCGCATACGGCTCCCGGAGGGGGCCAACGACATCCGCGACATCGGGCAGATGCGGGGCGAGGCGGACCGGTCGTTTCCCGAGGCCGGCTGGAGCAAACGTTCACGCGACAATGCCGCGCCGAGCCTTCGGCGCAACATCGAGCGCTTCTCGCAGTTCCTCACTCTGGTCGGCCTGACCGCGCTCATCGTCGGCGGGGTCGGCGTCGCCAATGCCGTGTCGAGCTACGTGGATCTGAAGCGCCCGGCGATCGCGACGCTAAAATGCCTCGGCGCGCGCGGCGCGACCGTGTTCCAGATCTACCTGATCCAGATTCTGCTTATCGCCTGCCTGGGAATCGGCATTGGCCTTGTCGTGGGGGCGATGCTGCCTTTCGCGGCCGGGTTCGCCCTTGCCGATCTTGTGCCCACCTCGGCGATCGACATCTATCCGCGCGAACTGGCGCTTGCCGTAGTCTACGGGCTGCTTGTGACGCTCGGCTTCGTGCTCGGTCCGCTCGGACGTGCGCGCGAGCTGCCCGCCGCGAGTCTCTTCGCGGACCGCGCGATTCACGCGCCGCTCAAGCCGCCGCTTCAGTACCAGGTCGCGCGCGCTCTGGCGCTCGTCGCCCTCGGGGCGATGGCAATTCAGCTCGGCGGCGACCGTGAATTGGCGTTCTTCTACATCGGCGCGGTCATTGCCGCCTTTGTCGTGCTCCGGCTCGTTGCGATTGGCATCATGGCCGCGACCCGGCGGATCGGAGTCGTGCGCGGCACCTCGCTCCGGCTCGCGGTGCGGAACGTCCATCGCCCGGGCGCGCTCACGCCGAGCGTCGTCCTCTCGCTCGGTCTCGGTCTGACATTGCTCGTCACGCTCGCTCTGATCGACACCAACCTGCGCGAACAGCTCTCCGGCGCGATCACCGAGAAGGCGCCCGACTTCTTCTTCATCGACGTGCAGAACGCGGAGCGCGACGATTTCGTCAGGCTGGTCACCGAAACCGCTCCCGGTGGAGTGCTTGAGACCGTGCCGATGCTGCGCGGCCGCATCGTCGAGGTGGACGGCGTGCCGAGCGCTCAGGTGCAAGCGCAAGGGCGTTCGAGCTGGGCGCTTCGGGGCGACCGCGGCATCACCTACTCGGACACGCCCCCGCCGAACTCCACGCTGGCGGGGGGAGAGTGGTGGCCGGCAGGTTATGACGGCGAGCCCCTCGTTTCCCTGGAACGGGAGATCGCGGACGACCTCGGCCTCAGAATCGGCGACACCATTGCGGTGAACGTGCTCGGCCGCAACGTCACTGCGCGGATCGCCAATCTCCGCGAACTCGAGTGGGAGTCGCTCTCGATCAACTTCGTGCTGGTGTTCTCGCCCAACACGCTTGCCGGCGCTCCTCACGCCCATATCGCGACACTCAGGCTCGCCGAGGATGCCGGACGCGACGCCGAGCGGGCGGTCCTTTCCGCCGTCACCGCGGCATTTCCCGGCGTCACCACGATCGGCGTTCGCGACGCGATCGAATCGGTTAACGCCGTGATTGCCGATCTCGCGCTCGGCGTGCGGGTCGCAGCGTCGCTGGCGCTCGTCGTCTCGATGCTGGTGCTTGGCGGAGCGCTTGCCGCCGGCCACCGCCAGCGCCGTCAGGACGCAGTCATCCTGAAGACGCTCGGCGCAACCCGCCCGGTGCTCCTCACTGCTTTCTCGCTGGAATACGGCCTTCTGGGCATAGCGACGGCGCTCTTCGCGGTAGCGGCGGGGACGGCGGCCTCCTGGTACGTGGTCACCCGGATCATGGAGCTCGAGTTCACTGTCTATCCGAGCGTCGCGGCGACGGCGGCTGCGACGGCGCTTGCCGTCACGCTCGGCCTTGGCCTCGCGGGCACATGGCGCATCCTCTCAGTGAAGCCGGCGCCGCTCCTCAAGAACCTGTGAGTCTTAAACCAAAGCCGCCGGTTGTGGTCGGTTTCGGGCTTTGAAGGCTTGTGCGCACGGCCCGAGAACGCCATATTCCCGGCCGACGCTCCGCCCACATCGGAGCAATTCGAAGGAGGGACCTTCAATGGCTGAATACGACCGGCGGTATGCAACCGCCGCTCGCACGGGCGCCGGCGCACGAGTAGAGGCGGTGGATGAGGGTCTCCGCGCCTTCATGCTCGGCATCTACAACAACATGGCGATGGGCCTCGCCATCACGGGCCTCGTCGCCTATGGCGCGTTCCGCTGGGCGGTGGCCGATCCGGCGGTGGCCCAGGCGCTCTATGCGAGCCCGCTTCGCTGGGTGATCATCTTCGCCCCGCTCGCCTTCGTCTTCGGGCTGTCCGCTGCGGTGCACCGGATGCAGCCCGCAACGGCGCGTCTTGTCTTCCTCGCCTTCGCGGCGGTGATGGGATTGTCGCTGTCGTCCATCTTCATCGTCTTCACCGGCGAAAGCATCGCCCGAACGTTCTTCATCACGGCGGCCTCGTTTGGAGCGCTCAGTCTCTGGGGCTACACGACCAAGCGCGATCTGAGCGGCATGGGCTCGTTCCTGTTCATGGGCCTGATCGGGCTGATCATCGCCATGGTGGTGAACATCTTCCTCGGCTCGACCGCGGTGCAGTTCGCGATCTCGGTGATCGGCGTGCTCATCTTCTCCGGCCTCACCGCGTTCGACACGCAGCGCCTTAAGAACACCTACGACTTCGTTGCGCAGGATCAGGTCGCGGCGGGCCGCGCCTCCATCATCGGGGCGCTGCAGCTCTACCTCGACTTCATCAACCTGTTCATGTTCCTGCTGCAGTTCATGGGCAACCGGAACTGAGGCCTCGGAACATCGATTCTCTCACGCGGCGCTTCGGCGCCGCGTTTTCTTTGTGGACGGCGCTCGACCTTGACGGCTTCGCGAATGACGACCGAGTTCCGGATCCGGCCGACCGAAGAAGCGGACCTCACGGCGGTCACCGCGATCTATGACGAGGCGGTACGTAACGGCATCGCGTCCTACGAGATCGAACCGCCAAGCCTCGAAGAAATGGGTCGGCGCTGGCGCGAGCTTGCCGCGAGGAACTACCCGCACCTGGTTGCGGTGCACGACGGCGCGGTGCTCGGCTACGCCTATGCAGGCCCTTATCGCCCACGGCCGGCCTATCGCTACTCCGTCGAGGACAGCATCTATGTCGCGCCCGATTCGCAGGGGCGCGGCATTGGACGAGCGCTGCTTGTCGAGCTGATCGCGATCTCGGAGCGGCTGGGTTTCAGGCAGATGATCGCCGTCATCGGCGGCGGGACGGAGCACCCCGCTTCGGTCGGCCTGCATCGTGCACTGGGCTTCCGCCAGATCGGCGTGATCGAGGCCTCCGGCTTCAAGCACGGTCGCTGGCTCGACACCGTGCTGATGCAACGGCCCCTCGGCCCGGGGAAAACGACGCTCCCGGAAGGTCGCTAGGCCGGAACGAGCGCCAGTCGCGGCCGGTCGAGGATTCGGAGCACGCCGGCGAGCTCATGGCCTCGGCGCATGATGAGGCCGGTCGCCGCGACGATGCGATAGACGCCCTGCTTGCGCGCCTGACCGGGGATTTTCTCCACGCGGAACATCGGCGTTTCGCTCGCGCGCCGGAAGATCGAGAAAACGGCGCGATCCTCAAGATGATCGATGGCGTAGTCGCGCCACTCGCCGTCCGCAACCTTGCGGCCATAGACCCTGAAAATGGCGCTGAGCTCCCGCCTGTCGAACGATACCTGTCTCGTGGCGGACGAACGGCGGCCGGGCGCGAACCGTCGTCCGCCGGAAGAAAAATCTTCGCTTTCGCTCAAGGGCGCCTCCCTTCCGGATGCACTTCTCCTGAACAGGCAGAATAGCGCGATCGGCCGCGCTTGCAGCAAGGAATCTGCGGCTCGCAGCGGCCCGCGAACGGTAGGCTCGTCGCCGCGCAATATTCCACAAAGATGCCGCGATTCAGCCTTTCGCGTGCCATCGTGGCCCGTGAAATTCCCATCGTTGCCTCGTGCCCGACTTTGGGAGGCGGCGGATATCCAGCCCCCAGCCCCCAACGCCTCGACAAGGCCGGGTATCAAGTATGGTTCAATCCCCCAGAGGTACACCCTGGGCCGACCCTTCGGGTCGGCCCTTTTCGTTGCGCCCGGCCGAACTTCGCTGCGCGGTGCAAAATCGTGGGCGGCGCACCTATTATTCCTCCCGTTGGTTCCTGTTGATTCGGGGAGGCCGTGATGCCGCGTCTATTCACCGCTTTGGAAATCCCCTCCCCGATCGCGTTTGCGCTGTCGCTGCTCCGCGGCGGCCTTCCTGGCGCGCGCTGGGTCGATCCGGAGAATTATCACATCACGCTCCGCTTCATCGGCGACATCGACCAGATGACCGCCGACGAGATTACGCGCGCGCTCTCAAGGGTCGACCGGCCGCGCTTCGACCTGGCCCTCGAAGGGCTTGACGCCTTCGGCGGCAGGAAGCCGCACTCGATCGCCGCCTGTGTGAAGGCCTCGCCGGCGCTCCGCGAGCTGCAGGCGGAGCACGAGCGAATCATCCAGCGGATCGGGCTTGAGCCGGAGCGGCGGAAATTCCGTCCGCATGTGACGCTCGCACGGATCCGGGGCGCGACCGAAGCGGATGCGGCGGCTTATCTCACGGTGCGCGGCGATTTCACGACGGCGCCCTTTCCGGTCGGGCGTTTCGTGCTCCTCTCCTCGCGCGATTCGAAGGGCGGCGGCCCCTACATCATGGAAGAGGCATACACGCTCGCCGCGTGAGTTGTGTCGGTCGCTCGCTCGCTTACGCGAACAGTCCGTGTACATACCAGATGGGGCTTCCGGTCTCGCGGCCATAGAGGCCCTCGCGGAAAATCCAGAAGCGGCGGCCGCCGGCGTCCTCCACCCGGTAATAGTCGCGCGTCGCGCGGCTCGCGTCCTCCGGCCGCCACCACTCCGTCGCGATGCGCTCCGGCCCTTCCGCGCGCGCCACGTCGTGCATGGCGCGCCGCCAGCGGAAGCGAAGCGGCGGCCCCTCCGGCACCTCGGCGATCACATCCACCCGCTCGGGGCGGGAGAAGAGGCGGAGCGGTCGGTCGGTAGGCGTCTCGGCATGGCCCTTAGGCAAGGCCCAGGCCGGCACCGCCACAATTGGTCCCGAGAGCGGCGATGCGAGCGCCGCGCGTTCGGGGATGTGCGTATCGACGGCAAGAAAGCGCGTGACCTGTGCCGGCCCGAGCCGCGCCCCGAGCCGGTCTATCAGGCGGGTCAGGACAGCGTCGTTTTCCGCCCTCCCGGCAAGATCGATCTGCGTCGCATCGTGCGGTTCGGCGGCGAGCACCGCCAGGCGGACCATGTCGAAACCGTCGCCGGAATCCCAATCCGAGCCAAGCGCCGACAGCCGCTCCGCGAACAGCATCGCCATGGCGTCAGCCGCGCGCACCGGCGCTGCCGAGCCGACGCTCAGGCGCGCGACCTCGCCGTCGACGCGGAAGAAGGCGGCCTCCAGCAAACGCGCGCCGAGCCCGTGGCGGGTAAGAGCGAGCTCCAGCGCGCGGGCGAGCGATGTAACTGTTTGAAGCAAAAAGGCTTCTTCGGTGACCGGCTCGGCGAAGCGGCGCTCGGCGGAGAGTTGCGGAGCTGGCTTCCTCGGCGCCATCACTTGGTCCACCCGGCCCAGCACTTGGTCCATGTGTGCGACCAGCCGAGGCCCAAATCGGGCGGTTAGCGGCGCCCGCGGCTTATCGTAGAGCTCGCCGATGCGCTTCAGGCCGAGCCGGTCGAGCAGCGCCTCGTCTTCCGGCGGAATCCTGAACGCCGCCACGGGAAGCGCCGCGACTGCGGCGGCTTCCCCGCCCACCGGCACCACGCCGCCATCGCCGTAATGCGCGACCGCCCAGGCAGCGCCCGCGGTCGAGGCGATTGCGCCGCGCACCGCAAAGCCCTGCGCTCCGAGCCGCTGAAGGCAATCGGCAAGGAGCGCCGCCTCGCCGTCATCGCCGGCCTCGGAGAAGAGATGCGCGCAGCCGGAAATATCGAGGAAAAGGCCGTGCGGCGGATCGAGGGCCACGAGCGGCGTATAGCGGTCGCACCAGTCGGCGATTTTTTCCAAGAGCGCCCGGTCGGCCGCCTCGTCGGCCTCCACCACGTGAAGATCGGGCACCGCGCCGCGCGCATCCGCAAGGCTCATGCCGAGCCGCATGCCGCGCCGCTCCGCGATCGGGTCGGTCGCGACCACGCGGAGCGCATTCTTGATTTTTGCGACGACGGCGAACGGCGCGCCCTCAGGAGGCGTGTCGGCGGCGTTCTCCCCAAGCCGCCGGCGGCGGATCAGCCGGTCGGTCGGAAGCCGCGGCAGAAAGAGGCAGAGAATGCGCATGGGCGTTTTCCGCGCCCTGGCCGGCTCCAGGTTCAGCGCCGGGTTCGGCCCCTCGTTCGGCAAAGCGTCGCTCATGAGACCTCCACTCCACGCTGAAGGCGCCGGTCGGCCCGCTGCGGTTCTTCTCGAGCGTCACGCGCCATGCCGCGCGGCCGATTCCGGCGGCAAACCCGCCGACCGTCCCGGCCGGCGCCGGCTG
>JBOHKB010000377.1:0-12891 GCA_050728815.1 Propylenella sp.
CCGGTAGTACGTACGACATTCCCATCGCCGGCACGATGGCGCATAGCTTCGTGCAGGCGTTTTCGAGCGAAGCGGAGGCGTTCCGCTCCTTCGCCAAGGTCTTTCCGGAGACAGTGCTTCTGGTCGACACCTACGACACGCTCGCCGGCGTCGAGAAGGTGATCGCGCTCGCGCGCGAGCTTGGCGCGGACTTCAAGGTCAGATCGGTACGGCTCGATTCCGGCGATCTTCTTGCGCTGTCGCGGGAGGCGCGCCGGCTGCTCGACGCGGCGGGCCTCCAATCGGTGGGAATTTTCGCCAGCGGCGGGCTGAACGAAGAGCGCATCGCCGACCTCACGGCTGGCGGCGCGCCTATCGATGCGTTCGGCGTCGGCACCGACCTGGTCGTCTCAGCCGACGCGCCGGCGCTCGACATCGTCTACAAGCTTACCGAGTATGAGGGCGAGGGCCGCGTGAAACTCTCCGCCGACAAGCGGACGCTCCCCGGCCGCAAGCAGGTCTTTCGGCAGTTCCGCGATGGCGCGATGACGCGCGACGTGATCGCCCGCCACGACGAGACGCTCACCGGCGCGCCGCTTTTGAAGCAGGTCATGAAGCAAGGCGTGCGCCTGGCTTCGGCGGAGCCTCTGGCCGAAACACAGGCGCGGTGCCGCGCAGAGATCGCCCGTCTGCCCGCTGCGCTCCGCGCGCTGACTCCCGCCGAACCGCCCTACCGGGTCGAGGTCAGCCCGGCGCTCACCGCATTTGAGCGCGAGGTGGCGAGCCGCGTCGCCGAAAGCTGAGGCGATGCTTCAGAGCGGCCGCACCGAGACGACGCGGTAGGTGTGCATGTGGCCGTGCTCATCCTTCACCGAAACGTATTCGCCGAGCACGAAGCGCTCGTCGCCGAGCCGGTGGCCGCTTTCGTCGTCTTCCGGGCGGTTCTCGTCGTAGTCGAAATACCACGCCCCTCCGGGCCGGCGAGCAAGGCGACCGACCTGGTCGTCCTCTCCCTCGTGGAACCGGTGTACCCTGCAGGCGTCCTTGTGCGCGCGCCAAATGTCGACCGAAAGCCGATCGTTGGCGTCGAGCGGCGCAAGAATATCGTAGCCCGTGGCGTTGCTGCCGCCGGGATGACCCGGCTCGCGAGCCAGCTCAAGCCGTATCTTGCGGAATTCGTGCGGGAGAGATGTCTTTGCCTGCTTTCCCATCGGCTTCGCCCGGGTGTCTCGTTTGGCTGTACCTAGCCGGGCACATATGGCGCGGCCTTGATCCGCGTCAACCAGCGCGATCTCCCGTCAGGCGATCAACTTCTTCATCACGGCCCGGAAGCGCTCTGCAACCGCGTCGGCGCGCCTGTGCCGCCCGCCTGACACTTGCTTCACCCCGCGCGCCCAGACGCAGTCGACGAGCGATTCCTTCGAGGCGAATATCCATCCGCCCAAGATGCGGTCGCCAGACCTGCCCTCAATCGCAATTCGGTCGGAGCGGAGCGAGACGATGTCGGCCGCCGCGCCGGGAGCGATGCCGGCAGTCTGCTGGCCGAGCGCCTGCGCCCCGCCCGCCACCGCTTCGTCGAAGAGCATGCGCCCTGTCGATCGCCCGTCGGCAGTGACGATGTTGCGCGTGCGATGCCTGAGACGCTGCGAGTATTCGAGCTGACGCAGCTCGCCCGCGACCTCGATCATGACGTTCGAGTCCGATCCGATTCCGTATCGGCCGCCGCGCAGTAGGTAGAGCTGCGCGTTGAAGATGCCGTCGCCGAGATTTGCCTCGGTGATCGGGCAGAGCGCCACTGCGGCTCCCGAGGCGGCGACGGCTTCGGTCTCTTTGCCTGTCATGTGGGTCGCGTGAATGAGGCACCACTCGGTGCCGACATCGAAGTTGTCGAGCAGCCATTCGACGGGTCGCCGTCCCGACCAAGCGATGCAAGCCTCGACTTCCCTCTCCTGCTCCGCGACGTGAATGTGGGCCGGCCCGCCGCTCGCCATCGAGAGCACCGCCGTCAGCTCCTCGGGCGTTGCCGCGCGCAGGCTGTGTGGGGCTACCCCGATGGAAGCGCCTTCCAGCTTCGCCGCGGCAACGCGGCTCTCGTCCAGCAGCCTCGCGAAGCCATCAATGCTACTTAGAAAGCGGCGCTGTCCCGGCACCGTCGGCGCTCCGCCGAAATCGCCATGCGCATAGAAAACGGGGAGCAGCGTCATGCCGATCCCGACCTCCGCCGCCGCGGCGAGGACGCGTTGCGCCATCTCGATGCGGTCACCGTAGGGCGTGCCGTCGCGGTCGTGATGCAGGTAGTGGAACTCGCCGACGCGTGTGAAGCCGGCCTCCAGCATCTCGACATAGGCCTGCGTGGCGATTGCCTCCACGTCGTCCGGAGAGACTGCGAGGGCGACGCCGTACATCGCCTCGCGCCACGTCCAGAAGTCGTCCTTCTCCGCGCTGCGGTGTTCGGCGAGCCCAGCCATGGCGCGCTGGAAGGCGTGGCTGTGGACATTTGCCATTCCGGGAATGGCGATGGCGTGGCGCTCGTCGCCCGGCTCCGGCTTGGCGTCGGGCGTCACCGATGCGATCACGCCGCTCGCGATCTCGACGCGGACGTCGTCGCACCAGCCCTCCGGCAGAAGCGCCGTGGCGAAGTGGAGCGTCTGCAAGGCTGCCTCGGCTATTCCAGAATCCCCGGCAGATCGAGGCCGTGCTCGCGCGCGCAGTCAAGCGCGATGTCGTAGCCGGCGTCGGCATGGCGCATGACGCCCGACGCCGGATCGTTCCACAGCACCCGCTCGATCCGCCGCGATGCATCGGGTGTGCCATCGCAGACGACGACCATGCCGGCGTGCTGCGAAAAACCCATGCCGACGCCGCCGCCGTGGTGGATCGACACCCAGGTCGCGCCCGAGGCGCAGTTCAGGAGCGCGTTCAACAGCGGCCAGTCGGAAACGGCGTCCGAGCCGTCGCGCATCGCTTCCGTCTCGCGGTTGGGCGAGGCGACCGACCCCGAATCGAGATGGTCGCGCCCGATGACGATCGGTGCCTTAAGCTCGCCCTTCTCCACCATCTCGTTGAAGGCGAGGCCGAGCCTGTGCCGGTCGCCGAGCCCGACCCAGCAGATGCGCGCGGGGAGCCCCTGGAACTTGATCCGTGTCCGCGCCATGTCGAGCCAGTGGTGCAGGTGCCTGTTGTCGGGCAGCAGCTCCTTCACCTTGGCGTCGGTTTTGAGGATATCCTCGGGGTCGCCGGAAAGCGCCGCCCAGCGGAACGGCCCGATGCCGCGGCAGAAGAGCGGGCGGATATAGGCAGGTACAAAGCCCGGAAAATCGAAGGCGTTGGCGACTCCCTCCTCTTTCGCCATCTGGCGGATGTTGTTGCCGTAGTCGAGCGTCGGCACGCCGGCGTGGAAGAAGTCGAGCATGGCGCGGACATGCTCGGCCATCGAGCGCTTTGCCGCGTTTTCCACCGCCTTCGGGTCGCTCTCGCGGCGCGAAAACCATTCGGCGAGCGTCCAACCCTTCGGCAGGTAGCCGTTGACAGGATCGTGCGCGGAAGTCTGGTCGGTGACGGCGTCGGGCCTCACCCCGCGGCGGACAAGCTCGGGAAACACCTCCGCCGCGTTGCCCAGCACGCCGACCGAGAGCGGCTTCCGCTCGCGGCAGGCGCGCTCGATCATCTGAAGCGCCTCGTCGAGGTCGTTCGCCTGCGTGTCGAGATAGCCGGTCTTTAGCCGCATCTCGATCCGGCTCGGCTGGCACTCGACCGCCAGCATCGAGGCGCCCGCCATGGTCGCGGCGAGCGGCTGCGCGCCGCCCATGCCGCCGAGCCCCGCGGTCAATATCCAGCGGCCGGAGAGATCGCCCTGAAAGTGCCGCCGGCCGACCTCGGCAAAAGTCTCGTAGGTGCCCTGCACGATGCCCTGGCTGCCAATATAGATCCACGAGCCCGCGGTCATCTGGCCGTACATCATCAGGCCCTTGCGATCGAGCGCGTGGAAATGGTCCCACGTTGCCCAGCGCGGCACGAGGTTGGAGTTGGCGATCAGAACGCGCGGCGCTTCGGCGTGCGTGCGAAAAATGCCGACCGGCTTGCCGGACTGCACGAGCAGCGTCTGATCCGCCTCCAGCCGGCGCAGCGCCGCGACGATGCGGTCAAAACTTTCCCAGTCGCGCGCGGCGCGACCGATGCCGCCGTAGACGACCAGCTCGCCCGGCCGCTCCGCGACGTCCGGGTCGAGGTTGTTCATCAGCATCCTGAGCGGTGCCTCGGTCAGCCAGCTCTTCGCCGAGATTTCCTGCCCGCGCGGCGCGCGCACGACGCGGGCATTGTCGATGCGAGTCACTCGACAGCCCTCACGGCGGCACCCTCTCGAAGGGATCGACCGACTCGATGCCGAGAGCCTTGAAATGCCGGATATTGCGGGAAAGAAGTGTCAGCTCGCCCGCGATAGCGGTCGCTGCGATCACGACATCAGGCAGGCCCGGATAGCTTCCGATACTTTTGGCACGATCCGAAATTTGGCTCGCGATTCGAGCGATGTCGAGATCAACGTCCAGCACCTTTTCCTCATATCGCTCCACAAACTCGTCGAACCATTCTGCAAGCCGTCGCTGACGGCGGCCAGGCGACTTCCTTGCGAGTGTCAAGACACCGACCTCGAGTTCGATGATTGTCACAACAGAAAAGAAAAGATGCCGCTCGTTGCGCTCGAACCATTTATCGACTTCGCCTCCGACCGGGGGCGTGTCACTTCGTCCGGGCGCAAAGACTGAGATGACGTCGGTATCGAGAAGGTAGCCCTTCAAAACTCGATCTCACGCAGCGGCGTTCGATCGCGCTCCAAGGGAATGTCGACCGGCATCGTCCTCAGGTACTCGACCAGGCTTTGCTTCCTCTTCCGCTTCCGATCATGGCGATCGTCCTCGATCGGCACCAGCTTCGCCGCAGGCTTTCCATGCTTAGTCAAGATCGTAGACTCGCCCCTTTCCGCGGCCTGGACGAGCGCGGACAACTTCGCCTTCGCTTCGCGCAACTGAACGGTCCTCATGGCTGCTGTCTCCAGATGTGACTACATGTAGTCACATTAATCCCCTGCGCTCATCGGTTCAACGTGCCCGCCGCGCAAACGACAGGCATGCCTTGAACGCCGCCTTCACCGTGTCGCGCATCTTCGCCGCCCTTTCCGTGCTGTGGGGCGGCGGCCAGTTCGTCTCGTCGACGTGCGGGATCGGCTCGTCGAGATAGGAGCGGCAGGCAAGCTCCATCTGGATCGTGTGAACGCCGCTCTCCGGGCGGCCGTAATAGCGGGTGATGTAGCCGCCCAGAAATCGCTTGTTCACCACCCAGGAGAATCCGGAGGCGTCGCAGACAGCCTGTATCGCATGCGCGAAGGTGTGGTCGCAGCTTACGCCATTGTTGGTGCCGATGTTCATGTGCGGCAGATCGCGCTCGAAGAGGCGCGGGATGACCGAACGGATCGAATGGCAGTCGTAGAGCACGATGTTTGCGTGCGAGCGCCGCAGCCGTTCGATCTCGGCGGCGAGCGAAGCGTGGTAGGGGTCGAAGAAGAAGCGACGCCGCCGCGCGACTTCGCCAGAGTCCGGCTCGCGTCCGGCGCGGTAGAGCGGCTCGCCGTCGAATGTCTCGGCCGGCGCGAGGCCGGTCGTCGCCTGCCCCGGATAGAGCGATCGGCCGGAGGGGTCGCGGTTCACGTCGATCACCGTGCGGGAGATCGGCGTGCGGATGATCGTTGCGTCGAATGCGGGCGCGAAGTCGTAGAGCTTTTCGGTATGCCAGTCGGTGTCCTTTCGGGCGAGCCAGGGCGAAACGAGATCGGCCTCGATCTCCGCCGGAATCTGCGTCCCCGTATGCGGGATGCTCACGATGAGCGGCGCCGACCCGCGGGCGACGGTCACAGCGCCGCTCATCCTCCACCGTCCAGCAGTGGAAAGAGGCGATGGCCTGCGGCGTCGAGAACCGCACCCGAGCCAACAAGGTCGGTCGCCACCGCGATGTCCGGCGCGAGGTAGCGGTCCTCCCCGAGCGCCGGCACTTTCGCACGCAGCGCCGCTAAAACGGCCTGCAGCGGGTTGCTCGTGGTGAGTGGCTTTCTCAGGTCGACGCCCTGCGCGGCGATCAGAAGCTCGATACCGATGATGCCGGCGAGATTGTCGTTCATCTCGGCGAGCCGGCGCGCCGCGTGCGTCGCCATCGAGACATGGTCTTCCTGATCGGCGCTGGTCGGGGTGGAGTCAGTGGAGCATGGAGCGGCGCGCTGCTTGTTCTCCGCCATCAGCGCCGCCGCGGTCACCTCGGCGATCATGAAGCCGGAATTGACGCCCGGTTCCGGAGTCAAGAACGCCGGAAGGCCAAAGGAGAGCGCCGGGTTGACCAGCATCGCCACGCGGCGCTGCGCGATCGCGCCAAGCTCGGCGATTGCGAGCGCGATCTGATCGGCGGCGAAGGCGACCGGCTCGGCGTGGAAGTTGCCGCCGGAAACGATGGCGCCGTCTTCCACGAAAACGAGCGGATTGTCGGTCACAGCGTTCGCCTCGATGGAGAGCGTCGCCGCCGCCTGGCGCAGAAGATCGAGACAGGCGCCTGCGACCTGCGGCTGGCAGCGCAAGCAGTAGGGGTCCTGCACGCGCTCGTCGCCCTCGCGGTGCGACTCCCGGATCGCCGAGCCCTCGATCAGCGCGTGCAGCGTCGCCGCCGCCTCGATCTGTCCGGCAAGGCCGCGCAGGCGGTGAATCTGCGGGCGGAACGGCGCGGCCGAGCCCATCGCTGCATCGGTCGAAAGCGCGCCGGTGGCAAGCGACGACTGCGCCAGCCGCCACGTCTCGAAGAGCGCCGCGAGCGCCAGCGCAGTCGAGCACTGCGTGCCGTTGATAAGGGCTAGCCCTTCCTTCGGGCCGAGCGTGATCGGCTCGATCCCAGCCGCCGCGAGCGCTCGGGCGGTGGGCATACGTTCGCCGTCGACAAAGGTCTCGCCCTCGCCGATCATCGCAGCGCTCATGTGCGCAAGCGGAGCGAGGTCGCCCGAGGCGCCGACCGAGCCCTGGCCAGGCACGAGCGGAGTCACGTCGCGGTCGAGCATCGCCTGGATTGTTTCGATCGTCCGCCACGCCACGCCGGACGCCCCGCGTCCGAGCGAGACGAGTTTCAGCGCCATCATCAGCCGCACGACAGGCATGGAGAGTGGTGCGCCAACCCCGCAGCAATGCGAAAGAACGAGGTTGCGTTGCAAGCGCGTGGTGTCCGCGGGCGCGATTCGCTTCGACGCGAGCTTTCCGAAGCCCGTGTTCACCCCGTAAACCGGCGTACTCCCCCTCGCGGCGCGTTCCACTAATGCGGCGGCAGCCTCGACCGCCGGGCGGCAGCCAGGATCGAGCCGCGGGCGGCGCGTCCCGCGATAGATCGCCTCCAGTTCCGAAAGCCGCGCCGCGCCCGGCTTCAGAAGCTGCGCCTCGGTCATCGCCCGTCCCTCACGCGCCGCCAGAGCGGATTGAAGCCCATGCGATAGACGAGTTCCGCCGGCCGCTCGACATCCCAGATCGCGAGGTCGCATCGTTTCCCGGCTTCGAGCGTTCCTGTTTCCGACTGGAGACCGAGAGCGCGCGCAGCGTTCCGCGTGACGCCGAGCATGCATTCTTCAACGCTCAACCCGAAGAGCGTCGCCGCCATGTTCATCGCCATGAGGATCGAGGTCAGCGGCGACGAGCCCGGATTGCAGTCGGTGGCGACAGCGATCGGCACGCCCGCCTTGCGCAGCAATTCCACGGGAGGCTTCTGCGTCTCCTTCAGAAAGTAGAACGCGCCGGGAAGCAGCACGGCGACCGTCCGGCTCTCCGCCATCGCGGCGACACCGTCTGCGTCGAGATATTCGAGATGATCGGCCGAGATGGCGCCGTAGCGCGCCGCGAGCTTCGCCCCACCGAGGTTAGAGAGCTGTTCCGCGTGAAGCTTGATGGGAAGCCCAAGCGCCTTCGCTGCTTCGAAGACTCGGGCGATCTGATCCGGCAAGAACGCAATCGTCTCGCAGAACCCGTCGACGGCGTCTGCAAGCCCGTCCCTCGCCACCAACCGCAGCTGCTCGCCGCACACCTGCGCGATATAACGGTCCTTGTCGCCGCCCGCTTCCGGCGGCAGCGCGTGCGCACCGAGGAAGGTGCGCGAGACACCAATGTTTCGCTCCTCGGCAAGCCGTGTCGTGGCGCGCAGCATTTTTTCCTCGTTCGCCGCATCGAGGCCGTAGCCGGACTTGATCTCGACGGTCGTCACGCCTTCGCCGATCAGCGCGTCGAGCCGGGGCAGTGCCGCCGCGACGAGTTCGTCCTCGCTTGCTGCTCGCGTGGCGGCGACCGTCGAGAGAATCCCGCCGCCGGCGCGTGCGATCTCGGCATAGCTCGCCCCCTGAAGGCGCATCTCCCACTCGGCGCTCCGCTCGCCGGCGTGGACGAGATGCGTGTGGCAATCGATCAGGCCGGGCGTCATCAAGCGGCCTTCGCAGTCCACAATCTCAGCCGCCGACGCGATGTCGCCGGGAAAGTCCGATTCTTCTCCAGCAAAGAGAATGCGATTGCCGCGCGCCGCAAGCGCCCCTCGCTCCACGATGCCCAGTTCGGGGCGCACCGGATCGCAGGTGACGACCCGCGTGTTGCGGAAAAGCTTGACGCGCCCCTGCTCTCCCATTCGCCGCGCTCCTCCGGCCGCTTGGATATGCGCATCGCAACGGCGCCGCAAGGAAGGCCGGGTCGCGCGCTGGTGGCCGGTCTCCGCTGATATTTGCGATTGCTGCGCCGGGACGGCGTGCTATCCGGCTTCGATCGCTCTCCCGCCGCCTTCGCAGTCACATGCCCCGAAAAATCATCATCGACACCGATCCCGGTCAGGACGACGCCGTTGCCCTACTGCTCGCGCTCGCCTCACCCGAGGAGCTGGACGTGATCGGGATCGTCACCGTCGCTGGCAACGTCAGCCTGGCGAAGACGACGAAGAATGCCTGCAAGGTGGTCGAGCTCTCGGGCCGTACCGAAATCCCGATCTATGCCGGCTCGGACCGCCCGACCCTGCGGCCGATGCTGGTCACGGCTGAGCACGTGCATGGGCCGAGCGGCCTGGACGGACCTGACCTCCCGGAACCCTCAATTCGGCCGCGCGAAAAGCACGGCGTCGATTTCCTCGTCGATGCTTTCCGGGCGAACGAGCCCGGCACTATCACGCTCTGCACGCTCGGGCCGCTCACCAATGTTGCCGCCGCCCTCGCCAAGGCGCCGGAGATTGCCGGGCTCGTCAAAGAGATCGTCATGATGGGCGGCGCCTATTTCGAGGTCGGCAACATCACGCCCACGGCCGAGTTCAACATCTTCGTCGACCCGAAGGCCGCCGACATTGTGCTGAAAAGCGGCATTCCGATCGTCATGCACCCGCTCGACGTGACACACCGCGCGCTGACCACGCGGAAGCGCCTCGAACGGATCGCCCGCCAGGGCAACGCATCCGGCGCGGCCGTTGCCGCCATGCTGTCCTTCTCGGAGAAATTCGACCTCGAGAAATACGGGTCGGAGGGTGCGCCGCTGCACGACCCCTGCGTCATCGCCTATCTGCTCAAGCCCGACCTCTTTCGCGGCCGCACGATCAACGTTTCGATTGAAACCGCCGGCGAACTCACGCTCGGCATGACGGTCGCCGATTATTGGCGGATCACCGACCGGCCGCGGAATGTCCACTACATCCGTTCGCTCGACGACGAAGGATTCTACGAGCTGCTGACCGAGCGGCTCGGCCGCCTCCCCTGAGACCCCACGCGCAAGGAGCGGCTGGGCGCGCTCGCCGCCCCAGCCGGATCGGAGAAACTCGCCGCTATGAAGTGTGGCGCTGGCGGTATCGTAGAAGCGGTGCGGCCACACCGTTGGACGCGGCTACGCCGTTCGAGGCGCCTACGCCGTTCGACGACCCGTGCCCGTTCATTCTCCCGCGCACTTCGCCGCCGTCGTCGATCGATTCCGCCACTGCTCTCAGCAGCATGGCGGCCGGCTGGCTCGCGCGCTCGACGTCACTTGCGAGATAGAAAATCTTGGCTCTCACCTCGTCGAGGAGCCGTGACTGGCCCAAGTCGTTCGACTGGCCCGGATGGGTGGACTCACTCAAACTCATGGCTCCGGGATCCCCTCCCTGTGTCGGTTGTCAGCGGACGCCGCGACGAAGCATCCAAGCCCGCGCGGCGTGTCCAAAGCGTGACACCACTTTCAGCAGAAGAGCGTGACACCACCTTCAGCAGAGTCGTCGCTGGCGTGACTGTCCTTCAGGTGGGGCGCCGACCGCGATCGGCTCCAGTCGCGGCCCGGAGGGGAACCGGCGCGCGACATCGGCGCGGAGCGTGACTTCGCCGACACGAGGCCGCTCGCCCCGCGGTGCGCGGAAGGTCGGCCTGCGGGCGGAAACCGCCAAACCATCCTGCGGGGCCATGACGCGCCCGGCGCCGCGCTCGGCCGGATAAATGGAGGCCGAGAATCCCCTGCTTTCGGCGCCGCTGACGAGCTTCGATCGCACCAGCGTTGCATTGGCGGGCAAGTCCGATTGCCTCACCGCCTGCCACCACAGGGCGGCAACGCCGGCGACGTGCGGCGCCGCCACGCTCGTCCCGCTCAGCACCCTCAGTCCGCCGCCGGCCCGCGCGGAGACGATGCCCCGCCCAGGCGCGACGATTTCCACGCCGCTGTTCGAAAAGCTCGACACCCGGTAGCCGCGGCCGGTCGCATCCCGGTCGAGCGAGCCGACCGAGAGAATCTTGTCCGACCCGGCGGGAGGAGACGCGGACATGACGAATTCGCCGTCCGCGCCGCGGCTACTGTCGTTGCCGGCGGCGGCGACAATGATCGCCCCGCCCGTAAGCGGCTCCTGCATGCGCGCCATCTGCAGCACGCAGTCGAACAGCCGGAGGTTGGCGCGGTAGGCATCGAGCGACACCTGCATCGCGAGCTCGCGGGGCCATCCCTCGTCGATGCGCTCGTCGATCGTGGCGGCGAAATCGAAGCCCGCCGAAAGCGATATGACCCGTGCCCCCTCTTCGTGCGCCCAGCACAGGCCGCGGATCATCATGTCGGAATCGCCGCCCTTCGGCCCGATGATCTTGCCGATCATGGCGCGGCGGATTCCGGGCGCAATGCCGATACGGACGCCGTCCACGTTCCGCCCGAACAAAATACCGGCGCAATGCGTTCCGTGCCCGTCGAGGTCGCCGTTGCCGCAGCCGGTAAAGTCCTTCTCCGCCAGTTCGACGCCGCGAAACGCCGGGTGCCCGGCGTCGATCCCGGTATCCAAAAGCGCAACGGCCACGTCCACGCCGGTGAATTTCGACCGATCGGCGCCAACGGCGCCGATTCCCCAGGACTGGCGCCGGCGACCCTCGGGTAGGGAGAGGCCCGCCCGCGGCGCGTCCTCCGGTTCAGTTATGGGAGAAAGCAGCCGCGTCTTCATGATCTCGGCGGCGGCGACGAACTCCGGTTCTTGCGCCAGCTCCTGCAACTCCTGGGGGGTCAATCTCTCCCGGTGGACGGCAGGCCGGGGAGGGTCCGCCGGCAGCCCCGAAACCGAGTCAATCGGCTGGTCGAACCCGTATCGTACCGGCGAATACCGCGCCGGGAATCGTCCTCTCCTGTCGAGAAGGATTGTGTAATATCGTTCCATCGGGCCTTACCGCCGCTGCACTCAAGCCACATGAACGACGGGGCGCGTGGCAGGAGCGTGGCAGGCGTGGCGCAAACGTGACAGGGGGTCTGAGCGAGAGGGCGCCGACGAATTTACACATCGTTAATAGATCACTATCGTCAAAGTTGGCGTGAACGTTTCGGGAATTGACCAAACGGCACCTGTAAGTTTGGCCGAAACATCCTGAAGACCAGAGACGGAACTGCAACTAGGGGTTTCGCATCTGCATGGCTTGCAGGCTTACACTTTTCGGCCCGCCCCGGCTGCTCGACGAAAGAGGCAGCCTAATCTCCATGCCGGAGAAAGCCTACGCGCTCGTCGCCTACCTCGTGCTGACCAGCCGCGGCGATCCGGCCACACGCGCCTCGTTGCGCCCGTTCCTTTGGGAAGAATCTGACTCGAAGGCGGCGGCCACCAATTTGCGCAAGTTCCTATCGCGGGTATTGGAGCGGCAGCGTGAATGCGGCTGCGAGATGATCCTGAGCCGGCGCGATCACGTCGAGCTGGCAAAATCCGTCGAGATCGACCTCACCGAATTCCTGAAGCTCGTCACGCACCACTCTTCGGCCGATCTCGTAAAGCTCTGCGATCTCTACCGCGGCGATCTGCTCGAAGGATACGAGTGGGCCGGGACGGACGTGCAGGATTGGCTGAGCGTGCAGCGCGCCAAGTTGCGCGACGCCTTCATCGGCGCGCTGGTTGGTCGGCTTGAGCCGCTCGATCCAGACGCCGACAAGATGGCAATCCGGATTGCCGCGCGGCGGCTGCTTGAGGTCGATCCCTACAACGAGGTGGGACATCGGGCGCTGATGCGGCTCTTCGCCGAGGAGGGCGAGCCGGCGCGGGTCAGGGACGTGTTCCAGAGCTTGGAGGCGCGCCTTCAAGACGAGCTTGGCGTGGACCCGGATGAGGCGACAGCCGATCTGTATCGGTCTTTGCTGCCGGCAACTGGCAGTCCGCTGTCGCCAAGCCGGCCTTCAGTTGTGCCGACGCCGTCTGCCACGCTTCCCTCCGCCGCAGCACCGGTAGATGACGGAGCGGCTTCCAGCGAGGAGCCCGTCGCGGTTTCAGACCGATCGGGAACGCCGCGGGTTACCGTCCTTCCGCCTCTGCCAATCGCAGGGCAAGACTATGGCCATCAGCTCGCCGCCTCGCTGATCGAGGACATCACGATAGGTCTCTGCCGTTCCAAGGCGTTGTCGATCATCGCCC
>JBOHKB010000378.1:0-8919 GCA_050728815.1 Propylenella sp.
CGGGACGCTCGCTCATCGCGGGGACTCCCTGGAAGAGCGCAATCGAACCGGGCGGCTGAAAGACGCCCGGCCGTCGGCCGATCTTACATCGGCTTGTCGAGTTTTTTCGTCTCTTCCTGGTACATGGCGAGCGCCGCCGGCCCGTCGACGCCAAGCGTCTGTGCGTCCGCCAGCCACTGGTCGGTAAGGAACTTCGTGCTGTCGCGGATGGCGCCGATGAAGGCCTCGTCTGCAACGGTGAACTGCACGCCGTCGGCCTTCATATGCTCACGGCCCACCTTCTCCGCGGCGTCGAACACGCCGCCGCCAAGACTCGCGATGCTCTCGCCCGACACCGACATGATGGCGTCCTGCTCCTCTTTCGAGAGCTTCTCGAAGGCGGCCTTGTTCATGGCGATGTACCAGACGGAGCCATACATCCCGCCCGGCACCGTGGTCACGTAGTTGACCACCTTGGTGAGCTTGAAGGAATCGTAGCCTTCGCCGCCCATCAGCGTGCCATCGGCCACGCCCTGCGAGAGGAGCTCGTAGATTTGCCCCGCAGGCACGGCCACATTGACGCCGCCCAGCGCCTGGTTGACTTCGTTCATCATGCCGCCGCCGACGCGCATCTTCAGGCCGTTGTAGTCGGCTAGCGTCGCGACAGGCTTCTTCCCGGTCATGATCGAGCCGGGAGTGCCGCTGTAGAGTCCGAGCAGGACGACATCGCTGAATTCGTTGGCCTGCTCGAAATACTTCTTGTAGACGCGCCAGAGCGCGACGCCACGCGCCTCGCCGCTTTCCGAAAGCAGCGGCAGCTCGGCGATCGGCACGAGCTTGAAGCGACCGGGCGTGTAGCCGCTTATGCCGAGGACCACGTCGGCGACGCCGTCGATGGCAAGGTCGTACTGGCGCGGCGGAGCGCCGAGCGAGGAATCGGTCGGAACGATCTTCACGCTGCCCTTGGTGGCTTCCTCGACCTGTTTGAACCAGGGCGTCATGACGCCGACGAGTTGGCTGTGGCCGGGCGGCAGCCAGTTGTTCCATCTGAGGACCGTCTCGGCGTTGGCCGTACCGGCGAACAGGCCGCCCGCAAGGGCGGATGCGACGGCAAGCGATACCAGGATTCGCTGTTTCATCGTGTTCCCTCCACTAGACCGAAGTGAAACCGCGCCATGCGGCGCTGTCGCGGCGGGCGGCTCCGAAAATCGCGTCGAGCGCGTCGTTTTCGACATGCGCGCCTTCGCGTTAGGCGGGATTCCGGCCGACCCCAATCTGCCGCGACTGTGTTCGCCGGCGTCTGGCCCGTCTGTCACTAAAACAGGTGACGGGCGCGCGGGCCGCGACCTGGAAACGACCTCCGGACAGCATCAACGCGCAGTCCAAGACGGGCTGTTTGAGAACAGTCCCAACGCATTGGGACAGACCCGGCGCACCACGCAAGCGAGACTGGCGACACCTGCTCGTTGGGGCCGGGACAGGCTGCGGAATGCTCAAAGAACTCAGCGGAAAGACCGCGGTGATCACCGGCGGCGCCGGCGGCATCGGCCGCGGCATCGCGACAGCGGTCGCCGCCGAGGGCGTCAACGTCGCGCTCGTCGACATCGACGGCGCGGCGCTCGATGTCGCCGTCCACGAAATCGCCTGGCGCTCGAACGTCAAGGTGAGAGGCTTCCGCTGCGACGTGTCCGAACGGCCCGCGGTCTATCGTCTCGCCGACGACATCGAGCGCGAGATGGGGAACATCCACATCCTCTGCAACAATGCCGGGGTCTCGCGGCCCGGCGTTGAGCTCGACCAGCTTGCCGACGACGATTTCGACTGGATCATGGGCGTCAACCTTTTCGGCGTGCAGAACTGCCTGAGGGCGTTCCTGCCGAAGATCAGGGGGCACGGCGAAGGCGGGCACATCGTCAACACCGCGTCGATCGGCGGGCTCAGGATATCGAGGGGCACGCTCAACGCCGCCTACGGCGCATCGAAGATGGCGACGGTGTCGCTCTCAGTCAGCCTGGAGGAGCTGCTGGAGGGAAGCGGGATCGGCGTCTCGGTGCTCTGCCCGCAGGCGACCAACACCAACATCAACACGACGACTCGCGTGCGCCCGGAGCGCTTCGGCGGGCCGGACGACCGCGACCTCCATCCGGAGTTCACCGAAACGCTTCGCCACGGGCTGAGCGGCGAGGACGTCGGGCGCTTCGTCCTGCACGCGCTGAAGCACGGGGAATTCTTCGTGCTGTCGCACCCGCATGTGCGGGCGGAAGTGGAGGAATGGCACAAGCGCGTGCTCGACGGTTTCGACCGCGCCGAAATGACGGCGAAGGAGCTCGATTTGCGCGTCAGGCCGACGCCCGCCCCCGGCAAGCGCTGACGCTCCGGCATGACGGGGCGCGAGGCGCAGGTTCCGCAGCAGACCGGCGACAAGCCGCTCGTCAATCCGCCGCGGCCGCATGGCGGGATCGCCGACCTCCGCCGGAAGGCGAAGGCGCGTGTGCCGCGCTTCGCCTTCGACTTCGTCGACCGCGGCGTCGCCGACGACCAGGCGCTGAAGCGCAACCGCACCTCGCTCGACGCTATCGAGATCGTCTCCCGCTATGGCTTCGGCCACCCCGTCGCTTCGAGCGAGGTGACCCTGTTCGGCCGGCGCTACGCGGCGCCGATCGGCGTCGCGCCGATGGGGATGGGCGGGTTGATCTGGCCTGGTGCGGAGGAATATCTCGCGGCGGCAGCGCAGGCGGCGCGCATTCCCTATACTCTCGCGACACCGGGCGCCGCCGCGATCGAGCGGATCGCGGGAATTGCGCCTGACGTGTTCTGGTTCCAGACCGGCTCGGCCCCCCGCAACGACTTCGCGATCACCCTCGATCTCGCTCGGCGGGCAAAGGACGCCGGCGCGCATGTGCTGCTCGCGACCATGGACACGCCGGTGTCGCCGCAGCGGCCGAAGGATGCGCTCACCTTTCCCTTCCGCCCGAATCTCCGGACGATCCTGAGCGTCGCCCTTTCGCCCCTGTGGCTGATGCAGGTCATACGGCGCGGCCCACCGCGCTTCGAGAACGTCGTCGCATACGCCGGGGCGAACGCATCGAACGCGGAGATCAACCGGATCGGCCTGACCGAACTTCGCGGCGGCGTAAGCTGGGATGCGGTGAGGCGGCTGCGCGATCTCTGGCCGCGCGCGCTCGTCGTGAAGGGCATCCAGCATCCGGCCGACGTGGATCGCGCGCTCGCGCTCGGCGCCGATGGGCTCGTGGTTTCGAACCACGGGACGCGGCAGACCGATTTCGCCCCCGCGACCGTCGATCTCCTGCCGGCGATCGTGAAGCGGGTCTCCGGGCGCGCAACCGTGCTGATGGACGGCGGTGTCCGCTCCGGCTTCGATGTCGTGCGGGCGCTTGCTCTTGGCGCATCGGGCGTCCTGGCGGGGCGGCCTTTCCTCTACGGCGTCGGCGCTCTCGGCGAGCCCGGCGCGGCCTATGTCACAAGACTCCTCGTCGACGACATCCGCGATACTCTGGCGCAGATCGGCGCTTTCGACTGCGCTTCAGCCGCCAAGGCGATCGTCCGCCATCCCGGCGCGTATTCGTTTGATTTCTGGAAAGACGAGTAGCGCCTCTTCGAGCTACGCCTCGCGTCTGAGCAATCGGCCAGCGATGATCACACCCGCAACCGTCAGCGCTGCCACGATCAGCATCTGCGCCACGAGCGGAAAAGGGCTTTGGTCGCGGGCGATCCAGAGCGCAACCGCGGTCGAGGCGGCCGCACCGACACCAAGTTGCAGCCCGGCGGCGATGCCGACCGCGGTGCCGGCGAGGCGCGGGCGGATGGAGGCGCCGATCGCGACGCAGTTCGGCGTCACCAGTCCATTGGCGAAGCCGATGAAGAAGGTCGGCACGAAGAACGTCGCCTCGACAAGGACGCCGATGCGTTCGGCGGCGACCATCGCCAGCACGGCGACGAAAACGATCGCACCTCCGGCGGTCACGAGCCGCATGGGGCCGACGCGGACGGCGTGGCGGCCGGTGACCCAGTTGCCGCCGATGTAGCCGAGCGAGATCAGGATGAAATAGAATCCATAGGCCGCGGGCGAGAGCCCGAGGTGGTGTTCGCTCACAAACGCGCCGCCGCCGAGGAAGGTGAAGTAGACGCTTGAGGCTAATGCGTTGGTGAGCGCAATCGCCCAGAAGGCGGGAACGCGCGCGAGTTCGTAAAGCGCGCCAAAGAAAGTCGGCGCCGGTCCGCCGGCGGCGCGCGAGCGCGCCGTTTCCGGCAGCACGCGCCACGCCACGGCCACCACGACGGTGCCGACCAGCGCGAGGAAGACGAAGCTCGCTCGCCAGCCACGCCACTCTTCGAGCAAGCCGCCGATCAGCGGCGCGAGCATCGGCGAAAGCCCGTAAGCCATCGTCAGGTATCCCATCATGCTCGCGGCGCGTTCGCGCTCGTAGAGATCGCCCACGGCGGCGCGACCGATGACGACGCCTGCACCCGCGCCCGCCGCCTGCACGACGCGCGCCGCGATCAGCACCGAAATGTTTGGCGCGAGCGCTGCCGCGACCGTGGCGGCAAGAAATATTCCAAGCCCCGCGAACAGGACCGGCCGCCGCCCGAACATGTCGGTGAGCGGGCCGGTGAGAATGAGGAAGACCGCCATCGAGGCGAGGAAGACGGAAAGCGTGAGCTGCGCCACGCCGTAGTCGACGCCGAACTCGCGCGCGAGCGACGGCAGCGACGGCACGATGATGTTGATGCCGAGCGGGCTCAGCGACGAGATCGCCACCAGGATGACGAAGATCGCCGCGCCGGCGCGCGGCGCCGCGGAGGCGGAGATCGCTCTCACCCGGAGATCGTCGTTGGCGTCGGACGAAGGGCGGGGGGTCCCATGGCGGCGTTTGTCTACAGCGAAAGCAGGCGGCGGCCTGTCATCGCCGGCTGTGACACTAGCAAGTGGACCGCCCTGGGCTCCACCTTCGCGGCGGCCGCGCCCTGGTCGCGAGGCTCGGGCGAGGCTCTATTCCTTTGCCGCTCCGGCCATCAGGCCGCTCACCATCCCGCGCTGGGTTATGACGGTCACGACGAGCACGGGCAGCAGGTAGATCGTCGCCACCGCCATCATCTCTCCCCAGAGCACCTGGAACTGCGTGATCAAGGTCGAGATGCCGACCGGCATGGTCTGCCCGGCGGGCGTGCGGGTGAGGGTGAGGGCGATGACAAACTCGTTCCACGCCACGAGGAACCCGAAGAGCGTCGCGACGCCGAGCCCCGGCAGCGACAACGGAATGACGATGCTGGTCAGCGTCCGGATCGGGCCAAGGCCGTCGATCACCGCCGCCTCCAGCAGCTCGTTCGGGAAGGACCGGAAGAAGCCGGTCAGCATCCAGATCATCAACGGGAGCACGATCGGGAGATAGGCGACGATCAATCCCCATGGCGTGTCGACGAGCCCGATCGCGCGAAACTGCAGGAAGAACGGCAGCGCGAGCGCAATCGGGGGAAAGACGCGCGTGACGACCGTGAAGGAGAGGAGCGCTCCGGAGCCGCGATAGGCGTACTTGGCGAAGCCGAACGCCGCCGGCACAGACAGCAGCAGGCCAACAGCCGTGGCTCCGCCCGCGGCGATCAGGCTGTTCACCAGGTAGGAGCGGAAGTCGCCGGTCAGCGCCACCGCGTAATGGTCGAGGGTGGGATCGTTCGGCAGGAGCGTCGTCGGCGTGACCAGGATCTCGGCGTTCGGCTTCAGCGATGTCGAAACGATCCAGAAGATCGGGATGACGATCAGCACGCAGGCCGCGCCGAGCGCTAGATACACGCCGAGATCGCCGAGGCGCGAACGCGTAGGGAACGAGGCTTCCCGCATGCCGCTCACGCCTCGCGCCAGCGGTCGCTAAGCGCGAGGACCGCGGCGAGCGACGCGATGGAAGTGATCGCGACGAGCAGCACCGATGCGGCCGCCCCGCCGGCGAAATCGAACACCGTGAACATCTGCCTATAGATGAACGTGGAGAGGACGTCGGTCTTGTTTGCCGGTCCGCCGGCGGTCAGCACATAGACGACGTCGAAGATGCGGAACGCGTCGGCAATGCGGATCACGAGGATAACCGCGATCACCGGCTTCAGGAGCGGCAGCGTCACCAGTGTCAGGATCTGCCAGTTCGACGCGCCGTCGACGCGCGCCGCTTCCACCGGCTCTCGCGACAGGCTAGTCAGCCCGGCGAGCAGCACAAGGACATCGAACGGGAGCGCCAGCCAGAGGTTGGCGATCACGATCGTGGCGCGCGCCAGCCACTTGTTAGCGAACCAAAGCGGGCCTTCCCCGCCGAATTGCTGGGCGATCGTATCGATCATGCCGTAGCCGTCGGCGAACATGAACCGCCAGGCGAGCGCTCCGACAACCGGAGCAACCATCAGCGGCAGCGCCACCACGGCGCGGAACACCTTGGCGCCGGCAAGGCCGCGGTGGAGCGCAAGCGCAAGCGCGAGCCCGAGGATCGCTTCGAGCACGAAGCTCGCCGCCACGATTCCGAGCGTCTGGCCGAGCGCCGCCCGGAAGTCGATGTTCGAGGCGATCTTGAAATAGTTGGCGAGGCCGACGAAGTCCGGCGTGCCGCGAAGCGCGGTCGTGCTGGAATTGACGCTGAGCCACACGGTCCAGCCGATCGGATAGAGCATCGTCGCGGCAAGCGCGGCAAGCGCCGGCACGGTCAGAAGAACTCCGATCAGGGTGCGGCGATGCGCAAACCGCGGTCGCTCGCCTGAGGATGGGAAACGGGTCTCCCGCATCCCAATCGTGGAAGCCCCGGCGGCATCCCTCATGGGTCGCGCCGGGGCTTCATGCGTGGAACCCAAGAAGCGGCTAGCCGGCCATGATTTGCTCGGCGCGCTGCTGGCCCTCCTTCAGCGCCTGGTCGATCGTCAGCGCTCCCGACATCACGCCCGACTGCATGATGCCGAGCACGTCGAGAAGCTGCGAGTATTGCGGCACCATCGGCATGCTCTTGCCGGCGGCGGCGGACGTGGCGAAAGCGGCGATTGCGGCCTTGTCGCTGTCGGCGATATCCGGATCGGCCTGCACCTTCTCGATCGCGGAGGCGCGCGGCACCGGGTTCAGCCATTCCTTGCCGAAGGCGTAGAGGAGGTCGGTGCTCGTCGACCATTTCACCCATTCGAGCGCGGCGTCGGGATTGGCGGACCCGGCGGCGGCCGCGAAGCCCCATGAATAGACGGTGCCTCCTGGATTGGGATTGCCCGGCGCGGTGTCGATGGCGAAACGGTCGCCGAGCGGCTCCTTCGACAGCGAGTGGAGATACGGCCAGACGGGCGCCATGGCGAGCTTGCCCTCGAGCCACGCGCCCTGCATGTCGGGCAGCTCGAGCACGCCCTTCGGCGCCGATCCGTCGGCGACGAGCGCCGTCATGAACTCGAGCGCCGCGCGGCCGGCGTCCGTGTCGAGCGTCGGCTTGCCGTCGGCGTCGATGATGTCGACGCCGCATTGCTGGTAGAAGGCGTTCAGCCGCGTCGACGCCTCGATGCCTTGCTTCGACAACACCATCGTGCCGTGCACGTCGCCGGCGGTCGTGGATTTTGCGAAGGCGCGATACTCCTCCCAACTCTTCGGCGGCGCGCTCAGGCCCGCGGCCTGGAAAAGATCGGTGCGATAGTACATGGCGCAGTTGTGCACCATGATCGGCAGCGCCACGAGGGCGCCGTTGTAGGAGACGGTCTCGAGCGCGGTCTTCGAAAAATCGCCGCGGTCGGCATCGGTCACCGCGCCGCTAAGGTCGACGATGAACCCCTTTTCGTAAAACTCCGGCAGCCAGACCTGGTCGGCGATGTAGACGTCGAACCCGCCCGCGCCCGAGAGAGCGTCCTGCACGAAGAGCTGGCGGATGCTGTCGTGCGGGATCGAGTTGAACTCGACTTCGACGCTTGTCGCCGCGGTGAACTCGGCCGCATGGGCACGGTAGAAGGTGTCGTAGGGCGAACCCGCTTCCATGCCGATGGTGATCTTGCCGCTCGCCGCTCCGGCCCGGCTGATGAATGGAGCCGGCAACGTCATTGCGAGCCCAGTTGCGGCCGACGCCTGCAAGACGCGCCGCCGCGTCCAATTCCTGCGCATGACTTCCCTCCCTTAGTTGGGCTTTTTCTTCCAAGCCGCCCGAAAAATGGCTGTGAACAGGCAAACGGCAGCTAGGAAAAGCTTTTCCGAAATTGTTAACGCCGGCTGAGATCGCGGTCAACCGACGAGCCACGCCGCCAAAAAAAGCGCCGCGCCGAATCCAATGCGATATCCAAGAAAACGCGAGGAATCGGCGCTTGAATGCGATCAGGCCCGGTGCCGCCGTCCTTGCACCCGCCACACTGCGGCCTCTTGCTCCATCGCCAAAATCGTGGCCTAGTGGGAAAAGGTTTTCCGAGGCTTTGTGGTCAACGCGGGCCAGCGTGGGCGCAAGGCGAAGGAAGCAGCACCAACGAACGAGAACCGGCGGCAAAGCCGGCGTCTGACAGACACGGGAGGTAATCCATGAGACTGACGAAGACCTTGAAAGGACTGGTCTGCGGCGTTGCCCTGGCCGCCCTTTCGGCGGTGGCGGCCCCGGCCGGCGCCGAGGAACTTGTGATGTGGGAGCGTTCGGGCGGTAACGCCAAGATGGTCGACACCCTCGTCGCCATGTGGAACGAGAAGAACCCGGATCGCAAAATCAACCTGACCTACATTCCGCACGCCGAGATGGTGGCGAAGCTCGCGCAGGCGATCGCTTCCGGAGAGGTGCCGGACCTGATGGGCATGGACCTGATCTATGCGCCGCAGTTCGAGAAGGCCGGCCAGCTCGTCGATATCACCGACCAGATCAAGGACTGGCCGGAACTGAAGACGGCGAGCCCGGGCCATATGACCGTCGCTACGTTTGAAGACCGCCTCTACGGCGTGCCGCTCTATGC
>JBOHKB010000379.1:0-2810 GCA_050728815.1 Propylenella sp.
CAGGCTGAGTGTGTATCGGGATTTGATCGCTGAGGGGGTTCTTTCCCACCTCGCCAACATAGAGCCGCGCGATGAGGAGAAGGTGTACAGGCTCACGGCGTCGTCGGCATATCGTTCCGATGCATCCATTCCCGCGGCTGACATTTCTGCCGAGGGAACGTCCGCTTCCTCAGGAGCGGCTCGGCCACTCTCCCGGAGAAGACATCAGCGCGCCTCCAAACATGCCGATCGCTCTCCCGACATTGGAAAGTTGCTTGATGCCGCTCTGCGTCATCCCCTTGTTTCTACGATACTCGGAGGCTTGGTGGTCGCTGCCATAGCAGCTGCAGTGACGGTCCTTGTTTGATCCGCGCAGCTATTCCGGCTCTTCCTCATACCCCATCAGATGCAGCGGCTTGGCCGGTATGCCCTGAAGCTCGCACCATCTGACCAGCGCCTCCTCGCGGCCGTGCGTCACCCACACCTCGCGGGGCTCGACCTCGCGGATCGTCGCGCAAAGCTCGTCCCAGTCGGCGTGATCTGAAATCACCAGCGGCAGCTCGACGCCGAGCTGCTTGGCGCGCTGGCGGACCCGCATCCACCCCGAAGCGAAGCACGCGACCGGATCGGCGAAGCGGCGCGCCCAGCGGTCGGCAAAGCTCGTCGGCGGCGCCACCACGATCGTTCCGGCGAAGTCGTGTTTTTTGCCCTTCTCCAGCGTCGCCGGCTCGATCCGCCCGAGGTCGATGCCCTCCCCGCAATAGAGGTCGCAGAGCTTTTGCAGCGCGCGGTGGATGTAGATCGGCTCGGAATAGCCGGCCGCTCTGATGAGCGCGATGACGCGCTGCGCCTTGCCGAGCGCGTAGGCACCGACCATGTGCGTGCGGTCGGGGAACTGCGCGACGGAGCTAAGCAGCTTTGCGATCTCGGCGCGGTCGTCCGGATGGCGGAAGACTGGCAGGCCGAACGTCGCTTCGGTGATGAAGACGTCGCATTTGACCGGCTCGAATTCTTTGCATGTCGGGTCGAGGCGGCGCTTGTAGTCGCCGGAGGCAACGATACGCATTCCGTCTTTCTCGACCGCAATCTGCGCCGAGCCGAGCACGTGCCCGGCCGGATGGAAGGTGACGGAGACGCCGTTGATCGCGAGCCGCTCGCCGAGCTTGACCGCCTGCGTCGTGCCCGCGAACTCTCCGCCGTACCGCTCGGCCATGATCTTCAGCGTCTCGGCAGTCGCGAGCACCGCGCCATGGCCGCTCCGCGCGTGGTCGGAATGGCCGTGCGTGATCAACGCGCGGGGAACCGCGCGCGTCGGGTCGATGTAAAAATCGCCGGGCGGGCAATAGATGCCGGAGGGCGTGGCGCAGAGGAGATCGATGAAGCGCATGGTGGAGATATAGGCTGAAACGGCAGCCGCGGCGCTCTTCTTCCCTCCCCCTCGCGAGGAGGGTGGCCTGAGCGACTTGTCCGCCGAAGCCCGGAAGGCGAAGGTGGAAAGCGAAGGCCGGGTGGGGTTGTCGGGCATGGAGCGCGGCGCGACGAACCCCACCCCTCATCCGGCTTCGCTCCGCTCGCCGGACGACACCCTCCCCGCAAGGGGGAGGGAATCCGCGCCGCGCCCGACTCGACAAATAGTCTGCGCCGGTTCTAGCTTTGTTCCAATGACCGCGCAGACGCTCCCGACCGCCGCAGTTCCGCTGCTGCCCGAAAAATTCGGCGGGTGGTTCGCGAAGCGCGGATGGGCGCCGAGGCCGCATCAGCTCGAATTGCTGGCGAAAGCGGAAGCCGGCCGCTCGGTGCTTCTGATCGCGCCGACCGGAGCGGGCAAGACTCTCGCGGGCTTCCTGCCGAGCCTCGTCGATCTGGCGCGGAACGATCTCGCGAAAGAGCCGAAGAAACCCGGCATGCCGGTGTTCGGCCCGCACACGCTCTACGTCTCGCCGCTGAAGGCGCTTGCGGTCGACATCCACCGCAACCTCGAAATGCCGGTGGCCGAGATGGGGCTCCCCATCCGGCTCGAGACGCGCACCGGCGACACGCCCGTCTACAAGCGCCAGCGCCAAAAACTCGACCCGCCCGACATGCTCTTGACCACCCCGGAGCAGGTGGCGCTGCTGATCGCCTCGAGGGACGCGCGCCGTTTCTTCGGGCGGCTCAAAACCATGATTTTCGACGAGCTGCATTCGCTCGTCGTGTCGAAGCGAGGCGACCTGCTGTCGCTTGGGCTCGCGCGGCTCAGAGAACTTGCGCCGGGGCTGAAGACGATCGGCCTTTCCGCGACCGTCGCCGATCCGGACGATCTCTGCGCCTGGCTGGTCCCGCAGAAGCCGGGCGAGGAGCGGCGGCTCGCCGACAAGATCGTGGTCGAAGGCGGCGCGCCGCCCGTCATCACCATCATCGAGGCGGCCGACACGCGCGTACCGTGGCAGGGGCACACGGCGCTCTACGCGCTCCCGGCTCTCTACGAGGCGATCAAGGCGCACAAGACGACGCTCGTCTTCGTCAACACGCGCTGGCAGGCGGAGCTGATTTTTCGCGAGCTGTGGCGGGTCAACGACGATTCGCTGGAGATCGCTCTCCATCATGGCTCGCTCGACCGCGGCCAGCGGCGCAAGGTCGAGGCCGCGATGGCGGAAGGAAAACTCCGCGCCGTCGTCGCCACCTCCACGCTCGACCTCGGGATCGACTGGGGCGATGTCGATCTCGTCGCGCATGTCGGCGCGCCGAAGGGGGCGAGCCGGCTCGCCCAGCGCATCGGCCGCGCGAACCACCGCATGGACGAGCCGTCGGTCGGCCTGCTCGTCCCCGCCAACCGCTTCGAGGTGTTGGAG
>JBOHKB010000380.1:0-27594 GCA_050728815.1 Propylenella sp.
AGAGCCTGCCGGTCGATGAGCGCCCGGCCGCAGGCGAAAGTCTGGTCCGGCTCGTCGCGAGCTGGCAGATGAACGCGGCCGACGTCGACCGCTTCGCCGGGCCTCTTCGCTAGCCTCGAGCCGGAAATGAAAGCGCCCCGGGCGAAGCCGGGGCGCGAATTTCAAGGACGATGCCTTGGCCGTCGGGATCAGGCGGCCTTGGCGTCGATCTGCTTCGCCTTGGAAGCGCCGATGGCGATCTTGCGGGGCTTCATCGCCTCCGGAATCTCGCGCACCAGGTCGATGTGGAGCAGGCCGTTCTCGAGGCTCGCGCCCTTCACCTCGACATGGTCGGCAAGCTGGAAGCGGCGCTCGAAGGCGCGCGCGGCGATGCCGCGGTAGAGCACCTCGTTGCCACCTTCCTTCTCTTCCTTCTTCTCGCCGGTCACCGTCAGCACGTTCTCCTTGGCCTGCACGTCGAGGTCCTTGTCGGAGAAGCCGGCCACCGCCATCGTCACGCGGTAGGCGTTCTCGCCGGTCCGCTCGATGTTGTAGGGCGGATAGGGCTGGCCCTCGCCGTTCGTCATGCCGTCGAGCATGCTGAAGAGGCGGTCGAAACCGACGGTCGAGCGATAGAGTGGGCTGAGATCAAACGTACGCATTGTGTGTCCTCCTTGAAGCGACAGTTGCGTCATCGGCCGATGGCTCCCCGGGTGGCGAAGCCGGGCCGATCCAGCGGGTCCGTCAGGCACCCGCGGGAAAAAGATGGGGAGCTACGCTGCCCGTTCAAGCCCCTCGATTGCCGCAAATCCGGCGCTTTCTCGACTGAGCGTGCGCCGGGAAGAATCGGGCTTTCCGCCCGTTTCACTGGAGAGGTCATGCTCAAGACCGCACTGTCCGCCGCGCTCTTTGCCGCGGCCGTCGGAACCGCCTCCACCGGGCTTGCCGAGTCCTGGGGAGTGGGCGTCGGGGTTGGTATCGGGGCCTATCCGCATGGCGCGCCGCCGCCGGGCTATTACCCCTACGGCCCGCCGCCGCCCTATTACGGCCGGCCTGCCTATCGGCAGCCGCCGCTCGGCTACCACGGGGAAGGGCGTTGGGTTATTCTTGGGCCGGCGCCGCGGGCCCTCGATGGCGGCGTCGTCATGCCCGACGACGTGTTCGATCTCCTCGAAGCGTGGGGCTATCGCGAGTTCGGCCCGATGGCGCGACGCGGGCCGCTCTATCGGTTGAGCGCCGTCAATCCCGTGGGCGACCACGTCGCGCTCGAAGTTTCCGCCTACACTGGACTGATCGAGCGGGAGCTGATTCTCGCCGAGGGATCTCCCAGTCCGCGCCCGCAGCCAGCGACGCCGCCGCCCGCCGCAAGCGGCCGCGACCCGCTCGTCGTCTACTGACGCTGCACGCATGTGCCTCGCCGGCGGAACACCGCCGGCATCTCCGCGCGACCGCGCCTCGCCCGGAATGAACGCCACATGAATGGCGGCTTCCGCTTGGGTTCAGGCGGTCCTCGTTAGCGTCCTCCATATCGTCATCGGGGCAGACCCCCCCGATGGCACGGACAGGAGGAACTACACATGCTTTCGAGGAACACGATCGCCGCTGGCTGCATCGCCATCGCCGCGCTCGCCGCCGCCCCGGCCAATGCCGGCGGCCTCACCGTCGAATTCGGCTATGGCGGCCCGAGCTATACCGGCCCCGGCTTCGGCGGGCCCGACTATTACGACCCCGACACAGTTCGCCACCGTGGCCCGAACCGGGGATATGACCGACTTTCGCCGCGCGAAGTGCGCTGGCTCCTGCAGAACCACGGCTACCGCAACATCAACTTCCTGGACCGCCACGGTCCCGTCTACCGGGTGCGCGCCGTCCGCCGTCACAACGCCTACCTCCTCGTCGTCAGCGCCCGTAGCGGCGACATCCTTGATCGCCAGCGGCTCAATCGCGGCTGGTACTGAGTTCGGGCGCTGCTAACGCCCCCTCCGGCGCCCGATACAGGCCGGCGGTCGGTGACCGCCGGCCGCTTCATTTTTGCACCGCTTGCCAAGCCTCGCTGATGCATTCTAACTGCGACGAGACCTCTCGGCCGGCCGGGAGGCGAAGAAGGGTGCCGCTTGGCCGGTCTCGTCGAAATCCCGAGCAATCCGATCCCCAAGGGCGCCGTGTGCGACACGGTGCCGACCGAAGACGGTGTGGCGCTCCGCTACGCGCGCTGGCAGCCGAACCGCTCGCCTGTGCGCGGCACGGTCGTCATCCTGCACGGCCGCACCGAGTTCATCGAGAAGTATTTTGAGACGGTCAACGACCTGCGCCGGCGCGGTTTTGCCGTCGTGACCTTCGATTCGCGCGGGCAGGGCGGCTCCACCCGGCTCCTGCGCAATGCCCGCAAGGGGCATGTCCGCGATTTCGCCGACCACGTGAACGATTTTGAGACGATCATGCAGGAGGTGGTGCTGCCGGACTGCCCGCCGCCTTACTACGTGCTCGGCCATTCGACCGGAGGCGCGATCGCGCTCCTCTCCGCCGAGCGTCTGCGCACGCAGATCGATCGCATGGTGCTGACGGCCCCCCTGCTTGCGCTCGCTTTCGGCTCGCCGAAATGGCTGGCGCGGATCACCGGCTTCCTCATGCATTTCGGACTCGGCGAAGCCTTCGCGCCGGGCGCCGGCGCGACGCTGATCCAGATGCAGCCCTTCGCCGGCAACCTGCTGACCAGCGATCCGGAACGCTTTCAGCGGGCGATGGCGGTGGTCGATGCGGATCCGGCGGTCGGCGTCGGCGGTGCGACGATCGGATGGGTGAACGCGGCGATGCGCGCCTGCTGCCGCATGGGGGAGGAAGATTTTTCCGCCAAGGTGCCGATGCCGGTGCTGATCGCGCTCGGCGGCGCCGACACCGTGGTGAGCAACGCCGCGGCGGAGGAGTTCGCGCGCCGGGTGCGGACGGCCGCCCATCTCCGGATTCCCGGGGCGCGCCACGAAATCCTGATGGAGACCAACCAGTATCGCGACCAGTTCTGGGTCGCCTTCGACGCCTTCATCGAGGGGCGGAAATAACGCTGTTTCGCCAGCGAGTTAGCTGCATGGTCGCGAAATGTCGCAGTCGTGCGTCAAGAATTCTCTTGCGCTTTGTGCAGAGCAACATAAATTGTGCGGTGCGATATGACCTATCGCAGCCCCTAGTGGGCGTTTCCTCCCTAGACTTGGGCCGCGGCGACGCGGCCCTTTTTTCTTCGGCTATTCGGCGGCCTCGCGCGCGAGCCCCGCATCCATGAGCGAGATCAGCGCTTCGGCGAGCACGCTCAGATCGGACGACAGCCGCTCGAAGCCGCGGTGCGGCTCGAGCCGGTACTCGTCCATGTAGAGGCCACGGTTGACCTCGATCTGCAGCGCATGGAGCCCGCGCGACGGACGCCCGTAATGCTCGGTGATGAAGCCGCCGGCATAGGGCTTGTTGCGGCAGACCGTGTAGCCGAGCCGCTGCAGCGTTGCAGAGGCGCAATCGGTGAGATCCGGCATGCAGCTCGCGCCGAAGCGGTCGCCGAGCACGAAATCCGGCCGGAGCCGCGTCGGCCCGCCGCGGATGTTCGACGGCATCGAATGGCAGTCGACCAGGATCGCCATGCCGAAGGCGACGTGCGTCTGGGCGAGCAGCCGCCGGAGCGTGTCGTGGTAGGGGCGGTAGATTTTCTCGATCCGCGCCATCCCTTCTTCGACCGCGAGCGGGCGCCTGTAGATGTTGGCGGCGTCGCTGACGACGCGCGGGATCGTGCCGAGCCCGCCGGCGACTCTCAGCGACCGCACATTGGCGTAGGAGGGCAGCCGCCCCGTGAACATTTTCGGGTCGAGCTCGTAGGGCTCGCGGTTCACGTCGAGGTAGGCGCGCGGATAGACGGCGCTCATCAAGGGCGCGCCGAGCCGGACCACCCCGGCGAAGAGCCGGTCCACCAGAAGGTCCTCGGAGCGGCGGATTTCGCTCATGTCGAGCGAGGTCGCTTCGAGGAAATCCCGCGGGTAGTAGCGGCCGCTATGCGGCGAGTTGAATACGAAGGGGACCGTCTGCCGGCCCGGCAGTTCTATCTCGCCGGCCGGCGGGAGGATCTCCCCCGCCGCTTCGCTCGCAGTGCTGTCCCGCATGGCCGCCAACCCCTGAAAACCCGGCGCCAATCTGCCGCGCCGCTTTGCATCTGTCCACAGCTAGCGGCTTTCCGCGGCGCTTCCCGGTCCCGCGCTTACTCGATATTTACTGTGGGCGAGGCATCGTGTCCGCGAATGAATGTGATCGATCATCCGTCCCGGGGGCGATTGATGGCCCGAATCCTGCTCGCCGAAGACGACGAGGACATGCGCCGGTTCCTCGAGCGGGCGCTCGGGAACGCCGGCTACGAGGTCGTCTCCTTCAACAATGGGCGCGACGCCTACGACCGGTTGCGCGAGGAGCCGTTCCATCTGCTCCTGACCGACATCGTCATGCCGGAGATGGACGGGATCGAGCTTGCGCGGAAGGCGAGCGAGCTCGACCCCGACCTGAAGATCATGTTCATCACCGGCTTCGCCGCCGTGGCGCTCAACCCCGACATGCAGGCGCCGCGCGACGCAAAAATTCTGTCGAAGCCGTTCCACCTCCGCGACCTGGTCGGCGAGATCGGCCGCCTGATCGCCGCCTGACGCGCGGTAGGCGGCATCTTCGCGGGGGGCAATCTCGTTTGGCGATTGGCGCCTCCTCTCCCCATCGGCGAGAGGTCGCCGCACGCCTTCAGGCGTGCGGTGGGTGAGGGGGGCTGCACCGCGGTTCGAAGGCAGAAGAGCACGTCCGCGCACGCCTTGCAGGCTCCGATAGCACCCGTTATATCCGCCGGACCGTCCGGCTGAGTGTGCCGGTCGCGGGCGCGTAGCTCAGCGGGAGAGCACTACGTTGACATCGTAGGGGTCACTGGTTCGATCCCAGTCGCGCCCACCATTTCTTCTTGAGAGTCCAAATACTTCCGAGAGTTGCCGAACGGTGTCCTCAGTCCATACCGCGAGACGGGGAGTTGGGCGCAGAAAAACGCCCGCGTGTCAGATGGGAAGAAGAGCGGGAAAACCGATGCCCTTTCCCGACCTGCCGCCTGCGCCCCGCGACTTAATCATGATGGCGCTCGTCTCGCTCGGACCTCCGGCGGCGCTCCCGGTGTTCCCGTGATGGCGCGACGGAGACGCAGCACAAGCACCGGTAAGGGCTACACTGATGCGAAGAAGGGTTCGCGCCTCCCAGAGCGATGGCCGTCCTCGGCGACCGTGCTCACCGTAGTTGGCGTCGTGATCGCTGCATTTACCGCGTGGATCATGATGGAAGGTCAGCGTGCTGATGTTCACGCCGTGACAGCTTACTTCGTTCAAAGCCCCATGACAGCCGACACGCAAATTGTGATCAGTACGGAGCTCCGCAATGTCGGGAGCAGTACTGCCCACGTCACCGAAGGGAGAGTGGGATACCAATATTCCGAAGAAGGGAGAGACGCTCTTCCGATTGTTCCGGACTATAGCCGAGTCGGCCTCTATGACAACAATATTACCGGAATGATATTTCCTGGCGAAGTGCGGGTTGGGAACTACTACCCGATGATTGAGAGAAAGGGGGTAATGTTCAGTCAAGAGCAACTAAGTAAGCTCAATTCTGGTCACGCCAATTTTTGGATTTATGGGTATTTGATCTATCGCGACACATTTAGTTTTCTGCTCGGCCCAACCAGCATCGGCTTCTGCTACTCATACAGCGCCCAGCGCCTTCAGCACTGCGGCTTCGAGGGCCGCAACTACATCTACGCAAGGTAGGAGGCAGTGGCAACCGGGAGCCGCGCGGCGAACGCAATATCTCTCCTATCGGATCGACGCCTCTGGCCGATATAGCTGCCTCGGAGCCCCTAAGCGTCGGCATTTTCTCTTACGTCGTCCTCTCCGCGACCAGCGTGTACGCCTTGTGCAGAATCCTCAGCTCGCCCTTGTGCTCCTCCAGAAACCTGTCGATCCCCTGCTGCGGCCGCGCGTCCGGAGTGCGGTGCATTCGCCATTCGTAGTCGTCGAACGTGACCACGCCGCCGGGCTTCAGCATCGGCCAGCAGAGGCTGGCGTCGGCATAGACCTCCGCGGCCGTGTGGCCGCCGTCGATATACATGCCGTCGAACCGGCGTCCGACGAGGGTGGGAAGAATATCCTGCGAGCGGCCCCGAAACTTCGTCAGCCTTCCGGCGTGACCGGAGACGGCGACGTTGTGGTCGAAGCGCGCCTCGTAGTCGGGGCTCTCGAAGATATCGATGCAGGTGATCGTCGAGCCCTCGCCGGTCAGGATGTTGTCGAGGAACCAGGTCGCCGTGCACCCCTCGAACGACCCGACCTCGAGGAAATGCACGTTCGGCCGGCCCTTGAATCTTCCGAGGTGCGCCGTCCACTGCGGAATGTAGGGCGTGATGTAGTTCTTGGTGAAGCGATAATCGGATCGCCGGTGTTCTGCGATGGTGACGACCGGATTCTCCGCTTGCTTGGCGACCACAAGTCTCCTCCTTTGAACGCCCGGACTTGCCGCCCCCGGTTCGGCTCGTGTCTATCACACCCGCGCTCGTCTTTCAGCGGCCTCAAAGCCGCATCAGCGCGAGGCCGGCGAGCACTAGCGCGATCGAGGCGGCGCGGATCGGCGTGACCTTCTCGCCGAGCCACAGCATGCCGATGAAGAGCGCAAAGAGGATGCTCGTCTCGCGGAGCGCCGCGACAAGCGGGATCGGCGCCACCGTCATCGCCCAGATCGCGATCCAGTAGGCGACGAGTGACAGCGCGCCCGCCGCGAGACCGGACCGCCAGCTCGACCGGAGCGCCGACGCGAACGCCTGTCGCTTGACGATCAGCACGAGCGCAAGCATCGGCAGCATGTCGAAGACGAACAGCCACGCCACGTACTGGTGGGCGTTGTCGGCAAGCCGCGCGCCGAGCCCGTCGGAAAGCGTATAGGCGGTGATGCAGAGCGACGTCGCCGCCGCGTAGAGGACGGCCTGCGGCGAGACGATGAGCACCCGCCATCCGCCTTCGAGCGTGAGCGTCATGATGCCGACGGCGAGCACCACGATCCCAAGAATCTCGCCGGAATCGACCGCTTCGTTCAGGAAAAGGAGCGAGACGACGAGCGTCGTCAGCGGAGCCGAGCCGCGGAGCAGCGGGTAGACCCTGGTCAGCTCGCCGTGATGGTAGGACATGGCGAGCGTCGTGTTGTAGCCGGCGTGCACGATGACGGACGCGATGAGGTAGGGCCACGCCGCCGAGGGCAGCATGGGAAACAGAAAAAGAAGCGGGATCGCGAGCACGCCCGCCGCCACCACTAGGAGCGTGATCGCGACGATCTTGTCCCCGCCGATGCGGACGATCGCGTTCCACGAGGCATGGCAGAGCGCGGCGAAAAGCACCGCAAGCGCGACGGCCGAGCTCATGGACGCTGCGGCGGCCTCATGAGGCGAGACGGGTCGGTTTCAGCACTCCCGTCCGCTCGAGCAGCGGGTAGGCGGTCGCCGCCAGATGCGCATCGATCCGCTTCAGGTCGCGCACCACGTCGAGGTGCAGTCCGCTCGTCTCGATGGAGACCCGCCGCCCCTCGCGCACGCGGGCGAAATGCCGCTCGGTGGACGCGCGCTCGAGCTCGCGGAACTGCTCCTTCTCCGCCACCAGCCGGCGCGCCGCGTCGGTGTCGCTCGACATGAAGACCGCGACGGCGAGGCGGAGATGTTCGAGCAGGCGGCTGTACATCGCGTCGATCTCGGCGAGGCCCTCCGGCGACAGGCTGAGCTTCAGCCTGAGCCGCTTGGCGGCAAGCTCGGTGATGTTCTTGTCGATGATGTCGCCGATATGTTCGAGGTTGATAGCGAACGCCTGCACTTCGGTGAGCCGGCGCGCCTCCACCTCGCTCAGCCCCTCGCGCGCGACCGCGGCGATGTAGGCCTGCAGGGCCTGGTGCAATCTGTCGACCGTGTCGTCGAGGCGGCTCGTCTCCTCCACGAGGTGGCGGTCGTCGCCGTGAAAGGTCGCCTGCGTGCCGGCGAGCATTCTTTCCACGATGTCGGCGATCCGCAGCGCCTCGCGAGCGGCGTTGGCGAGCGCCACGGACGGCGTCTGCAGCGCCGCGGAATCGAGATAGAGTGGCTTTGCCGGGTCGTCGGGGGCGGATTTAGGCGGCAGCACCCGGATCAGGATTCTGGCGATCGCCGGCAGAAAGCCGATGAACAGCGCCGCCACGGCGAGATTGAAGCCGGTGTGAAAATTCGCGGCTAGCCGCGTCTCGCTCGCGCCGAAGACCGCGAGCCAGTCGGCGATCGGCGCCAGGAACGGGAGCGCCAGCGCCGTCCCGACGATGCGGGTCGAAAGGTTCCCGATCGGCAGCCTGAGCTTGACCGGATCGCGGTCGGTGCCTTCGAGCACCGGATTGATGGCGCTTCCGATATTGGCGCCGAGCACCATGGCGAGCGCCGCCTCGCCGCCCATGAGACCCGCGCCGGCGAGCGAGATCACGGCGAGCACCACGGCGACGCTCGAATGCGCCGCCCAGGCGAGCAGCGCCGCGACGGCCACGTTGAGCAGCGGTTCGCGCGTCAGCGCCGCAAGCAGATTGCGGATTGCGGCGGATTGTTCGCTCGGCGCGATCGCCTCGGCGAGAAGATGCAGCGAAAGCAGCATCAGCCCGACCCCGATCGAGATCCTGCCGATGTCCTGCCAGCGCGTGCCGCGGCCGCGGTTGAAGATGAACACGCCCGCCGCGATCAGCACCGGAAAGACGAGCGTGATGTCGAATGACAGCACCTGCACGATGAGCGTGGTGCCGACATTCGCCCCAAGCATCACTGCGAGCGCGGGGACGAGATCGACGGCGCCGGCGCCGGTGAACGAGGTGACCATCAACGCGGTCGCGGTCGAGGATTGCAGCGCCCCGGTCACGCCGACGCCGGCGACAAAGGCATGCAGCCTGGTCTTCAGCGCGCGTCCCATCAGGCGGCGCAGATCGCTTCCGAAGACGCGCATCACTCCGCTCCGCACCATGTGGATGCCCCACAGGAGCAGAGCGACCTCGCCGATCAGTTCGATGACGATATGCGTGGCGGACATTCGGCCGTCGGCGATTCCTTGTTGGCGCGGCCGATACGCGGCCGTGGAAAGCGCCGGGCGGCAGATGTCACAAATCTGTCGTAAACTGGCGAATTCGCTTTTGTTTATAGGCTGTTCTCAACCGACTATCCAGATGGCGCGCGGAATCCGTCACGTACCGTTCAGCCGCCGCGATCCGCTGACGAACGGATTACCCCGCTCGAAGAAGCGAAGCGGCAGGTGCGCGTCCTTGGTGATGCCGATGCGTGTGGTCGTCGCGATCTCTACCGGCTTTCGCACAGCCGCCGCCAGATGGAGCGCGCCCGGACCGCAAAGGTCTGCGCCGTCATGTGCGAGCGTCACCGCCATCGCGCCGGCGAGACGGCCCGGTCCGCGCGCAAGCTCGCGGTCTCCCGCGCCGCCGCCACGCAGCTCGCGCATCGCCTCGATGCCTTCGAGCGGCTCCAGCGCGCGGATGAGCACCGCCGCGCCGACGCCCGCCTCTTCGCTCGTCACGTTCAGCACCGGCCAGCAGCCATAGGCGATGTAGACGTAGGCGTGGCCGCGTTCGAGGAACATGGCGCGGTTCCTCCGCGTCTCGCCGCGGAAGGCGTGGCTCGCGGCGTCGCCGACGAGATAGGCCTCCGTCTCGACGATGCGGCCGGCGAGCCTGACGCCGTCAACCTCGTGCACCAGCGTCTTGCCGATCAGGAAGCGCGCAAGCGCCGCCGTTTCGCGCGGCAGTTCGCGGCGCGAGAGCCGCCGCAGGCTGGCACCTTCAAGCGGTTCCGCGGATGGCTTCGTCGGCAGCCTGCCGTCAAGCTGCATCATGCTTGATCGCCTTGTCGCGGCGGTAGATGCGAAATCTGGCGCGCGGCGCTCCTGCCGTCGGCGTTCCTGAAACCAATCCATCGCAGCCACTTTAGCGGGATTTGCGTTGACGGTGCAGGTATTCTCGCAAGGTAGACCCGCATCGATGCTCCGCAAGCTTCTGCAGCAGCCCTGGTCGGCGGTGCGTGAGCCGGTGCAGCTGCCGAAGTCGCTCTACGGCTTCGTCGTCTCCTTCGCGCCCGGCCACCAGGTGTTGGTCTGCCTGCTGTCGCTCGCCGTGGCGGCGTTGGGATTCGTTCCGCTCGAATTGCAGCGGCGGATCGTCGACATGGCGATCGAGGCCAAGGACCTCTCCCTCCTGTTCTGGCTGGCAGCCATCTATGCGCTCTACATGGGCGTGAACGGGACACTGAAGATCGCCGAAAACACGTGGCGCGACTGGATCGGGCAAAGCTCGGTCTACCAGCTCCGAAAGCGCCTGATCGGCCGCCGGCGCGGATCGGCAAACGACAACGGTTCGGCGGGCAGCGGCCGCGCCGTGGCGGTCATCGACAAGGAGGTCGATCTCGTCGGGCTGTTCGTCGGGGCGGCGCTGTCGGAGCCGATCGCGCATATCGGCATCATCGCCTCAATGCTGATCTACATGCTTGTGGTCGAGCCGGTCGTCGCCCTCGTCAGCCTTGCCTTCCTCGTCCCGCAGATAATACTTGTTCCAATCCTGCAGCGCAGCCTGAACGTCCTCATTCGCCGCCGCATCTCGATGCTGCGCACGCTCGGCGACGATATCGCCGGGTCCGAGCTGGAGGGCGACGATTGGCGGCGGCATGCCGACCTGAGCGACGCCATACCGGCCATGTTTCACGCTGCTGACGTGCTTGCAGCGCCGCGGCAGGCCCGATCCCTCTCCTCGACCGAGCTTTCCGACGGCCTTCTCGACGCAATCTTCCGCAATCGGATGCTCTTCCTCTTCATCAAATTCGTGATGAAGGCCGGCCTCAACCTCCTCACGCATCTTGCCGTCCTTAGCGTGCTGACGGTCGGCGGCTACATGGTGATCAGCGGACAGACGAATGTCGGAGTTGTCGTCGCCTTCCTCTCCGGCTTCGATCGGTTGGGCGAGCCGATCCGCAATCTCGTGCTCTTCTATCGCGAGATGGAGCAGAGCCGCATTCAGTATCGCCTTATCCGCGACTGGTCCGGTCACGCGGCTTAGCCGGCGCGCCGCCCGCGTCACCTTAGAACCGGCCTCAGCAAGATCGAGCGTTCCAGCGCCTCGAGCATGGGCTCCATCTTCGGGGAGGCCAGGAAGCCGGTGCCGCGCATGCTCCCGGTTTCGACGTCGCTCGGCGCTGCCGGCGTCCATACGCGCCGCAGCCGCGGCGCGGCGTCAAACACAAGAGCCGGCCCGATCGCGCCACGTTTTCCGTGCATGTCGAAGCCGTAGCCCGCGTCGCCCGGCACTTCGAAATCGTCGATCGCGGCCACGTAGTCGAGCGACGACTCCTCGAGCGCCCGCAGTTCCGGGGTGAGCGGAAGGTTGCCCCAATGCGCGTCGAGATAGGCGAAGATCGGCTTGCCGCGCTCGAGCCGCCGGAGGATCGGCGCGAGCTCGGCCGCGCTGTCGCCCTCGACGATCTCGACGTTCCGGCGCTTGCGCATGCGGAGCCGCGCGAAGGCGACGTAGCGCGGATTGATCTCGATCGAGACGACGCGCGGGAACCGGTCGGAAAGGAACTTGGTCGTCGTGCCGCGAAACGTTCCCGTCTCGACGGCGCAGCCGAAATCTCCGTTCGCCACGATTGCCTCGACGATCGTGATTCGCTTCCGCTGCCCGTTGAACGGGCCGTAGAAACCGTCCTTCAGCCGGATGCGGTGCCGCGCAAGGTCGATCGCCCCCGCGAGCTGCGCGAGCAGCCGACTGCCTGCATTGTATTCCCGCATGCCCGCTTGTCTCGCACCGGCGCGAACCGTTAGGGGTCGCGGCGGGAGCATATGCGCCAGCGCTTGCCGTTCGGGCAAGCCGCGTCGGTAGGGCGAGGGCGGGTCTGCTTTTCTGCGCCCGGGAGGCAGCGTGTAGCAGCGTGTACAAGCGCGCGAAGAACTTCGTCCGACGGCACAGGCCGACGCTGTCGCTCCGGCGGCCTCCCCGCGTCGATCCGCATGACCGACTGATCGTCAGGCCGATCGCGTTCCGCCGCTCGGCCTTCGATGTAATCGATAGCGACGACGTCGATTACCGCCGCTACTCGCCGGCCGAGGATTTCCGCGACGCCAATGTCGCGGTCATCGGGATGCACACGGAGCTGCTCGATTGGGTAATCGACCGCGTGCCGTGGATCGTCTGGAGGCTCGCCTCCGCTGGGCGGCTCGCGCTGGTGTTCGACAGGTCGGGGGAGGGGGCGGCTCATGACCCGAAATTCACCGCGGCGCTCCACGCGCTGCTTTCGGAGAAGGGCGTCGCGTTTCATCGCTGCCTGCTCCTGACGCAGAACCGCTTCTATCGCGCGGACTACGACGCCTGGTGCAGGGCTTCCGGCATTAATCGCGGCATGGAGATCTTCGAGTACGACTATTTTCTCAGCCGCTTCTTCCACGACTATGCCGAGCGCGGGCCTGACGTGTTCGAGCGCCGCTTGGCGCAGTTCGAATCGCGTCCGCCGGAACGGGAGCGGCGGTTCATCTCGCTCAATCATTCGGCTCGCCCGCAGCGGCTGCTTTTCCTGTTGAGCCTCATGCGCGACGGCCTCTTCGAGCGCGGCTTCATCTCCTTCGGAGGATTCAGGCGCTCCACCGAGCCGGCAGGCAAGAGAAAGAGGATCACCGCGGAGGAAACAGCCTCGAACCTGCTCCGCCAGCCGGGATTTGAGGACTTGGCGCGCGAACTGGTCCCATTGCTTCCCGCGCTTGCCGGACGCGGCGAGGTCTTTTTCGGCGTCGGCAGTTTTGGCACGTCCGACCGCCTTGCCGGGGATTTCGAAACCGACCTCTACCAGAAAACCTGGTTCACGGCGGTCGCCGAGACCGACATGTTTCCGCAGCCGGTCCGCATCACCGAAAAACCGCTGAAGCCGCTGGTCAATTTTCATCCCTTCCTGATCCTCGGCAATCCGGGGTCGCTCGCTCACCTCCGCGCCTTCGGGTTCGAGACCTTCGGAGGCGCGATCGACGAAGGCTACGACGACGAGCCGGACCCGCGCCGCCGCTTCGACCGCGTCTACGCCGAGGCGCGGCGGCTCTGCCGGCTCGATCAGGCCGAGCTTCGGAGAATGGAGGTGCGGCTTCGCGACGTCCTGATCGGCAATGCGCGGCACGGCCTGGTGGAGATGCCCAGAATCTATCGCGGCAGCCTCAATCGAGCGCTGATCGACAGGATAAAGGTGGTCGCCTCGTCCTGATTAGTCGGCGCGGACACGGCCGGCGGATACGGCGATCGCGAGGCAGGCGAGCACGATCAGCCCGAGCGCCCACGCGAGGCTGCTCAGATCGGCGATGACGCCGATGACCGGCGGGCCGAGCAGGAACCCCGAATAGCCGACCGTCGCCACCGCCGCGATGGCGCTCCCGGCGCCTTTGCCGGGAGTGCGCCCCGCCGCCCCGAAGAACACGGGCACGAGGTTCGCGAGCCCGAGCCCGACGAGAGCGAACCCCGCGACTGCGAGGAGCGGCGAGGGCACCGTGAGCGAAAGCGTCATCCCGGCCGCCGCCAAAAGCGCGCTCCAGCGGACGAGCGCTACGGAACCGAATCGGGCGCGCAGGGAATCGCCGCCGAAGCGGCTCGCCGCCATCGCGGCGGAGAACGCGGCGAAGCCGGTCGCCGCCAGTCCCGGGCCGAGCGAAAGGCTCGCCTTCAAGTGAAGCGCGCTCCAGTCGAGCACCGCGCCTTCGCTCGCCATGCAGAGGAAGCAGAGCGCGCCGAGCGCGAAGGTCGCGCGGCTCGGCCAGGCGAACGATACCTTGCCGTTGCCGCCGTCGTCGCTCGAAGGGAGCAGGAAGCGGAGCGCCATGATCGCCCCCACTCCACCGGCCGCAAGCATGGTCAGCGCCTCCGCGAGCGGCGGCAGCAGCGGCAGGACGAGCGCGGCGAACCCCGCGCCGGCGAGGCCGCCGAGACTCCACATGCCGTGCAGCGACGACATGATCGCGCGCTCGAGCCGGCGCTCGACCATCACGCCGTGCGCATTCATCGAGACGTCCATCACCCCGTTCGCCGCGCCGAACAGGAAAAGCGCCGGCATCAGCAGCGCCGGAGCTGGCGCGATGAGCGGGAGCGGAAAGGCGAGGAAGAGCGCGAGCGTCGACCAGCGCGTCAGCGCCGCGCTCCCGAAGCGGGCGATGCCGCTCCCCGTCAGCGGCATCGCGATCAAGGCTCCCGCCGCCATGACGAGGAGCGCGATCCCGAGCGTCGCGTGGCTGATCGAAAGCCGCGCCTCGACGAGCGGGATGTGCGCCGCCCAGGTGCCGACGATCGTCCCGTTGACGAGGAAGATGGCGGCCGTTGCCCAGCGGGCGCGCCGGACGGCGTCGATGTCTCGCATTCTGTTCCGGATCGGCGGGGATTGAGCGGCGGAAGGGCTCGTTTCTGCGCTCGTTTGCACGGCGGATCAACGGGTGTGGCGAACGCGCCGGCAACCGCGCGAGGCGCCGCGCGTTCTCAACGAAATCGCTTGGCCGGCTAGCGAAGCGCCGCATGTCCGGCCGCCGAAGACAGCGTCGGCGCGCGGAGTCTTGAGAAGTGGACGTATTCGCCGATTTCACCACCGGGACGCATCTGCCGATCGGAACGATCGGCATGCGCCTCCTCGTGGCGGCGCTCCTCGGCGCCGTGATCGGCATCGACCGGGAATGGCGCAGCCGGCCGGCGGGCCTCCGCACGCACATGCTGACGGCGCTCGCCGCGGCGCTCTTCACCGTCCTCACTTCCGAGATCGTCAACTCCGAAATGCTCGGACAGGAGAACGCGCGCGCCGATCCGATCCGTGTCATCGAAGCGGTCACCGCAGGCGTCGCCTTCCTCGCCGCCGGAACGATCATCCGCGGCGAGCGCGGGGTGCGCGGGCTCACCACCGGCGCCGGCATGTGGCTCGCGGGCTCGCTCGGCGTGGCGGCTGGGCTCGGGCATTTCGCGATCGGCGCGCTAGCGGCGGTCTTCGGCGCGCTCGTCATCACCATGCTCGGATGGGCGGAGAGGGCGGTGGAAAGCGCGCGCCGCTAACCCCCGCGCGGGACGACGCCGAGACAGTTTTCCACAGCGCTGCAGGCGCCCTGTGGAAAAACCAGCCCGCCCGGAGGCGGCTCTCCCATCGTCTTGCTCTGTTAAGAAATAGCGCAGGCTTGGCTTGAAGAGCAGGCGATCGGGCTGCTGCGTTTGCGGCTGCTTTGTGTCGTGGTCCCGACATTGTGATGGCGGCGTTTATCTTGATTTGAGTTCCGCGTTGTCTGATCCGGTGCAGCCGGTTATTTTTGCCCTGGCTGGGGGAGTAACGTATGCGTACGGTTGCACTCGTTGTTCTTTTCGTCGCGTTTGCGACTGGAAATGCACTTGCCGGGGTTGTCGCCCGCATCGACATCGCTGCGCAGACGATGACCGTCTCGGAGAACGGCAACCTCCTCTATTCCTGGAAGGTTTCTACCGGGCGCTCGCCCTACCGCACGCCGCGCGGGTCGTTCCGGCCGGTCCGCATGCACAAGATGTGGTACTCGCGCAAATACGACAACGCGCCGATGCCTTTCTCCATCTTCTTCCACGGCGGTTATGCGATCCACGGCACCGACCAGATCGCCAACCTCGGCGTCCCGGCGTCGCATGGGTGCGTTCGCCTGCATCCGACCAACGCCAAGACGCTTTTCGATCTGGTGAAGGTCTACGGCTCGGGAAACACCCGCATCATCCTGCAGAACTGACTCGATCGCTCGTAGGCGCGATGCTAGGCGGCCTTACGCGCGCATCGGCGCGTAAGTACGCGCAAGGCGGCGATGGCGATGGCGGCTGCTGGGGCTGAGGCGAGGCTTCATGGCGTCGAGCGCGGCTCGGGGGGCGTGCCCGTCGTGCTTCTGCACGGGTTCGGCGGCAGCCATGCCGCATGGGACGCTGTCGTCAGCCGGCTCGGCGGAGCGCGCCATACCGTCGCCTTCGACCTCCCAGGCCATGCCGGCTCGCTGGCGTACCCGGCGGGCGGCGCCGGCGTCGCGGCGAAAGCAGTGCTTGCAGAACTTGACCGCCGCGACGTGCGCCAAGCTCACCTCGTCGGGCACTCGATGGGCGGTGCGGCGGCGGCGCTTGCGGCGCTTCGCGACGCCCCGCGCATCGCCTCGCTGACGCTTTTTGCCCCTGGCGGATTCGGGGGCGAGATCAACCACCGCCTGCTCCGCCGCTTTGCCGCGGCGCGCGAGGAAGCCGAGCTGACGTTGGTCCTGGAGCAGTTCTTCGGATGGGACCGGCCGCTTCCTGAGGGACTCGTCGCCGAGCTCGCTAAGCAGCGGCGGGTCGAGGGCGCCGTCGCGGCGCTCGAGAAGATCGTCGAGACCTTTTTCGACGACGGCTCGCAGAAGGTCATTCCGCGCGCCGAGCTAAGGGGCCTTGCTATGCCGACTAAGGTTATCTGGGGCACGCAGGACCGCGTTTTGCCGACGCGGCAGGCGCACCGGCTGCCAGGCCACATCGCCGTGCACATCTTCGAGAGAGCCGGCCACATGCTGCCCTACGAGGTTCCGGACGACGCGGTCCGCCTCATCCTGGAGAATACGCGCTGAGAGCGCAGACATTGCGACAACAAAGTGTATCGTTGCGTAGTAAATTCTTAATCCTGCGAATCGTTTACTATTTTGGTGCGTGATTCCTCTACGATCTTAACTTATCTGAGCCTTGGGATACCAGGGTCCGCAAGGTCGGCTGCTCATGTTGCGCTTCCTTTCATATCTGTCCGGGTGTAGCCGCGCGCTGCGCTCCGCCGAAGACGGCAATATCGCGATTCTGTTCACCGCTTCGGTGATCCCGCTGCTTCTGGTCATGGGCGGCGCGGTCGATCTCGTGCGCTTCGCCCGCTACAAGGCCGAGCTGTCGAACGCCATCGACGCCGCGGCGCTGGCGCTGGCGCGCATCGGTCAGGACTACACCGAGGACGAAGCGACCGACTTCATCGAAGAGTACGTGACTGCGCTGGCTTTGACCGACGACCAGTTCACGGTGTCGGGCTTCGACGTCGACAAGACTGACAACGGCTACATGGTCACCGCCGACGCCTCGATGAAGACGATCTTCCTGCCGCTCGGCAAGATGGCCAAGGACGGCAGCCCGATCATGAACATGGGCATGGATATCGCCGCCGAGGTCGTCCATTCGTCCAATCGCCTCGAGGTGGCGCTCGTGCTCGACGTCACCGGCTCGATGAACTGCGGCGACACGGTCTCCAGCTCCTGCACCGGAAACTGGAGCGACCCCGGTTCGTCAAGCCGCATAGTGGCGCTGCGCTCCGCTGCTACGACGCTGGTGAACACGCTGATGACCACAGACGTAACCGATGCGGACCAGATCAAGATCGGCGTGGTCCCATTCGAAGGCACGGTGAACATCGGATCGACGTACGCCGCCAGCCCGCCTTCGTGGGTCGATTGGAGCAATCAGGGGCAAGCTTATTGGAACGGCCGCAACCTCGACCGGATGAACTTCTCGACCTACGCCACTTGCACGTCGGGCGACAGCTGCTCCAGTTCGTACAGCCGCGTCGGGCATAAGTGGCTGTTCGACCAGCTGTCGCAGGACAACCCCGCCATCACCTGGGCCGGGTGCGTGGAAATGCGGCGCGAGCCATACGACATTCTCGACACGACGCCCACCACATCGAGTCCGGACACGCTTTTCGTTCCGTTCTTCTGGCCCGATGAGCCCGACCGCTACAGCTCGTCGTCCAGCTCGGCCCCGTACCAGTACACGAGCAGCCCGGATACGCGCTACAACAGCAATCACAGCTCAAGCTCGTGGAACGAGACGAGCACCAGCTCTTCGTACAACTACACGTATCACAACAACTATCTTCGCGATAAGCAGGCCATCTCGTACGGCTCCGTCCGTCCGTCACGGGCCCAGAGCCTGGTGGCCACGAAATACAGGCGCGTGAGCAGCACCAACAAGGCGGAGTGGCACAGCGGACGCCTCACCGATGCAAGCAGCTTCCCCTATTCGGCCGGGCCGAACCGCGGCTGTCCGCAGGCAATCGTGCCGCTCACCAATACGAAGGCGACGGTGACGAGCCGGCTCTCAGGTCTGATCGCCTACCCGGCGATGGGCACGTTCATCCCGAATGGGCTGGTGTGGGGCTGGCATATCCTCTCGCCCAACGAGCCGTTCACAGAGGGGATGGCCCCCGGCGACGAGTACTATGACGAGACGGTGAAGGCGATCGTGTTGTTCTCCGACGGCGACAACTCAGTCACCGGGGCGAGCAATCACAACGAGTCGTATTTCAACGGCTACAACTACGTAAGGCATGGGCGTCTCGGCTCGACGGATGACGCGGGGGATGCAACCGATGGCCTCGACGACAAGACAGCCTCGCTCTGCACAAACGTGAAGGCCGATGGCATCCGCCTCTACACGATCACATTCGGAAATATCAGCAGCTCGTCCGAAACCCTGATGCGGGAATGCGCGACCTACGATGACGGGGAGTATCTCTACTACCACGCCCCGAACACCACCGAGCTTGAGGACATTTTCAACGCGATCGGCGAAGACCTGAGCGAGATCCATCTGGCGAGCTGATCGTACTGCGCGCCCAGGGCGGCGCGGCTCCACCTGTCGCTCAAAAGCTCCGCCGTCAGCAGACCGCGACGATCTTCGCCCCGGTCGCTTCCGCGAGCGCCTTCGGCTCCACCTCGAACACCGCATTCGGCGCGCCCGCCGCCGCCCACACCGTCTCGAACTTCATGAGGTCGGCGTCCATGAATGTCGCGAGCGGCGCAAGCGAGCCGAGCGGGGCGACGCCGCCGATCGAGAATCCGGTGAGCGCGCGCACGGAATCGGCGTCGATCCGCGACAGCGCCTCGCCGATCGCCGCCTTGATCGCCGTCTGATCGACGCGGTTGGCGCCGGAGACGAGGACCAGCACCGGCTCGCCGCTCTCCGCCTTGCGGAAGACCAGCGACTTCACGATTTGCGCAACGGACGTGCCGCAGGCGGCGGCCGCCTCCTCCGCCGTCCTCGTCGTCTGCGGCATTTCGCGGATGTCGAGCGGGAGGCCCGCGGCTTCGGCGGCGGCGCGCACGCGGTCGGTGCTTCTCATGCGCCGGTCATGCCGGTTCCGCCGAAAAATTCAAGCGCCCGGCCGGGCATGTGCGCCGCGCCCGAACCTGCTAGTCTTCCGGCGAAACGGGAAGCTCGGGGGCGTCATGGTGGAAAGCGGGCCCAGGCGGGTCGTCGATCTCAAGCACGCAATCCGCGAGGTCAGGATTGCGCAGTCCGAGCAGAACGACGTGGTCTCGGACCTGCGCGAGGCGGAACAGGCGCGGCTTGAGCTCCTCTCCGAGGCGCTCGAGGGCGTGTGCAAGGACCTGCCGCCCGGCCACGACCAGCTGCTTCTGGGCGTCCTTCCGGGCCAGCCGCCGCGCTTCTGGGTGGACGCGACGAGCTTCGTCGTCATGGCTCGCGACAAGCGCCAATACCAGTTCGCCAAGGATACGCGCCTTGGCCGCACGGTGCTGAAGGAGAGCGCGAGCCTCGAGGTGATCGCCGACGCGGTGACGCGCTACGTGGCGGAGCGCATCGTCGAGCGCGAGCAGGCGATCGAGGCGGACTGGCTGACCAAGGTCGTCCGCGCGCGTGGCGGGCTGTTCGCGGCGCGCGGAGATGGCGCCGACAAGCTCGCGCTTGTCTGGGGGCTGTGCGGCTTCGGGCTCGGCATGATCGCCGGCATGCTCCTGCTTCTCGCCTACGCCTGGTTCAGCGCCGGCTGACGGAATAGGTGCTCCGCGCCGTCTCGGCGATCTCCCCCGACTTGACGATGCTCCGGTGGATGACCGTCAGCTCGTAGGCGCGGGCTCCTTCGGCGATCTCGTGGAGCGCATAGCCGGCCGCCCGCGGCCCTCCCTTGACGATCGAGCCGCCCGCCGGCACGCCGACGACAGGCACGGGCCCACGGGCGCCCTTGATCGCCGTCATCATGCGCAAATGCTCGTGCCCGTGCAGGATCAGCTCGGCCCCGTGACGCTCCACGGCGCGGCGGAAGCGTCTTCCGTCGGTAAGCCTCCGCCACGCGCTGGTGGGATCGACCAGCTTCGGTGGATGGTGGATCAGGATCACGCGGAAGAGGCCTTCCTCGCCTGCCTCCTTGAGGAGCGCGGAGAGGCGGAGCGTCTGACTTGCGCCGACCCGCCCGGTCGCCATGAACGGCGCGCTCGCCACCGCCGAGGAGACGCCGATCAGCGCCACGTGCCCCTTGCGGCGCATGAAGGGAAACAGCGCCTCGTCGATGTACTCCGCATCGTCGCTCGCCATCCACGGCGCCCAAAGCTGTCGGAAGCGCTGGTGCGCGCGCGGCACGTAGGCATCGTGGTTGCCGGGGATGGCGGTGACACGGTCCGGCGGCCCCAGCTCTTCCAGCCAGGAGCGCGCGTTCTCGAACTCCTCGCGCGTGGCGATGTTCGTGAGGTCCCCGGTGACGGCGATATGGTTCGGTTGCTGCGCACGGAGATCCGCGACCAACCGCTCCAGCGCACCCGACCTCAACACGCGGGAGCGCGTCCGCCGCCAGTTGGCGTAGCCGACGATGCGTTTCGAGGCGTAGTCGCGGAGGCGGAGCGGCGGCACCCCGCCGAGGTGGATATCGGAGAGATGGCCGAGCCGGAACATTAGCTGACGGCACGCTCCGCGGGCGCGCTGCGCCCTGAATGAAACCATGCTAACCCGCCCGCATGGCGCTCTGCCTTCGTCACCGCCTCATGCAGCGGGGATATCTCGCTTTTTCGCGCCTCTCGCGCGGCATGACGCTCGGCGTGCGCGCCATGCTTCTCGAGGACGCCACGATTGTCCTCGTCCGGCACAGCTACGTCCCCGGCTGGTATCTTCCGGGCGGCGGCGTCGAGTCCGGCGAAACGCTCAGCGAGGCGCTGGAGCGCGAAATCCACGAGGAGGTGGGCGCGGCCCTCACCGCTCCGCCGCTTCTTTTCGGGATCTACCGGAACGCCCGCGTGAGCGTCGGCGACCACGTGGCGCTCTACCTCTGCCGCGACTGGGAGCGCCGCCACATGCCGCGCCTGCCTAACCGCGAGATCGTGGCGTGCGAATCGTTCCGGCTCGACGCGCTCCCGGCCGACGCTTCGCCCGCCACACTGGCGCGCATTCGCGAGGTGGTGGGCGGCGAGCCGCCCGCCGCCGACTGGTAGCAGGCGCTCAGCGGGTGGGGATGCCGATTCCACGCAGGCGGTCGCGATCGTGGGGGGCATCGATGATCAAGGTCGGCCCGAGCGGCACGATCCGCCTCGGATTGATGCTCTCGTGGCTGAAGTAATAGTGCTGCTTGACGTGCTCGAGGTCGACCGTGTCCTTCACGCCGGGCATCTGGAAGAGGTCGCGGAGGTAGCCCGAGAGGTTCGGGCAGTCGCTGATCCGCCGCCGGTTGCACTTGAAGTGGCCGTAATAGACGGCGTCGAAGCGGATGAGGGTCGTGAACAGTCTCCAGTCCGCCTCCGTCAGCCGGTCGCCGACCAGGAAGCGCTGCTCGTCGAGCTTCAGCTCAAGCTCGTCGAGCGTATTGAAGAGCGCCCGGAACGCCTCTTCGTAGGCCTCCTGCGTGCGCGCGAAGCCGGCCCGGTAGACGCCGTTGTTGACGGTCTCGTAAATCGTCTTGTTGACGGCGTCGATCTCTGCGCGCAGCTCTTCCGGGTAGAAGTCCAGCGAGGTGTCGGCGAACTCGTCGAAGGCGCTGTTGAGCATGCGGATGATTTCCGACGATTCGTTGGAGACGATCGTCTCGCGCCGCTTGTCCCACAGCACCGGCACGCTGGCGCGCGTGGTGCAATGCGGGTCCGACTTCAGATAGATCTCGTAGAGCCGGCTCTTGCCGTAGAGATGGTCAGGCCAGTTCTCGTTGAATTCCCAACCTGCCTCCAGCATGTGCGGCTCGACGACGGAGACGCTGATCAGGTCCGCCAGCTTCTTCAGCTTGCGGAAGATGAGCGTGCGGTGCGCCCACGGGCAGGCAAGCGAGACGTAGAGGTGGTAGCGGTCGGGCTCGGCCTTGAACCCGCCCTCGCCTGACGGGCCGGGCGAGCCGTCGCGGGTGATCCAGTTGCGGTAGCGCGCATCCGCCCGCACGAACCGCCCGTTGGTAATGCGCGGGTCGCGGTGCGTCTGCTTTTCCCATTTACCCTCGACGAGCATGCCCATGCGAAACCATTCCTGCTCAAGACTCTGGGATTGCGAAGCGGCCTCATGCCCTCTTCGGGTCGGCGGGGCAAGGTCGCCGGCGGCGGCTCGGGTACGCGTCGCGCCGCGCCAATGGCGGCTTGCCGGCCCGGCGTCTCATATGATAGGGGCGCGCGCCATGAATGGAACCGTCATTCGCGCATTGCGACGAAGGCAAATCGCTCCGCGTCGCTCCCGACGCGCCGCCGCTCCGCCGCGCTGACGCGCCCGTTCCTCCGGCGATCCGCGGCATTTCAGTCGAATCTGCGGGTCCGCCGATGCCTTCCGACAAAGCCGTTACACGCCCCGAGCTGCCGTCCGACGATTCCGCCGTCGAGGCGCTGCACCGCGCCGCCTTCGGGCCCGGCGCCTATGCGCGCGCAGCCTTCCGCGTGCGCGAGCAGGCGCCGCACGACCGCGCTCTTTCGTTCCTGACCGAGCTTGACGGCGTTCTTGTAGCCTCGGTGCGCATGACGCCGATCGATGTCGGCGGCGCGCGCGGGCTGCTCCTCGGCCCGCTTGTCGTCGATCCGCCGCACAAGGGCCTGGGCTACGGCAAGGCGCTGATGCGGCATGCGATGGAGGAAGCGCGGAAGGCCGGCTGCGCCTTCGTGGTCCTGGTCGGCGATCAGCCCTACTATTGGCCGTTCGGCTTCCGCCCGCTCCCGCCGGGGCGGGTCAGGATGCCCGGGCCGGTCGATCCGGCCCGCCTGCTCGCGGCGGAACTCGAGCCGGGCGCGGTGGAAGGACTGGAGGGGATGGTCATGGGTGTGCGCCCCCTAGGATAGCCACGCGCCTGAACCTGCGGCGCTATCGCGCCTCGCGCCACCACAGCACCGCGAAGCCGCCGACCAGCAGCGCCAGGCCAAGCAGCCCGCCGAGCAGTGGAAGCTGGTCGATGCTCTTCAGCACCGTCGCCTCGGAGCGGCGGAGGCCGATCCAGCCGCGGCCGGCCGCCGGCGCGCGCGAGGAGACGGTCGAGATGCGCGGCAGCGAAACGCCGCCGCCGTCGCCGATCCGCTGCACCGATCCGCCGGTCGCATCGGCGATCGGCTCGAGCCGCTCGGTGGTCGAGATCACGTCCTGGAACTCCGCCGGGTTGGCCGGGCCGATATGGGCGAGCGCCGTCAGCGTCCCGTCGTCGGCGCGGTGGAGGCCAAGCGGCGCGTCCTCGATGACGCCGCGCCAGAGGCCCGGCTCCGCCTCGGTCAGCGCAAGCTCCTCGACGCTGCCGCCCGGCGCGGTCACGTTCACGCGCGGCGGCGTCTCGGAGAGCGTCTGCCGCTCCACGATAAGCTCGCGCCCGTTCGAGCGCGCGGTTAGCCGCTCCTCCTCCAGCTCCGGCTCGCGCATCAGCCAGTGGAGCACACGCCGGAGGAGCGCCGCATGCGGGCCGCCGCCCTGATAGCCGCGCGCCCAGAGCCAGGCGTGGTCGGAGAGGAGCATCGCGACGCGCCCTTCGCCCTCGTGCGACAGCACCAATAGCGGCAGGTTCTGTGGGCCGGTCATGGTGACGTCGCCGGCGATGGCGTCGGTGTCTACGATGCGGAACCACTCGCTCCAGGTGGGCGGGTCGGTCTTGCCGCCGGGGAGGTCGCGGGTCACGGGGTGGCGGAGGCCGACCTCGCTGATCGTCGCGCGGTACGGCTCCTCGATCACCTCGCCCGTCGGGATCGCCGGGAGCACCGGCCCGAGCGGCGTGCGGTAGAGACTGCCGCTCGCGGCGTAGTCGGGGCCGGCCGCGACCAGCACCGCGCCGCCCTCCCGCACGTAGCGCGCGAGGTTGTCGTAGTAGACGATCGGCAGCACGCCCCGGCTCTGGTAGCGGTCGAAGATGATGAGGTCGAACTCGTCGATCTTCTCCTCGAACAGCTCGCGCGTCGGGAAGGCGATCAGCGACAGCTCGTTGATGGGCGTGCCGTCCTGCTTCTCCGGCGGCCTGAGAATCGTGAAGTGTACGAGGTCCACCGCCGCGTCGGATTTCAGCACGTTCCGCCAGGTGCGCTCGCCGGCATGCGGCTCGCCGGAGACGAGCAGCACGCGGAGATGTTCGCGCACCACGTCGATCTCCGCGACGCCGACATTGTTTTCGAGCGCCAGCTCGTCGTTCGACGCCTCCACTTCCAGCTCGACGATGGTGCGGCCGGCATGGGTGAGCGGCAGGTCGATCACCTGCGGCAGCCCGACGCCGACGCTGTCGGTCGCCACTTCCGCGCCGTCGATCCGAAGGCGGACGGTGACCGGCGTGCCCGTCGCAAGCTCCGGGTCGAGCACGCGGAATTCTATGGTCTGCGGCTCGTCGAGGATGGCGAAGCGCGGCGCTCGGTCGAGCACGATGCGGCGGTCGCGCTCGTTCTCCTCGCCGGTGATCAGCGCATGCACCGGCGCGTCGAAGCCGAGCGCCGCGGGGTTTTCGGGCACGTCCGCGACGATGCCGTCGGTGACGAGGAGTGCGCCGGCGATCTGCTCGGGCGGCACGTCGTCGACGAGCTTGGTAAGCTCGGAGAAGAGCGCCGTCCCGTCGCCGTCGGGAAGGTCGCCGACATGCGCCTCGCGCAGCTCGAAGCCGCCGAGCGCCTCGATCCGCTCCTTGAGCGCCGCCACCGCCGCTTCCGTCTGCTGGCTGCGTTCGCCGATCTTCTGGCTCGCGCTTTCGTCGACGACGAGTGCGACCACGCCCGGCAGGCCCTCGCGCTCCTCGCGCTGCAGCACCGGATTGGTCATCGCTAGCACGATAAGCGCCGAAGCGAGCGTTCGCAGCGCCCAGCCGCGCACGCGATAAAAGACGAGCGCGGCGATCACCGCGACAAGCAGGCCGCCGAGTGCCACGATCAGCGGCCACGGCAGCAGCGGGTCGAAGGAAAGCGCGAGCCGTGTCATGCGGGAAGGGGCCTCATTGCCCGAGCCGCTCCAGCAGAGCCGGCACGTGAACCTGGTCGGCCTTGTAGTTGCCGGTCAGCGAATACATCACGATGTTGACGCCGGCGCGGAAGGCCAGCTCGCGCTGGCGCGGGTCGGACGGCACCGTCGGGTAGAGCCAGAGCCCGTTATCGTCGATCGCCCAGGCCGAGGCGAGGTCGTTGCCGGTGATGATGATCGGCGAAACGCCGTCGCCGCCGCGCGCCGGCCGGTTCGCCCGTTCCGGCTCGTCGGGAAGCCCGAGGGTTTCCACCCAAAGCTCCGAATTCGTCCAGCGCCCGGGAAACTCGGTCAAGAGGTAGAACGCCTTCGTCAGCACGTGGTCGGGCGGCACAGGTTCGAGCGGCGGCACGTCGACGAAGGAAAGGATCTCGCGGAGCTTCTCATTCTCGGGTGTTCCACCTCCGGAGGAAGTGGAGAAGCCGCCGGCGTCGCGCGTGTCGAAAAGGATGGTGCCGCCGTTCTTCATGAAGGTGTCGACCTTCGCCATCGTCTCGGCGCTCGGCGTGTCCTGCTCCGGGTCGATCGGCCAGTAGATCAGCGCGTAGAACACCAGCTCGTCGAGGCCGATGTCGATCGCCGTCGGCTCCCCGGGCTCGAGCGCGGTTCGGTCGGAAAGGTAGACCGAGAGCCCCTTCAGTCCGGCGGCGCTGGTCTCGTCGATCTCGGCGTTGCCGGTCGCCACGTAGGCGAGTTGCGTCGCGTTGGCGGCGACGAGCGCGCGTTCGATGTCGCCGTTCTCCTGCGCCCGCGCGGGATCGCCGATGCCGGCGGAAAGGAGGACGAAGCCGCCGGCAATCGCGGCCGCGGCGCCGAGCCGGCGCGTGAGCCTTCCGCTCAGCGCAAGCACCGCAAGCCCGTCGAGGATCGCAAGAACCGCAGCGGCAACGAGCAGCCACGGCCAGATCGGCGTCGACGGCTGCGGCTCGAGCGAAGCGGTGCGGCCCTGCCAGCCGATGTCGGCCGGGCGGAGCGGCTGAATGAGCGTGTCGGCGCCGATGGCGTTTAGCGCAAAGATGTCGCCGTCGCGGTCGTAGATGCCGGGCGGAGTCTCGGCGCTTGGCCGCGCTTCCCTGATATCGGCGACGAGCGTCGCTCCCGGGGCGGGCGGCCCGAGGTCGCCGTAGCCGTCGAGCACTTCCACCGGCTGCCAGGGCGTCGTCGCCGCCTGCGTCTCGCGCGCCGCGGGCTCGCCCTCGGCACGGCGCTGCACCGTGCCGGCCGTCTCGACGATCGCGTTCAGCATGTCCACGAACGCGCCGGAAAGGGGAAGGTTCGACCAGCGCGGATCGGCGGTGACGTGGAAGAGCACGATGCGGCCGTCGCCGCGCCGCGCCGCCGTCACCAGCGGCGTGCCGTCGCGGAGCTCCGCCCACACCTCGATAGAGCGCAGCGCCTCCGGCTCGGCGAGCACCTGCCGGCTGACCAGCACGTCGGCCGGAACCTCGATCTCCGCGAACGGTCCGGCGTCCGGAAAATCGCCGATCGGCTGCGGTTCCTCCCAGGAAAGCGAACCGCCGAGCGAACGCTCGCCCTGGCGGAGCGGCACCGGCAGCAGCTCGTCCACGGTGGTGGCGGCGAGATTGGGACTCGCGAAGCGGAGGAGCGTGCCGCCGGCCTCGATCCACTCCGCGAGCGCCCGCGTCGTGTCGGGCGGCAGCGTCCCCGTCTCGGTCAGCACGATGATCGACGCACTGCGCTTGATCAGCGCCACCACCGCTTCGCTGATGCTCGGCTCTGCGGAGGGGAGGAGGTCGGAGGTCGGCGCCAGCGCGCGCTCGACATAGGTGAGCGGTTCGAGCAGCGGCTGCGAGCCGCCGGCGCTCTCGCCGGCGATGAGGCCGACGGCCTTCCGCTGCCAGCGCCCGTCGAGAAGCTGCACGGCGCCGGCGCTCTCCTCGCCGCTCACGGCCAGGCGCGTGAGCGCGTTGCGGATTTCCGCCGGCAGCGCGATCTCCGCGACGCCTTCGCCGCTGGCGTTGATCGCGGCCGACCCCGCGAGAATGCGCCGCCCCTCCTGGTCGAACCCTGCGACCTCGACTTCGCCGCGGCCGGCGGTGCGGACGACCGGAACGTAGATGCCGTTTGCCCGGTTCTGCGGCGTCCGCATCGCGGCGAGCGGCCGCTCCGATTGCAGTGCGACGCTGCCCGCGGCGATCTCGCCGAGCGCATCGGCGAAGGCGCGGCCGTCGCCGCCGTCGAGCGCGCCCGCCACCCAGAGCACCTCCACGGAGTTTGCCTCGAACGTCTCGCGCAGCCGCTCGGCGAGCGCACTCCGGTCGGGCAGGTAGGGCCGCGGGGCGACCGCCGCGAGGCGTTGCTGCGCCGTCGCCGCGTTTTCCGCTGCCAGGTTCTCGGCGCGCGGCTCGGCGG
>JBOHKB010000381.1:0-6421 GCA_050728815.1 Propylenella sp.
GCGTATCGCCCACGAGATCAAGAACCCGCTCACGCCAATCCAGCTATCGGCGGAGCGGCTGATGCGGCGCTTTGGCGAGCGGGTGGAGGCGGAGGACCGCACCATCTTCAACCAGTGCACCGCGACCATCGTACGGCAGGTCGGCGACATTCGCCGCATGGTCGACGAGTTCTCAGGCTTCGCCCGCATGCCGCGGCCGATCATGGAGGACCGCGACCTGAACGAGGTCGTGCGCGAGGCGGTGTTCCTGCAGGAGGTCAGCCAGCCCAACATACGCTTCGAACTCGACCTGCCGGACCGCCCGGTGATGGCGCAGGTGGATCACAGGCTGGTGACTCAAGCGCTCACCAACATCGTCAAGAACGCCACCGAATCGATCGAGGCGGCGCGGCGCGTCGATAGCGAGGCCGGCCTCATCACTGTCTCCGTCTCCGCGAACGGGGACGCCGCGGTGATCGACGTGGAGGACAACGGCAAGGGCCTCCCGGATGAAGACCGCGAGCGCTTGCTGGAGCCCTACATGACCACCCGCGAGAAGGGGACCGGCCTCGGCCTCGCAATCGTTCGCAAGATCATGGAGGAGCACGGCGGCTCGATCGCGCTCCTCGACGCGCGCGCCGTCGCAAACGGCGGCAGAGGCGCGTGCGTCCGGCTCACCTTCCCACTCGTCGCCGAAACAAAGCCGCAGCCGGCGGTCGCGGTGGCGGCGCAGTAGCAAGACCACGGGGAACAACCATGGCGGCAGATATTCTTGTTGTCGATGACGAAGCCGACATCCGCGAAATCGTGGCCGGCATCCTGCAGGACGAAGGCTACAGCGCGCGCACGGCGAACGACAGCGACGGCGCGCTCGCGGCGATCGCCGCGCGGCGTCCGAACCTGCTTTTTCTCGACATCTGGCTGCAGGGCAGCCGGCTCGACGGCCTCTCGCTGCTCGACGAGATCCACGCGCAGCATCCCGACCTTCCGGTGGTGATCATCTCCGGCCACGGCAACATCGAGACCGCCGTCTCCGCCATCAAGCGCGGCGCGTATGACTACATCGAGAAGCCGTTCAAGGCGGACCGGCTGGTGCTGGTGGCCACGCGGGCGCTCGAGGCTTACCGGCTTCGGCGCGAGGTGGCCGAACTGCGGCAACGCTCGGGCGAGTCGGACGATCTCGTCGGCTCCTCCGCCGCCATGAACCATCTCCGCCAGACCATCGAGCGCGTGGCGCCGACCAACAGCCGCGTGATGATCTTCGGCCAGTCCGGCGCCGGCAAGGAGCTTGCAGCGCGCGCTATCCATCAGCGCTCGCAGCGGGGGAGCGGGCCCTTCGTAGTGCTGAACGCGGCGGCGATCACGCCGGGGACGATGGAGGCCGAGCTGTTCGGCACCGAGCCGATGAACGGCGCCGGACGCCGCGTCGGCGCGCTGGAGGAGGCGCACGGCGGAACGCTCTATCTCGACGAGATAGCCGACATGCCGCGCGAGACGCAGGGGAAGATCCTGCGCGTCCTCGTCGATCAGTCGTTCGAGCGGGTGGGCGGTTCGACCAAGGTGAAGGTCGACGTGCGCATCCTCTCCTCCACCGCGCGGGACCTGGAGGCGGCAATCCACGACGGGCAGTTCCGCGAGGATCTTTTCCACCGACTGAGCGTCGTCCCGCTCCGCGTTCCCGCCCTCGCCGAACGCCGCGAGGACGTTCCGGAACTGGTGGCGTTTTTCATGGAGCAGGTGTCGGGTTCCACCGGCCTCGCCGCCCGCCGCATCGGCGACGACGCCATGGCGGTCCTGCAGGCGCACGACTGGCCCGGCAACCTCCGGCAGCTTCGCAACAACGTCGAGCGGCTCATGATCCTGACGCGCGGCGACCCCGACGCGATCATCACCGCCGACATGCTGCCGAAAGAGATCGGCGAGATACTTCCCTCGACGCCCAGCGAGAGCAGCACGCACATCATGTCGCTGCCGCTCCGGGAGGCGCGCGAGGTGTTCGAGCGCGATTACCTGACCGCGCAAATCAACCGCTTCAGCGGCAACATCTCGCGCACTGCCGAATTCGTCGGAATGGAGCGCTCGGCGCTGCACCGGAAGCTGAAGAGCCTCGGCGTTTGACCCGGATATGTCGCGCGTCGCCTATGTGAACGGCCGCTACCTGCCGCACCGTGACGCCGCCGTCCACATCGAGGATCGCGGCTATCAGTTCGCCGACGGCGTCTACGAGGTCTGCGAAATCTGGAATGGGCACATCGTCGACGAGACGCGGCATCTTGACCGGCTGGAGCGGTCGCTGCGCGAACTGGCGATCCGCATGCCCATGCCGCGCTCTGCGCTGAAGGTGGTGATCCGCGAGGTCGTGCGGCGCAATCGCGTGCACAACGGACTCGTCTACTTGCAGGTCACGCGCGGCGTGGCGCCGCGCGACCACGCTTTTCCGACGCGGCCGACCGATCCCGCTCTTGTGCTCACGGCAAAAAGCATTCCGCGCGGAGTCGGTGAACGGCTGGCGGGGGAGGGCGTCGGCGTCATCACGCTTCCCGACAACCGCTGGGAGCGGGTCGACATCAAGTCGGTCGGGCTGCTGCCCAATGCGATCGCGCGGCAAAGGGCGCGGGAAGCCGGCGCGCGCGAGGCCTGGTTCGTCGATCGCGACGGCTACGTAACCGAAGGCGCGGCGACCACCGCCTGGATCGTGACCGGCGAGGGGACGCTGGTCACGCGCCCGAACGGCACAGAAATCCTGCCGGGTATCACGCGGATCACCGCTTCCGAGGTCGCGCGCCGACGGGGCCTCGAGATCGAGGAGCGGAAATTCACCGTGGCCGAGGCCAAGGCCGCCCGCGAGGCCTTCATGACGGCCGCGAGCACCATCGTCATGCCCATCGTGCGAATCGATGGCGAGACGGTCGGCGACGGCAAGCCCGGGAAGGTGGCCACAGCCCTCCGCGCCGCCTTTCACGACGTAGCGGAAAAGCTCCGCTAGGCCGATTTTCCGCCGCCCGCCGCCGGTCAGGCAGGGGGTGACACTGCATTGCAAAAAGGGCAATCTGTCGCGGCGAAACAACAACAAAGGCCGGACGAAAGAAGATGGCTGAAAAGAGTCACAATCTACAGGACACGTTCCTCAATCATGTCCGTAAGGTCAAGATTCCGCTGACGATTTTCCTCGTCAACGGAGTAAAGCTTCAGGGTGTGGTGACCTGGTTCGACAATTTTTGCCTGCTGTTGCGGCGCGACGGTCACTCGCAACTCGTCTACAAGCACGCCATATCGACGGTCATGCCGTCACATCCGGTTCAGCTGTTCGAGCCGGAAGGCGAAGAGGCAAGCGAGACCTGATTGAAGCCACGCGACAGGCGCGGGAATAGCGAAAACGTCCTCGGCGGGGCCTCGCGCGGCGCCCAAGATGCGCGCGGCGACCGGCCGACGGTCGCGCTCGTCATTCTGCCGGAAAGCCGCCAGCTGCCGGCTGAGCTGTCTGTCGCGCGCGGCGTCGCGCCGGCGCGCAATCCCGAAGCGCGGCTCGCGGAGGCCGTCAGCCTCGCCGAGGCGATCAAGCTCGATGTCGCCGCGGCGATCATCGTGCCGCTCCGGAAGCCGGCACCCGCCACGCTCCTCGGCGCCGGGAAGGTGGAGGAGATCGCGGCGCTGGCGCGTATCCACGAAGCCGAGCTCATCATCGTCAATCATGCGCTGAGCCCGGTGCAGCAGCGCAACCTGGAAAAAGCCTGGTCGGCGAAGGTGCTCGACCGGACGGGACTCATCCTGGAGATTTTCGGCGAGCGGGCCCACACCAAAGAGGGCAGCCTGCAGGTCGAGCTGGCGCACCTCAACTACCAGAAGGGCCGGCTGGTGCGGTCCTGGACGCACTTAGAGCGCCAGCGCGGCGGCTTCGGGTTCCTGGGCGGCCCCGGCGAGACGCAGATCGAGGCTGACCGGCGGCACCTGCAGACGCGGATCGCCAAGATCGAGGCGGAACTACGCCGCGTGAAGAACATGCGCTCCGTGCACCGGGCCGAGCGGAAGCGCGTCCCGCGGCCGATCGCGGCGCTGGTCGGCTACACCAACGCCGGCAAGTCGACGCTCTTCAACACGCTGACCGGCGCGACCGTCGGCGCCGAGGACATGCTCTTCTCTACACTCGACCCGACGCTTCGCCGCGTCCGCCTGCCGCACGGCGAGGACGTCATCCTCTCCGACACGGTCGGCTTCATCTCCGAGCTGCCCACAATGCTCGTCGCCGCGTTCCGCGCCACGCTCGAAGAGGTGCTCGAGGCGGACGTCATCCTGCACGTGCGCGACATCGCCTCGCCCGAGTCGGCGCAGCAGGCGGAAGACGTGTTGAAGGTGCTCGCCGACCTCGGCATCCACGCGGGCAACGGCCACAGGATCGTGGAAGTCTGGAACAAGATTGACCTTTTGACTTCCGCGCAACGCCATTCGCTGAAGGCGAGGGCGGCGTCGCTTACGCCGCCCGCGGTGCTTGTCTCGGCCGTGACGCGAGAAGGCGTCTCTGAACTGCTGCAGGCGATGGAGCAGGCGCTGGTGGGAGGTCGCCCGACGGTTACCGTGGAGCTTGGCCTCGAGCAGCTCGGCGCGGTACCCTGGCTCTATGAAAACACCGAGGTGCTGGAGCGGAGCGACGATCCGGAGACGGGCCGGGCGCGGCTCAAGGTGCGCGTGGCGGAAAAGCGGCTGGCGCCCTTTCGCGCCTGGGCCGAGCGCGAGCACATCGCGGTAGCGGCGGCGTAATGCACGCCGCTTAGGCGGAGGCGGTCAGGCGCGCGCCGCGCTCTTCGCCTCGACCCAAAGCGACTCCATCTCCTCCAGGGACGCTTCCTTCAGATCGCGGCCACGCTTTTTGAGTTCCGCCTCGATGTGACGAAAGCGCTCTACGAACTTGGCGTTGGAGCGCTTCAGCGCCGCTTCTGGCTCGATCGCGAGATGCCGTCCGAGATTGGCGACCGCGAACAGGATGTCGCCGAACTCGTCTTCCAGATGCTCCTCGTCGCGGTCGGGCCGCGCAAGCTCGCGTTCGAACTCGGTCACCTCCTCGCGGATCTTGGCGAGCACCGCGTGCGGATCGTCCCAGTCGAATCCGACGGTGCCCGCGCGCTCCTGCAGCCTGACGGCGCGGGTGAGCGCGGGGAGGGCGACCGGCACCTTGTTCAGAATGCTGTCCGCCGGATCGGCGCGGCCGTTCCCGTTGCGGCGCGCCGAGCGCTCGGCCTTCTCTTCGGCCTTGATCGCCTCCCAGCGCTGCTTGACTACGGTGGCGTCGTCGGCATCGAGGTCGCCGAAGACGTGCGGATGCCGGCGGATCATTTTGGCGGTGATCGCCTCGACCACATCGCCGAAGGTGAACTTGCCTGCCTCCTTCGCCATCTGGGCGTGGAAGACTACCTGCAGCAGGAGATCGCCCAATTCGTCTCTCAGGTCCTCGAAGTCGCCGCGCTCGATGGCGTCGGCAACCTCGTAGGCTTCCTCGATCGTGTAGGGGGCGATCGAGCCGAAATCCTGCGTGAGGTCCCAGGGGCAGCCGCCACCCGGCGTCCTGAGCTGCACCATGATGGCGAGAAGGTCCTGGATGTCCTTGCTGGTCTTCATGCGTCCATCCTCATGCATTCGTCGGATCACCGACGCGGTCGATGTGGCCGAGATCGCGCTCCGGATCGATCCGGTCGCGGATAAGCTGCTTCAGCGTCCTGACGTCGGGGAAGCCGCCGTCGCGCTTCCGTTCCCACACCACCTCGTCATCGACCTCGATCTGAAAAGCGCCGCCGGTGGCGGGCTTCAGCACCACTTCGTCAAGGTTCTCCGCAAAGGTCGAAAGAACCTCCTGAGCCATCCAGGCGGCACGCAGCAGCCAGCCGCACTGCCGGCAATAGGTGATCGCGACTCGTCGCTTCCGCATCTCCATGCCGCAACCCCTCGTTGGTCCCGGCGGGTCTCAAGTCAAGCTGTTTTTGCCCTGAGCGGCAAGCAGGGGTGATACCGCGGCTGCAAAAACCTGCATACAGATCATACGAATCCTGACCGCCGCGGATATCAGCAAGTCGCATAAGATATATTATGGAACCAAAATGATCGAGACGCCCAGCGCCGACCATCGGTAGCGCGGGCGGCTGCGCTCCGCCTGAAGGCGCTGCGGCCTCATGCCGGCAGCTCGATCGTCATGCCATCGTAGCCCGGCTCGACGTTGGGCGGCAGTTCGCGCCTGAGCGTCGCGTAGTCGAGATCGACGTGCATGTGTGTCAGCACCGCGCGCTTCGGCTTGACGCGCTCGATCCAGTCGAGCGCCTCGCTCAGCGAAAAATGGCTTGGATGCGGCGTCGGGCGCAGCGCATCGACGATCCATACGTCGAGGCCGCGCAGCCGTTCCATGGCGTCGTCGTCGAGGCCGCTCACATCGGGCGAATATGCAAGGCCACCGAAACGG
>JBOHKB010000382.1:0-3293 GCA_050728815.1 Propylenella sp.
AAGTGATCCTCACCGAGTGGGTCTCGGTGAACTGCATCGTGCGCGACCTCAGCCCCGGCGGCGCCCGGCTCGAGTTCGAGGCGCCGGTCTATCTGCCGCGCGAGTTCCGCCTCTGTATCGTGTCGGCCGACCTCACCATCCCGGCAGTCCCGGCCTGGCAGCGCCAGAGCGAGGCCGGTGTCCGCTTCACCGGCGTCGGCGTCGCGGGCCGCGTCGACAGCACACCAAAGCGCGTCCCAACCGCCGCCTGAGCTCGGCGGGTTCGTTCCCGCAGTCGGAGTAGCCCCAAGGGGCCGCGCAGCGTTTCGTTTGCGTGCGGCGCGCCGAATGGGCAATCTGCCCGCAAAGGCGTTGTGAGCTGTGGCGTAGTCGACGTTGAGCGCGGGTGACACGAATATCGCGGCCGCCGAGGCCCTCCCTCCGCCTCCAGAGGCGAAGGCGCCGCCCATTCCGCGGCCGCGCGACGTCCGGCGCTGGCTGGTTCTCGCGGCAGTGGTGGCGGTGGCGGTCGTCAGCCTCTTCCCCATTGCCTCCACGCTGTTCCTCAGCCTTCGGCAGGAGCCGAGCGGCTTTGAGGCGCTCGCTGCCGATCCCCGCTTCTGGGAGGCGCTCCGCCGGACGGCGATCTTCGCCTCGATCGCGCTCCCGGCGGAGCTTGTGCTCGGGCTCACGCTCGCCGGCATCTTCCTCGGCCGCATGCCGGGCAAGACGATCTTCGTCTACCTGCTCGCTCTGCCGGCGCTGGTCGCGCCGATCATCGGCGGCGTCACGTGGCGCATGCTCTTCGACAACGACTACGGGCCGGTGAACCACGTTCTTGGCGGGGTCCTTGGTGGCGCGGTGACGACGCTGTGGACCACGGACCCGGACTACGCCTACGCCACGATCCTCGTCGCCGACGTCTGGCAGTGGACGCCCTTCGTGTTCGTGCTGATGCTGGCGGCGCTCACGAATGTCGACCGCGGCCAACTCGAGACCGCCGCGATCAACGATGCGGGCCCGTGGCGGACGCTGCGCAGGGTCGTGCTGCCGGCAATCTGGCCGGCGATCGCGATTGCAATATTGATCCGCGGCCTCGACTTCCTGCGCCTGTTCGACGCGGTCTGGGCGCTGACCCGTGGCGGGCCGGAGGGTGAGACGGAAACAATCTCCGTGCTCGCGTACGAACGGCTTGTTGCGGGCGCGGACGCAGGCTCCTCAGCGGCTATGGCGTTCGCGTCGCTTGTCATCGTGTCGGTTGTGGCAACGCTCGGTCTGCTGCGCCTCGGGCAGCCGCGATGAGCACGGGGCGGAACGCGCTCATGGCGTTGCGCTACGCGGCGGCGCTTGGGGCACTCGTCGTTTTCCTCTTTCCCCTCTATTGGCTCTTCGTCACGGCGCTGAAGACGCCGGAGGAGGTTCTCACCTATCCGCCCGTATGGTGGCCTCGCGCGCCGCAGCTCGAGAATTTCGTGGGCCTCGTGACTGGGGGCGACTGGCGCGCTCTGTTCAACAGCGTGATCGTGGCATTGCTATCGACGCTCATTTCCGTCGCGCTCGGGACGGGGACGGCCTACGCGATCGTCCGCGGCGGCCGTGCCGCCAGTCTCTTCGCGAGCTGGACGGCGGCGAGCCGCATGACGCCGCCGGTCATGGTCGCTCTTCCGTTCGTTCTCATTCTTCCGGGGCTCGGCCTGTTCGGCGGAATTGCCGCGCTCGTCCTCCTCCTCGCCGCCTTCAATCTCCCCTACGTCCTTTGGATGATGCGCGGCTACTTCCGCGAAGTGCCGGCGGCGCTGGAGGAGACGGCGCTGGTCGCTGGCCTCGGCCGCGAGCAGGTTTTTGCGCAGGTGGTCTGGCCGATGGCGCGGGCAGGGCTCCTCCCCACTGCGGCCTTCACCTTTCTGCTCGCGTGGAACGAACTCGCGTTTGCGCTCACCCTTACCGGCGACGCGTTCGCGACGCTGCCCGCCGAGCTGGCGCGATTCGGCCAGGAGCCGGAGCTTTGGGGGAGGATCTCTGCACTCGGCGTCGCCGGCATGCTCCCCGTTCCGATTGCGCTTGCGCTGATCGGGCCGCGCCTCGCCCGCACGCTCTCGCTCGGCGTCGTCAGGAGCTGACGATGGCGAACCTGACGGTCAGCGGCCTCGAAAAGTCATTCGGCAAGCGGAAGGTGCTGAGCGGGCTCGACCTCACCCTGACGGACGGTGAGTTTGTCGTCGTCGTCGGCCCCTCCGGGAGCGGCAAGACAACGCTTCTCCGCGCCATCGCCGGACTTGAGGACCCCGATGCCGGCACGATCGCCTTTGACGGCGAGGTGGTGAACGACCTACAGCCGCGCGACCGCAACGTCGCGATGGTGGCGCAGAACCCGGCGCTCTTTCCCTACCTGACGGTCTTCGAGAACATTGCCTTCGGGCTGAGGGCGCGCGGCACGACGCGCGCCGAAACCATCGAGCGGGTCGAGCACGCGGCAGAGCTCGTCGGCGTTTCCGACCTGCTCGGCCGCCATCCGCGCCAGCTCACCGAGGGCGAGCGCCAATGCGTCGCGATCGGCCACGCGATCGTGCGCGACGCCTTGCTCTTCCTGCTCGACGAGCCGCTGTCGCGCCTCGACAGCGTGCGGCGGGAGGCGATGCTCGCCGCTCTCAAGCGGCTGCATCAGGAACGGGCGATGACGGTGATCTACGTCACTCAGGACCAGATGGAGGCGTTGAACCTCGGCGACCGCATCGTGCTCCTGCGCGATGGGCGCGTCGAGCAGGAGGGGGCTCCGATCGAACTCTTCGAGCGGCCGGTCTCCCGCTTCGTGGCGGGGTTTTTCGGCCCGCTGAAGATGAACTTCCTGGCCGGCACGGTTGCTCGCGGCGCCGGCGCGGACGCGATCAAGCTGGCGAACGGCGGCATGAGCGTGCCGCTGCCGCCGAACCGCCTCCCCGCAGGCGCAGCCGACGGCTCACCGATAGTCCTGGGCTTGAGGCCGGAACACATGATGCGCGCCGTCCGCGTCACCCCGCCGGACGGGACCCTGCGCTACGAGGCGGAGATCGAATTGATCCAGCCGACCGGCTCGCGCCTCCGCGCGACGTTCCGTATGGGCGGCGAGCCGGTGGTGGCGGAGCTGCAGGCGCACGACGTGAGCGGGCCGGGCGAGAGGGTGAGGATCGACATCAACCTGAAGCGCGCCACGCTGTTCGACGCCGAGACGGGACAGGCTCTGCCACTGGTCAATTCGGCCGCTGCGGCTGCTTCGCCGGCGCCCCCGCCCGCTGCGCCCGTGCCTGCGGCGCCCGAGCCGCCGGCAGCGGCTGCGG
>JBOHKB010000383.1:0-7112 GCA_050728815.1 Propylenella sp.
GCGTTGCGCTCTCGCCTGAATATGTCTACGCGCTCGGTCCCGGCGACCTTCTGCCGGACAACAAGCGCTTCGGTCTCTTATGGATGAGCGAGCCGGCGCTTGCCGGGCGCTTCGACCTCGATGGCGCGTTCAACTCGCTGAGCCTCCGCCTGCTGCGCGGCGCGAACGAAGCGGCCGTCATCGACCGGCTGGACGGCATCCTTGCGCCATATGGCGGCGCCGGCGCCTATGCCCGCAAGGACCAGATCTCGCACGCCTTCCTCGACGGCGAGCTGACGCAGCTTGCCGCGATGGCCCGCATCATCCCGCCGATCTTCCTGCTCGTCTCGGCGTTCCTGATCAACATGATCCTGTCGCGGCTGATCGCGCTCGAGCGCGAGCAGATCGGTCTCTTGAAGGCGCTCGGCTACAGGCCGCTCGCTATCGCCGGGCACTATCTGAAGCTCGTCCTTTTGATAGCGGCGGTCGGGATCGTCATTGGCTTCGTTGCCGGCACCTGGCTCGGGCGCGGGATGACCGTGCTCTATTCGGAATTCTACAGCTTTCCGTTCCTCATCTTCCGCCAGAGCGCCGACATCTACGCGATCGCCGCGCTCGTCTCGCTCGCCGCCGCAATCATGGGAGCCGCGAAGGCGGTCTACTCGGTGCTGGCGCTAGCGCCGGCGGTAGCGATGCGCCCGCCGGCGCCGCCCGTCTTTCACCAGTTCCTCGGCGGCGCGGTGGCGCGCCTCGGCGTGTTCTCGCAGCTCACCGTGATGGCGCTCAGGCACATCATCCGCTGGCCGGTGCGCGCCGCCGTCGGAGCGTTCGGTTCGGCGCTCGCGGTCGCGCTCTTGATCGTGGCGCTGTTCAGCGTGGATTCCATCGAGTTCATGGTCGACGTGATCTACTTCCAGTCCGACCGACAGGACGCCACGCTGAGCTTCACGTCGGAGCGACCGCCCTCGGTCATGTCCGCCGTGGGCAACCTGCCGGGCGTCCTCCGCGCCGAGCCGTTCCGGGCGCTCTCGGTCAAGCTCCGCAACGGCCCGAACGAGCGGCGGCTGAGTATTCTGGGCAAGCCGTCCGGGGCGGACCTCAGCCGCGCTCTCGACCTCGATCTTCGTCCCGTGACGCTCCCGGAAACGGGCCTCGCGCTCAGCGAGCGGGTGGCCGAAATACTCGAAGTCGAGCGCGGCGATCTCGTGCAGGTCGAGCTTCTGGAGGGCGACCGGCGCATCGTCGATGTTCCGGTGACCGAAGTGATCCAGAGCTACCTCGGCCTCATGGTTTTCATGAACATCGACGCGCTCGACCGGCTGGCGGGAATCGGGCCGCGCCTCTCCGGCGTGCATCTCGCCATCGATGAAGCGGCGACCGATGCTCTCTATGCCGATGTAAAGCGGACGCCGGCGCTGAGCGGCATCGCGCTGCAGACCGTCGCCCGCCAGAACTTTGACAACACAGTCCGCAGGAACATCGTGATCATGACTACCGTCTACGTGACGCTTAGCGTCATCATCGCCTTCGGCGTCGTCTACAATTCGGCGCGCATCCAGCTCTCGGAACGGGCGCGCGAGTTGGCGACGTTAAGGGTCATCGGCTTCACCCGGGCCGAGGTCTCGCAGGTGCTCCTGACCGAGCTTGGCGTTGCGGTCGCCGCGGCGCAGCCGCTCGGCTGGCTGATCGGCTACGGCTTCGCCTATGCCGTGATCGTGGGGTTTGCGACCGACCTTTTCCGCGTACCCTTCGTCGTATCCTCGAGGACGTTCGCCGTGGCGAGCCTCGTGGTCGTGGCGGCCGCCTTCGTGTCGGCTCTTATCGTCCGCCGCCGCATCGACCGCTTCGACCTCGTAGAAGTGCTGAAGACGCGGGAGTAACGGGCGCATGGTTTGGTTCAGACGCATTGTGCTCCTCCTGGTCGCCGCAGCGGTCGTGGCCGGGATTGTCTACGCGCTCGCCCCGAAGCCGGTCGCCGTCGACCTCGCCAATGTAGACCGCGGCGTCATCGAGGTGACCGTGGACGAGGAGGGCGTCGCGCGCATCCGCGACGTCTACCGGGTTTCCGCCCCGATGAGCGATTATCTCGACCGCTTTCCCCTCGAAGTCGGCGACACGGTGAAGCGCGGCGAGACGGTCGTCGCGGAGATCCGCCCGACCGCGCCGTCTTTTCTCGACGTGCGCTCGCGTCGCGAGCTTGAGGCCGCGTCAGGCGCCGCGGCGGCGGCGGTTCGGCTCGCCGAGGCCGAGTTGAGCCGCTCCCAGGCGGAGTTGCGGCTGGCGGAGGCCGATCTTCAGCGCGCAAAGCGCTTGTCGGAGAGCGGCACGATCTCAGCGCGCGCCATGGATGAAGCGATGAGCGGGAGCGAGACTGCGCGCGCCCAGGTCGAGCAGGCGGAAGCTACGCTGGCGCTCCGCATCAACGAGCGCGAGAGCGCCGAGGCTCGTCTCATCGAACCGAACGCCGACGACGACTTGAGCAGCGCGACCTGCTGCGTGCTGGTGCGCGCTCCGGTCGATGGCGTCGTGCTGAAGGTACACGCCGAAAGCGCGCAGGTCGTCTCCGCAGGGGCGCTGATCGCCGAGATCGGCGATCCGGGGGACATGGAGGTGATGGTCGATCTCCTGTCGACCGATGCCGTGCAAGTGATGCCGGGCGCGGCGGCTCGCGTAGAGGGCTGGGGCGGGGCGGAAGCGCTAACGGCGGGAGTGCGCCGCATCGAGCCGTCCGCCTTCACCAAAGTGTCGGCGCTCGGCATCGAGGAGCAGCGCGTGAACGTGCTCCTCGATCTCAACGACCAGCGCTCGGCCTGGGAGCGCCTCGGCCACGAGTTTCGCGTGTTCGTGCGCATCCGCGTCTGGCGCGGCGAGGATGTCGTGCGCGTGCCGCTCGCGGCGCTCTTCCGGAGGGGTCCGCAATGGTCGGTGTTCAAGGTCGTTGACGGGCGCGCAGTGCTGACGCCGGTCACGATCGACCACCGCGACAGCGTTTTCGCCGAGGTCACCGATGGGCTGGCGCAGGGGGATGTGGTCGTTCTTCACCCAAGCGATCAAGTGGAGGGTGGCGTGTCTGTGGAGCCGCGCGAGGGGACGTAGAGCCTCGGCCGCCCGCCTCTACTGTTTCCCCGCCCGGTTCCACCCCCGCCCGAAATCGCCGAACGCTTCCCACCCCGTCTTGGTCACCGCGAGCGTGTCCTCGAGCTTGATGAAGCCACGGCGCGGATGCTTGATCGCGGTTTCGATCGACACCACCATGCCTGCCTCCAGCGGCCGCTTCGCATCGACCGCCTCGTAGGGGAACGGCACGCCGCCGATCAGCCGCGGCGCCTCGTGCAGGATCAGGCCGACGCCGTGCGTCGCGAAATCGACGTAGTCGCGGTTCGGCGATTCTTGGATCACCGCGAGCGCAGCGGCGGGCAGTTCACCGCCCATCACGCCGGCGCGGATCGGCTTTCGCGTCGCCTGCTGGATCGCGTCCACCTCGGCGAGCAGGTCCTCGAGCTCCGCGTCCGGCTCCCCGGCGACCGCCATGCGGCATAGGTCGCCGATATAGCCGCCATAAGTGCCGCCGGAATCGAGCGAAAGCGGCTCGCCTTTGCGCCACACCTGCGCGGATGGAACGCGGTTCAGGCTGCTCCCCGCCGTGGTCAGGCAATATTCGAAGACGAGCCCGCGCTTCACCTCTTCCTGCCTGAGCGTCTCGACCATTTCGGCCTTGGTCGATCCGGGCCCGTGCGCGGCGAACACTTCCATCATCGATTCCACCACGCGGGTCGAGGCCTGCCGCATGTTCTCGATCTCGGCCGGGCTCTTCACCGCCCGCAGCCGCTCCAGCGGCTCGACCGCATCGACAATCGTCGCGTCCGGCAGCGCCTTGCGGAGAACGCCCTCCGCATCGGCCGGCAGAAACGCGCGCTCGACGCCAATCCGAAGTTTTGCGCGGCCGAGCGCCTTCAGGTGGCGCGCCGCCTCTTGCATGGCGTCGGTCGTGCCCCAGGCGACAGGCTCGATCACCGGCATCCAGAAACTGCCAATTTCGTCCTCCCACTTCTCCATCCGGTTGGCGATGTAGGTGGAGCGCTCCGGCCGCCCCTTGAAATAGAGGAGAAGCGGCAGGTAGCGGCTCATCGCCACCGCGTCGTTGTATTCGTGGAAGGAGAAGCGGTAGCCGCCGCCGATCAGGTACTGGATGTTGTGCTTCGAGCAGGCGATCAGCACGTCGATGCCCGCCTCGTCGAGGAGCGCATCGAGCCGGTCCGTGTCGAACGGAATGTCCTTCTTGAAACGTGGCTTCTCGCCGGCCGGAGCTCGCGTCATTGTCGCGGCGTCATTCATCCGTCCATCTCCCGTTCGTTTTCTTCTGGGCTCGCCCGCCCGATCCGCTCCCGATATCCGCGAGGACGGCGCCGATCCCTCTGAGGAAATCGGTCACTGCGACCCTGACCAGCATATCCCGGTCCTCGATCGGGCCGATGCCGAAAATGTGCTTGCGCACGAGGTAATAGATGAATGTGGAGTGGAGATGCCAGACGGCTTCGATCTCGGCCTCGCCGACGGGCTGCGCCGAAAGCGCGGGCAGCGCTGAGAGGTCACGGCATTCCACGGCGATGATCCTGAGCAGCCGCTCCACCTGCGTGCGGATATAGCGGCGCGTGAGGTCGTTGCCTTCGAGCCCGGAATACATGACGAGCCTGATCCAGTCGGGGTCGTCGATGGCCTTGAGATAGCTCGAATAGAACCGCGTCAGCCGCGCCTCGAGCGGATGCCTACGGTCCTGAAGCGCGTCTTCCCACGTGGAATCCCACCGCTTCAGAAAATTGTGCTCATAGACGCGCTCCACCAGCTCCCGCTTCGAGCGGAAATAGCGGTAGATCAGCCCCTGCGATATTCCCGCCTCTGCGGCGAATTCTCGGATCTGCGCCGTAAAACCGTGCTTGGCGAGGAAGCGGACCGCCTCCTGCAGGATCATCCGTTCGCGGTCGTCGGGCGCCATGCGGATGCGCCGGCCCTCGCCTGGGCTGCGGAGCGATGCTTCTGCCATCCGTGCAACCTCGGCCCTGCGGATCGGCGCCGCCGCGCCGCCCTCGGGCGTTGACAGCGACCGGTCGCTATTGAACATTTGCTCACTAATCAAGCCAAGCGAAAACTCGAGGAGGGGGCATGGCCAGGGGCAAGAAGGTCATTATCACCTGCGCCGTCACCGGCTCGATTCATACGCCGTCCATGTCCCCGCATTTGCCGGTGACTGCCCAAGAAATCGCCGATGCGGCGATCGGCGCGGCCGAGGCCGGCGCGGCAATCGTCCACTTGCACGCCCGCGACCCGAAGGACGGCCGGCCCGACCAGTCGCCGCAGGCGTTCGAGCCGTTCCTGAAGGTCATCAAGCAGCGGAGCGCCTGCGTTGTGAACATCACGACCGGCGGCGCGCCGACGATGACGGTCGAGGAGCGCGTCCGGCCGGCGGCGACATTCAAGCCTGAAGTCGCGTCGCTCAACATGGGGACGATGAATTTTGGGCTGTTCCCGATGCTCGCGCGCTACAAGGACCTTAAGCACGCCTGGGAGCAGCCTTACCTCGAAGGGTCGCGCAAGGGCTTCTTCAAGAACACGTTCGCGGATATCGAATACATTCTGACTACCTGCGCGGAGAACGGCACCCGCTTCGAGATCGAGTGCTACGACATCGGCCACCTCTACACGCTTGCGCATTTTCTAGACCGCGGTCTGATCAAACCGCCGCTCTTCGTCCAATCGGTGTTCGGCATTCTGGGCGGCATCGGCACGCACCCGGAGGACGTGATGCACATGCGGCGGACCGCCGACCGGCTGCTCGACCGCGAAACATACGAGTGGTCGGTGCTCGGCGCCGGCGCGAGCCAGATGCGGGTGGCGGCGATCTCGCTCGCCAACGGCGGCAACGTGCGCGTCGGCCTCGAGGATTCGCTGTGGATCGGCCCGGGCAAGCTCGCCGAGTCGAACGCCGCCCAGGTGAGGAAGGTGCGGCACATCATCGAGGGCCTGGGCCTTGAGGTCGCGACGCCCGACGAGGCGCGCGAAACGCTTTCGCTGAAGGGCGGCGACCGAGTGAATTTCTAGGACCGGCAGTGCGGTCGGATAGCGGAGAAGACGCATGCACATCCAGGTCGGGCTGAAGGCCATCCGGGAGGCGAGCGAGAAGCTCTCGAACTGGGGGCGGTGGGGCAAGGACGACCAGATCGGGACGCTCAATCACGTCACGCCCGAACATATCGCCGCTGCCGCCAAGCTCGTCCGTCGCGGTAAGGTCTTCGCGCTTGGCATTCCGCTCGACCGGAATGGGCCACAGACCGGGCTCTTCGGCCGCCGTTTCAACCCCATTCACCAGATGCTCGCGACCGGCACCGACGCGATCGCCGGCCAGCAGGACTGGAACAGGGTCCGCTATGCCGACGACACGCTGAACCTCTGCGTTCAGGGCGCCACGCACTGGGACGCGCTCGGGCACATCTTCTACGAGGACAAGGCCTATAACGGCCACGACGCGAAGCTCATCGATTCGCGCGGCTTGAGCGTGCTCGGTATCGAGCACTCGAAGAACAGGATGGTCGGGCGAGGCGTGCTCCTCGACATCGCCCGCTTTCGCGGCGTCGAGTGGCTGAAGGACGGGGAGGGCATCTCCAACGACGAGCTGGACGCCTGCGCCAAAAAGCAGCGTGTCGAGATCGGCCGCGGCGATTTCGTCATCTTCCGCACCGGGCAGATGGAGCGCTGCCTGAAGGAAGGCGTGTGGGGCGGCTATGCCGGCGGCGACGCACCCGGCGTTCTCTTCGAGAACTGCTATTGGTGCCAGGAAAAGGAGGTCGCCGCGATCTGCTCCGACACTTGGGGGGTCGAGGTTAGGCCGAACGAAACCAACGAAGCCAACCAGCCGTGGCACTGGGTGGTGATCCCGGCGATGGGTCTCTGCATGGGCGAGATTTTCTATCTGAAGGAGCTGACTGAGGATTGCGCGAGCGACGGCGTCTACGAGTTTTTCTTCTGCGGGCCGCCATTGATCATCACCGGCGGAACCGGCTCCCCAATCAACCCGCAAGCGATCAAGTGAGCGCGCTGCGCTTTTCCCCTCCCCCTTGTGGGGAGGGGCTAGGGGAGGG
>JBOHKB010000384.1:0-3960 GCA_050728815.1 Propylenella sp.
GTCTACTACCTCGCCGTGCCGCCCTCGGCGTTCACAATCATCGTCCGGGAGCTCGGCGAGCGGCGCACCACGGAAGGCTGGACGAGGCTGATCATCGAGAAGCCGTTCGGCCGCGACCTGCACTCGGCGGGCGCGCTCAACCAGGTGGTGGCCGCCGCCTTCCTCGAGGAGCAGGTCTACCGGATCGATCACTATCTGGGCAAGGAGACCGTGCAGAACGTCCTCGTCTTCCGGTGGGCCAACGGCATCTTCGAGCCGCTCTGGAACCGCAACCACGTCGATCACGTGCAGATCACGGTGGGCGAGTCCATCGGGGTCGAGGGCCGCGGCGCCTACTACGAGGAATCGGGCGCGCTGCGCGACATGATCCAGAACCACATCCTGCAGCTCCTCTGCCTCGTCGCCATGGAGCCGCCCGACACCTACGACGCCAACGCGATCCGCGACGAGAAGCTCAAGATATTGAAGGCGCTGATGCCGATCGGGGAGGATGACGTGGAGGCGCGCACCGTGCGCGGGCAGTACCGGGCCGGCGCGGCGAACGGCGGCGCGGTCCCCGGCTATTGCGAAGAGATCGGCGCCGCGGAGAGCAGCACCGAGACCTTCGTGGCGCTGAAGGCCGAGATCTGCAACTGGCGATGGGCGGGCGTGCCCTTCTATCTCCGGACCGGCAAGCGCCTGCCCGTCCGCGTCTCGGAGATCGTCGTCGCCTTCAAGCGCATCCCCCACTCGATCTTTCCGAAAAGCGCAGGCGCCACACATGCGAACCGGCTGGTAATCCGCCTGCAGCCCGACGAGGGCGTCAAGCAGTGGATCATGATCAAGGATCCCGGCCCGGGCGGGATGCGCATGACGCACGTGCCGCTCGACATGAGCTTCGCCAAGGAATTCCAGGTGCGCCACCCGGACGCCTACGAGCGGCTGCTCCTCGACGTGATCCGCGGCGACCAGACCTTGTTCATGCGGCGCGACGAGGTGGAGACGGCGTGGCGCTGGATCGATCCGATCCGAGACGCGTGGGAGCATTCCGGCGCGCCGCCCAAGCCCTACATCGCCGGGAGCTGGGGGCCGTCTTCGGCGATCGCGCTCATCGAGCGCGACGGCCGCGCCTGGCACGGGGATTAGTGCTGGGCGGCAAAATGCCAGGATCCGCCGCTTTGCTTTGCCTCGGCAAAGCGTGCTATGGGCTTTCCACTCCCGCACGAGTGAGCAACGGAAACCGGTCTCGACCCAACCGACCGGCGCCGGCGCGCTCGTGGCTCTCCAACCTGAAGAGAGGAAATCCCTTGCAGGTCTTCGTCCGCGACAACAATGTCGAGCAGGCTCTCAAGGTTTTGAAGAAGAAGATGCAGCGCGAAGGACTCTTCCGCGAGATGAAACGCCGGAAGGCCTACGAGAAGCCGTCCGAGCGGCGCACGCGCGAGAAGGCGGAAGGCATACGCCGCGCCCGCAAGGCGGCGCGCAAGCACGCGCAGCGCGAGGGTCTCATCGCCGCGCCCAAACGCAAGAAGCCGGTCACGGGGCGTGGCCGCCGTTAACCCGCCGGCGCGCAGATCGGCATTCCGGTTCGCGCAAGATATGTGAGCCGATGAGGGTGGATTTTCCGCCGGCTTTCTGCGGCAAGTATTTGCATTGCGGGCGGAAAATGTTTTGTGCCTTGCATAAACCGCATTCGAAGCGCATATTTCATCATCGACTTTGGCCGGACAACTGGGCCGCTCGCCTCTGCTTAGCTAGGCGTACGTTCAGACTATCTTTCCAAAACTCGACCTGAAACGGACGGACTGCAATGTCTGCACGTCCGTTCACACGCCTATCTAGCGAAAGGACTGCATCATGCCCGTAGGCACGGTAAAATTCTACAATTCCAGCAAAGGCTTCGGCTTCATCGCCCCGGATGACGGCAGCAAGGACGTCTTCGTCCATGCCACCGCCCTCGAGGCGGCCGGCATGCGCGGCCTCGTCGAAGGACAGAAGATCTCCTTCGAGGTCCAGGAGGACCGGCGCTCCGGCAAGATGGCGGCGGCCAACCTGCAGCACGCCTGACGGCAGCGGGCGGGTGCGCGGCAAACCGTGCGCCCGCCCCCACCGCTCCAGCGAAAGGAAGCTCACTATGCACAAGTTCAAAGTCGGGCAGAGAGTACGGCTTTCGGCTGCAGCAATCGACCGCGGGTCAAGCGGTATCTACAAGATCACGGCGCAGTTGCCGGAGGAACGCGGAGAGCATCAATACCGCGTTCAGAGCACGACGAGCCCGCAGCAACGCGTCGTAATCGAGAGCCGTCTCAGCGGCGTCGATTCGTTCTGACTTTTTCGGCGCGCGCAACCCTTCCCAGCGTGGGCGCCGTGCACGACGATTTCACTGACTCCGAAACCGGATGATGGCTCTGCGAAAGCCGATGCCCACCACAGCTGAAGGAACGCGACAATGGCAAAAGGGCAGAAGCGCAGCGGCAAGGAGCCGAGAAAGCCGAAATCCGACGAGAAGCGACCGGTCGGGCCGAGATATCTTCGACCGGCCGACATGATTCCTTCGGCGACGCCCTGGGCGCCGCGCCGCGCGCCAAAGAAATGACCAGGCGCCGCGCCCCGCTCGCCGCCGACTGTCTGCCCGGGGACGCATACGGTTTCGACTATGACGCTCCGGCCGAAATATTCATGACCCGCGCGAGATTCGGCGGCAAGTCGCCGATCTCCTATCGCCGGTTCGACACCGCCGCAGAGGCGATCCAGTTCGCGGTGGAGCAGGTCCCCACGCCGCTGCTCGTGGGCGCGATCCTCGAGGTCAAGGAGCAGCGCTACGATCATCGCGGCATTCGCGAGCTCTATGACCGGGAGACCTATCCGCTCGCCCGCCTTTGACTCCGCGAACCCCGATGAAAGGACGCACTCTTGGCGCGCTTTGAAATGACGACTGCAGCCGGGGAGAAGATCCTGGTGGATCACGCTTCCGGCGGGATGGACGACATCCTCTCCGAGCTCAAAAGCAATGCATTCGTGCTCTACACCGAGGTGGTCGGCGGAGCTTCGACCGCGTCCCGCGAGATCATCGTCGCGACCGCTCAGATCGCGCTGGTCCGCCCGTTGGACAGCCTCACCACCCAGAGCACGACCTTTCGGCCGAAGCGCTAGCAGCGAAACCTAGCCACATCTGCCCTCGCCTGGCACCGATAACTCTTCATCGCAGGTTTGATCTCCGCCGCAGGGCCTATTATTGGGACCGGCCGGCTTGCCGCGCCGCGATTCCATCGGAGCGCCCATGCCCAAGCATAAAGTCGCCATGCTCACCGCCGGCGGCCTCGCGCCCTGCCTCTCCTCGGCTATCGCCGAGCTGATCGCGCGCTACACCGTGCTTGCCCCCGACGTCGAGCTGATCGGCTACCGGAGCGGCTATGCCGGGCTCCTCAAGGGCGTCTCGTTGAAGGTGGCGCCGGAGGTCCGCGCCCGCGCCGAAACGCTGCACGCGCATGGCGGCTCGCCCATCGGCAACAGCCGCGTCAAGCTCACCAACGCCAAGGACTGTGTGAAGCGCGGCCTCGTCAGGGAAGGCGAGGACCCGCGCGAGGTCGCCGCGCGGCAGCTCGAAAAAGACGGCATCACCATCCTTCACACAATCGGCGGCGACGACACCTCGACGACGGCCGCGGACCTCGCAAAATACCTTCACGAGAACGGCTACGAGCTGACCGTCGTCGGGATGCCCAAGACCGTCGACAACGACATCGTGCCGATCCGGCAATCGCTCGGCGCGATGACGGCGGCCGAGCAGGGCGCGATCTTCTTCGAGAACATCGTCAACGAGGGGACCGCCAGCCCGCGCACGCTGCTGATCCACGAGGTGATGGGGCGTCATTCCGGCTGGCTGACCGCCGCCACCGCGCGCAGATACCGCGAGCGCCGGGAGAAGCTGGCGTTCCTTCCGGAGTTCAATCTCACGCCGATCCGCAAGGAGCTTGACGC
>JBOHKB010000385.1:0-21802 GCA_050728815.1 Propylenella sp.
ATGCAGCACGCCGCGCACCGGCCGAGCGGCATCGGCGAGTTCGACCGCGTGCTCGGCGGCGGCTTCGTGCCGGGCACCGCCATCCTCGTCGGCGGCGATCCGGGCATCGGCAAGTCGACGATGCTGATCCAGGCCGCCGCCGCCATCGCGCGCGCCGGCCGCCGCGTCGTCTACATTTCCGGGGAGGAGGCGATCGGGCAGATCAGGCTCCGCGCCGAGCGGCTCGGCCTGCGCGACGCGCCGGTATCGCTCGCCGCGGAGACGCGGGTCGAGGACATCCTCGCTACTTTGCAAACCGGCCCGCCGGCGGATTTCGTCGTGGTCGATTCCATCCAGACGCTCTGGACCGACCTCGTCGAAAGTGCGCCCGGAACGGTAACGCAGGTGCGGACTTCGACGCAGGCGCTCATCCGTTACGCGAAGGCGAGCGGCGCGGCGGTCGTCCTCGTCGGCCACGTCACCAAGGAGGGGCAGATCGCCGGCCCCCGCGTGGTGGAACACATGGTCGATGCGGTGACCATGTTCGAGGGCGATGCGGGTCATAACTTCCGGTTGCTGCGCACCATCAAGAACCGCTTCGGCCCCGCCTCCGAAATCGGCGTGTTCGAGATGACCGATGCCGGGCTGAAGGAGGTCGCGAACCCGTCGCTCCTCTTCATCGGCGACCGCGACCGGACGAGCCCGGGAGCCGCGGTTTTCGCTGGGATCGAGGGCACGCGCCCGCTGCTCGTCGAGGTGCAGGCGCTCATCTCGGAATCGGCGCTCGGGACGCCGCGCCGCGCCGTCGTCGGCTGGGACCCGAACCGCCTCGCCATGCTGCTCGCGGTGCTAGAGACGCGCTGCGGCATGCGCTTTGGCGCCCACGACGTCTACCTGAACGTGGCAGGCGGCCTGCGGCTTGCTGAGCCGGCGGCAGATCTCGCCATCGCGGCGGCTTTGGTCTCCTCCCGCGCCGGGGTTGCGACGCCCCCGGAGAGCGTCTATTTCGGCGAGGTCAGCCTGTCGGGAGCCGTGCGCCCGGTGGCGCAGACGGCCATGCGGCTGAACGAGGCGGAAAGGCTGGGTTTTTCCCGCGCCGTTCTGCCGGGTGGCAGCCGCGAAGGGTTACGCTCGACACTCTCGCTCAATGAAGTTACCACGCTCGCCGATGTGGTCGCGGCCATCGCCGCCGAATCCGCCGCGAAGAGGCGCGGCGGGCCGGCCCGCTAGGTTCCGCGCCGGTCCTCCGGAGGAGGCTTCCGTTCCATGACATTCACGCTGCTCGACGGGATTCTGGTCTTCGTCATCCTGATCTCGGCAGTGCTCGCCATGATCCGCGGTTTTACGCGGGAGGTCTTTTCCATCGCCTCCTGGGTTGCCGCAGCGGCCGTCGCCTATTTCTTCTGGGACGACGCCAAACCCTATGTCGACCGCTACATCGAGGACGAGAACCTTTCGCTTGGCGTGACCATCGCCGGCATCTTCTTCGTCACGCTGCTCATCGTGTCGATCATCACGATGCGCATTTCCGACTTCGTGCTCGATTCCAAAGCCGGGCCGCTCGACCGCACGCTCGGCTTCGTGTTCGGCGCAGCGCGCGGGCTCCTCCTCGTCATCATCGCGGTGCTCTTCCTGAACTTCTTCATCGCCCCGGACCGGCAGCCGGAATGGATCGCGCTCGCGAAGACCAAGCCGTGGCTCGATTCGCTCGGCGAGGACCTGATGAACCGCCTGCCAGAAGACCCGGAGGCGGAGCTGATCGAGCGGCTGCGCGGCCGATCCGGCGCATCGCAGGAGCAGCCGAGCGGAGACGATACGGTGCAGGAGCCTGCTCCCGGCGCCCCTCCCCCAGGCATCTCGCCCGAGGACCAGAATCAGCTAGAGCAGCAGCTCGAAGCCCCGCCGCCGGACGAATAAGGAAGCGTCATGCCGGAAGCCATGCCTCCGCATAGCGACGACAAGTTCCACGAAGAGTGCGGGGTTTTTGGCATTTTCGGGCACCCCGACGCCGCCGCGCTGACCGCGCTCGGCCTGCACGCTTTGCAGCATCGCGGCCAGGAGGCGGCCGGTATCGTCACCTTCGACGGCCAGCAGTTCTACAACGAGCGGCACATCGGGCTGGTCGGCGACAATTTCACCAAGCCGGCGGTGATCGCGCGCCTGAAGGGCGACCGCGCGATCGGCCACAACCGCTACTCCACCACCGGCGGGCCGAACCTCCGCAACGTGCAGCCGCTCTTCGCGGAATTCGCCGCCGGCGGCTTCGCCATGGCGCACAACGGCAACATCACCAATTCCGGCACGCTGCAGCGGCGGCTGCAGCGGCGCGGCTCGATCTTCCAGTCGACCTCCGACACGGAGACGATCATCCACCTGATCGCCACCAGCCAGCGCGACAACCTGATCGAGCGGATGATCGACGCGCTGTCTGAGATCGAGGGCGCCTACTCGCTGGTGGCGCTCAGCGCAAAGAAGCTGATCGGCTGCCGCGATCCACTTGGCGTGCGGCCGCTGCTCCTCGGACACCACGACGGGGTCCCGGTGCTGACGTCCGAAACCTGCGCGCTCGACATCATCGGCGCGCGGCCGGTGCGCGAACTGGAGCCGGGCGAACTCCTGGTCATCACAGAGCACGGCGTGGAATCGCTCAAACCGTTCGCACCGGCGCGCCCGCGCTTCTGCATCTTCGAATACGTCTATTTCTCGCGGCCGGATTCCGTACTGGCGGGCACCAGCGTCTACGAAGTGCGGAAGCACATCGGCGCCGAGCTCGCCAAGGAGGCGCCCGCCTCCGCCGACATCGTGGTGCCGGTTCCCGATTCCGGCGTGCCAGGGGCGATCGGCTACGCCGAGGCGTCAGGCCTGCCGTTCGATTTCGGCATCATCCGCAACCACTATGTCGGCCGCACCTTCATCCAGCCGACCGACGCCATCCGCCACATGGGCGTGAAGCTGAAGCACAACGCCAATGCGGCAGTGCTGAAGGGGAAGCGCGTGGTGCTGGTGGATGACTCGATCGTGCGCGGCACGACCTCGCACAAGATCGTCGAGATGGTGCGAAACGCCGGCGCCTCGGAAGTGCATATGCGGATCGCAAGCCCGCCAACCACCAACCCCTGCTTCTACGGCGTCGATACGCCGGAGAAGTCGAAGCTCATCGCGTCGCGCATGAGCGTCGAAGAGATGCGCGATTTCATCCGCGTAGACAGCCTGGCCTTCCTGTCGATCGACGGGCTCTACCGCGCCGTTGGCGAAGCGCGGCGCGACAACGCCGCCCCGCAATATTGCGACGCCTGCTTCACCGGCGAATACCCGACCCGCCTCACCGACCACGAAGGCGGCGAAGTCAGGCACCTGAACCTTCTCTCCGACAGCGCATGAGCGAAGCGAAGCCGCTCGCGGGGCGGATCGCTGTCGTCACCGGGGCGTCGCGCGGTATCGGCTACGAAGCCGCCAAGGGTTTTGCGGCGGCGGGCGCGCATGTGATCGCGGTTGCGCGCACGGTGGGCGGTCTTGAAGAACTCGACGACGAGATCAAGGCGGCCGGCGGCTCCGCCACGCTCGCGCCACTCGACCTCAAGGATTCCGCCGGGATCGACCGTCTCGGCGGCGCGATCTTCGAGCGCTGGCAGAAGCTCGACATTCTTTTCGCCAACGCCGGTCTTTTGGGGCAGCTCTCCCCGCTCGCGCACGTGCCGGCGAAGGTGTGGGACGACGTGTTCGCGATCAATGTGACCGCCAACTTCCGGCTCATCCGCTCGCTCGACCCGCTGCTTCGGCAAAGTGACGCCGGGCGGGCGCTCTTCATGACGTCGGGGATCACGCGCTCGTGTCGGCCTTTCTGGGGGCCGTACTCTTCTTCCAAGGCGGCGCTCGACGCGATGACGCGAACCTATGCGCAGGAGGTGATGAAGACGCCGATCCGCGTCGTCGTCGTCGCACCTGGCCCGACCCGCACAGGGATGCGCGCGCAGGCGATGCCCGGCGAAGACGCGATGACGCTGCCGCATCCGAGCGAGATCGTGCCGTATCTCATCGAGATGGCGTCACCAGGGTTCAAGAAGACCAACGTGCTTTTCGACTTCCCGACTAGGAGCTACACGGAATACCCGGCATCAGCCTGAGCGGCTCTCTTGTCGGCGCCTCTCTCCAGGAAGAACACGGGCACGACTGCCAGCAAAGCAACGACTGCCATTGCGATTATTGCATTGCCGATCCCGAACCGATCGCCGACCAGACCAAACGCGTAAGGGCCAAGCGCCGAGGCAAAGCTCGTCGATCCATACATAAGCGCGAAGCCGCGGGCCATGCGGCTCGTGTGGACCAGATCCGCAACGATCCCGTAGGTGATGGACGTCGAGCCCTGGGCAAACACGCCAAGCGGCGGGAGCAGAAGGAAAGTCCACCATCCCGGCATCAGGACGATTGCGGCGAGACCCAACGCCGTCACAATCTGAGCAAGCACAAAGGCCTGCCGGACTCCGAGCCGCTCCGCAAGGTAGCCGCACCTCGCCTTGCCGAACACGCCGCCGGCCAGGATGAGCACCGGCGCCAGCGTGCCCGCGTAGAGCGGAAAGCCCTTTGCCAACATGAGAAACGCCACAAAGACCAGCGCGCCAGCTTGCACCACGTTGTCGAGAAAGACGGCCACCAGCAGCAGGCAATAGGATCGTCGGTGCAGGATTCCCCAGCCGGCCGAATCCTCCTCGACCCCCTGCCTCTCGAGGGTCTTCTCTGCCGGTGAGCCACGACGAAGCCCCAGATGACCAGGGCTATCCCGACGGCAGCCATCATGGCAGTCAGGCCGTAGGATATCGCAATGTGCTGCCAAGCCAGGCCGGCTCCGATGGCCAGGCTGAACGCTCCGGAAAACACCAGCTTTCCAACGTCACCCGATGCATTGTAGAGGCCGAGGGCGCCACGCCTGCCACCGGCGGCAAACGCTGTCGTGACGATGGCCGAAGCGGGCGCATGTTGAAACGCAGTTCCAACCCCCACCACCAGTAGACACAGCACGGCGACCGCAGCTTGAGATGCCGTCGCGAGCATGCTGAATCCGATACCCGCGCAGACGAGGCCGAAGACGAGCGTGCGCACATCGCCGACACGCTCCGAAAGGATGCCGGAGCTCATCTCGAGAATACCCTGCGCCAGGCTCTTGACGCCCTTGAACAGGCCAACCTCGGCGTAGGTGAACCCGAACGCCTGCGCCAGCAGCGGCAGCAGCACATAGATGGCCGCGGAGAGCCCGTCCTGCACGACATGTGCGGTGGAGCTCACGATCAGCGCGGTTCGGCGGTTCGTGGTCTGATCTCTCATCGGCCGACTCGAGCCGTGAAGGCGTGCGCGCGACGCATGGGCTGCTTCGCCGCTCACGCCTTCCGCCTCCGCCTCTCGTAGGGATTCGCCTCGCTCCGCAGCATCAGCCGGATGGGCACGCCGGCAAGGCCAAATTCCTCGCGGAGGCCGTTGACGAGATAGCGGCGGTAGGCATCGGGCAGAGCCTCGGGGCGTGAGCAGGAGAGGTAGAAGGTCGGCGGGCGGGTGCGCGACTGCGTCAAATATTTGAGCCTGATGCGCCGGCCGGTGACAGCGGGCGGCGGATGCCGCTCCGTCATCCCGACGAGCCAGCGGTTCAACGCAGCGGTCGGAACGCGCGCGTTCCAGGTCTTGTGAACGGCGAGCACCGCCTCCATCAGCCGGTCTAGCCCTTCGCCGGTCAGCGCCGAGATCGGCACCATCGGCACGCCGCGCACCTGCGTCAGCGTTTCGTCGAGGTCGGCCCTCAACTCGCGAAGCCGCGCCGCGCGGTCAGCCACCAGGTCCCATTTGTTCAGCGCCAGCACCAACGCCCGCCCCTCCTCGGCGACGAGATCGGCCAGCTGCAGGTCCTGCTTCTCGAAAGGCGCGGTGGCGTCCATGATGAGAACGACCACTTCGGCGAAGCGGATAACACGGAGCGCGTCGCCCGCCGACAAGCGCTCGAGCTTGCCGACCGCCTTTGCCTTGCGGCGGAGGCCGGCCGTGTCGGCGAGGCGAAGCGCGCGCCCGCGCCACTCCCAATCGACGGAAATGGCGTCGCGCGTGATGCCGGCCTCCGGGCCGGTCAGGAGCCGCTCTTCGCCGATCAGGCGATTGACGAGGGTGGACTTGCCGGCGTTCGGCTGCCCGATGATGGCGACGCTGAGTGGTTTTTCCGGTGTCTCGTCCGGCTCTCCTTCCGCCTTCGTGTCCCCGCTGCCGGCCTCCGCCGCCGGCATCGCGCCGCGGATCGCGTCATAGAGGTCGGGCATGCCGATGCCGTGCTCGGCGGAAACGGGGATTGGATCGCCAAAGCCGAGGGCGTAGGCCTCAAGCACGCCGCCCTCGCCGGCCCGGCTCTCTGCCTTATTGGCGACCACCACGACCGGCCGGCCGGACGTGCGCAAGACCGCAGCGAAGTGCTCGTCGACAGGGGTGATTCCGGCGCGGGCGTCGATCAGGAAGAGCACGAGGTCGGCCTCGGCGATCGCAGCTTCCGTCTGCCTGCGCATGCGCCCGGCGAGCGTCTCTGCCGCAGCTTCCTCAAGCCCAGCGGTGTCGATCAGGCGGAAGGAGAGGTCGCCGACCTCGGCCCCCGCCTCGCGCCAGTCGCGCGTAACGCCCGGCTCATCGTGGACCAACGCAAGCCTTCGCCCCGCAAGCCGGTTGAAGAGGGTCGACTTTCCGACATTCGGCCGCCCTACGATGGCGACGGTGAAGGCCAAGGCGAAACCGCCTCAGCGGAAGGCGGCAAGCGAGCCGTCGGCGGAGAGGAGGATGAGCTGGCCGGCAGCCGCGATCGGCTTCACGTAGGCCGGGCTCGGAAGCTCGCGCTCGACCACGATCGAGCCGAGCGCGGGATCGACGCCGACCATCTTGCGGTCGTTGGAGACCGCCCACAGCGCGCCGCCGGCGAGCGTCGGGCCGGTCCACACGGAGAAGAACCGTTTCTTACGCACGACCGGCAGCGCGGTCCGCCAGAACACCGTCCCGGTCATCCGGTCGAGCGCCACCATGTTGTCCTGCAGGTCGACAACAAAGATGGCGTTGCCCGAGACCGCCGGGGTCGAGGCGCTGCCGATGTTTTCTTCCCAAAGCCGCTCGCCGTCGGAGACACGGACGGCGATCGTGCGGCCCGAAACGCCGGTCGCGTAGACGACGCCGTCGTAGATGACGGGGCTCGCGGCGACATCGGTCAGGCCGGAAACGGCGAGCGTGCGCGTCGAGCGGACGACGGCGTCCGCCCATCTCGGCTCGCCGGACTCGGCGTCGAAGGCGATCACCTCGCCGGAGGAATAGGGCACCACAACAATATTGCCGGACACCGCCGGGCTCGCCGCCGAGAGCACGCCAGCGGTCTCCGGGATGCCCGGGTACTGCCAAGCCTCCGTTCCGTCCGCCTGGTTGACGGCGTGGAGCACGTTCGTCGCGCTCACGACAAAAACCTTGCCGTTCGCCGCGGTCGGCGCCGAATGGGCGGGCGCGCTCATGTCGAACGTCCAGATGCGGCCGCCGGTCGCCGCGTCGAGCGCGACCAGCTGGCCGAATCCAGTCGCGGCGAAGATGGCGCTGCCGGAGGCGGCGATACCGCCGCCGGCCGGCCGGCTCTTCTCGCCCTCCGGGGCGAGCGAATAGGACCAGGCCTTGCCGCCGCCCGCGGCGAGCGCGGTCACCGTGCCGGCGGTGTCGTAGACGTATATCTGCCCGTTATGGACGATCGGTGGGACCGCCGGGCGCACGTTGCGCTTGCTCGCCTTCGGCACGGCGCTGACGCGCCACGCGGAGGTAGCCGAGGCGCCGCTCAGGCTGACATGGCCCGGCGCGTTGGCGGCGTTGCCGCCCGGCTGCGGCCATTCCGCCAGGGGTTCGGCTGGCCCAATAACGGGGGTTCCGCCGACCACGTCGTAAGCTCCCTGCGGAAGCGCCGCGCGCCGCTCGCCCGGAAGAATCTTGTCCTTCTCGCGGAAGGGATTGAGCGCGCTGATCGCGCTGCAGCCGCCGACAAGGACGGCCAGGATCACCAGAGTCGCGACTACCGCAGCGGTTTTCTTCATTGTCATGGTCGCCCGCATTGCCCCGTCATTACGGCGGAAATAGCGCCTACTGCCCGTCGGTCACGGGCGCCGCGCCATCGGAAGCGCCCTCTTCGGCGAGTCCCTCCTCGGCGGTTTCCGTCTCCGGTTCGGCGTCGGACGCCTTCTCCGTATCCGCTTCGCTGCCCGCGTCGCCAAGCTGTCCGTCGATCAGCGAGATCATCAGCCCCGAGCGCTGCCAGATGTCGGCAGGCGTCTCGGCGTCCTCCTGAATGGAGGCGAAATACTCACGCGCCTTCCTGAGATCGCCGGTCGCGTAGGCTGCGGTTCCGAGCACCTCGCGCGCCGCATGACGCCAGGGCCTGCCAGGGACGTTCAGCGTTTCGGCGCGCTCGACCGCTCCGGCGGCGTCGCCCGCGTCGAGCGCGAGCAGCGCGGCCCTGATCCGCGCGAGATCGCGGAGCGGCTCGCCAAGCGACATATCTCCGGCAAAGGTGTCGTAAGCGGCGAGCGCCGCCTCCTTCTCGCCGGCGGCCACCTTGTCTCCGGCGAGCTTCAGCCGCGCCAGAGCGGCATAGCCGGACCCGCCTTCCTCGGCGATGGCATTGAGCTGGGCCTCGCCCTCGGCACGACTGCCCCGTTCGATCGCCTCGATCGCCGCGAGAAAGCGGTCGCCGGCCTGCGCTGCGCGGCGCTCCTCCCACCATATCCAGCCGCGATAGCCGGCCGTAATCGCGACGATCAGCACACAGGCGCCGATGAACAGCCAGCCGAACCGGTCCCACAGCGCCTTCAGCTGCTCGCGCCTGAGCTCCTCGTCGACCTCGCGGATGAATGTGTCGGTGCGGCGCTCGTCGTTGGCCATCGGAATCGGTGTCGAAAACAGGTGAAAATACGCGGGTTTAGCCCCGCCGAGCTAGCCCGCGAAGCGGCGCGGACCCTAACCGCTTTGCCACCGCGAGGCAACGGATAGAGCGCGGCAAACCGCAGCGTCGCGGCACGCTGCGAAACGGCCGCGACAGCGGCCTCGCTTCAGGCGATCGGGCTCACCCCGAACAGCCACTCGTGCAGGAACCACACGAACGCCGCCCAGAGAACGACGCCGACCGCAACGGCGATCAGATCGTTTCGCGGGGGGCCGGCGATCCTGACCGTCCCCGCAGCCCTGTCACGCGCAACGCTGGAGCGGAAATCGGCGACCGCCCAGACGAGGAAGCTGCCGAAGAGGAGCACGTCGGCGAGCGTGCCGTTCGCCAGCAAATGCGCGAACGCCCAGACCTTCACCGAGAGGACCATGGGGTGTCCGAGCCGCGCCTTGATCCAGCCGGCAGGCACACGGTAGGCGGCGAACAGGATGAAGGCGACGAGGTTCAACGCCACCGCCACGTGCTTCAGCCAGGTCGGCGACACCCAGAACACCACGGGGTCCTGGCGCGCGAGCCCGTAGCCCCAGACGATCAGCACCAGCCCGACCGCGGCGACGAGCGAGTAGAGGCCCTTCCACGGCCCCTCCCCGAGCCGGGCGACCATCACGGCGCGCCAGCCTGCCGCGCCGATCATGACGGAATGGATGCCGAGGAAGAGAACAAGGCCGAGAATGAGGACGATCATCGCCGCGCTCCTGGATGGGAGTCACGGCCTCGCTAGCCCAGCCGCTTCGCGCTGGCAACTCGGCTAATCGTCGGGTCACACTGGGAACGAAAGCCGTCAGTCGGCCGCGCTGATCCGCAACACCTCGCCGTTGTCTTCGTCGGTGATGAGGTAGAGCGCGCCCTCCGGCCCTTCGACTACATCGCGGATGCGGCGGCCGGCATCGTCGAGGATGCGCTCCTCGTGCACGACGGAATTGCCGTTGAGTTCGAGCCGCACGAGCGCCGTCGAGGCGAGCCCTCCCACGAAGAGGTCGCCTTTCCATTCCGGGAAGGCGTCGCCGGTGTAGAACGCCATGCCCGACGGCGCGATGACCGGCGTCCACTGGTAGATCGGATCCTCGAAGCCGGGCCCATCGGACTGCCCGGTGCCGACCGGCGAGCCGCTGTAGTTGACGCCGAAGGAGACTTCGGGCCAGCCGTAGTTCTTGCCGGGCTCGGGGATGTTCAGCTCGTCGCCGCCGCGCGGCCCGTGCTCGATCTCCCACAGCGCGCCGGTCTCCGGATTGATCGCGGCCGCCTGGATGTTGCGGTGACCATAGGACCAGATTTCCGGGAGCGCGCCCTCCTGACCGACGAAGGGATTGTCCTCCGGCACGCTGCCGTCCGGATTGATGCGCACGATCTTGCCGAGGTGGGAATTCAAGTCCTGCGCCTGCACGCGGAAACGCTCGTCGGAGCGCTCGCCGAGCGTCACGAAGAGGTGGCCCTCCCCGTCGAAGACCAGCCGCGAGCCGAAATGCTTGGTGCTCGGCAGCTTCGGCTGCTGGGAGAAGATCACCTCGACGCCTTCGAGCGCCGTCGCGTCGGCGTTCAGCGCCCCGCGCGCCACGGCCGTGGAATTCGTGCGGTCGGGCCCCGGCTCGGAAAAACTCAGATAGACCAGCCGATTGTCGGCGAAGCCGGGATCAAGAGCTACATCGAGCAGCCCGCCCTGATCGCGTGCGTCGACTTCCGGCACGCCGGCGACCGGGTCCGACAGCGCGCCGTCGAGCGAAACGCGCCGCAGGCTGCCGGAGCGCTCCGTCACCAGCGCGCTGCCATCCGGGAGGAATACAATGCCCCAGGGGTGGTCGAGCCCGTCGGCTATCGTCTGGACGCGAATGCTCGCCTGTTCGGTCTCGCGCACTTCGTCGAGCGCGGAGGCGCAATTGGCGAGCAACGCCGCCGTCGCGGCGAGCGTCAGTCGGCGTGGTCCGCGGTGCAGCATTTCGATGCCTCCTTATTCGCGCATTCGGGCCTTAATGGCGGAATGCGGCCGGAACCACTCCGTTCCAGATGAACGCCATCAAAAAAACGTTGGCGATATGTCGGTCCAGCGCGGCGGGAGCGTACCAAAAACGAAGCCCCGCAACAGGCGGGGCTCAGGGTGATACGCTGGCCGGCCTTAGGCCGCTTTCGATCGCAATGTTGCAAAGCCCACGGAGGCGGCTGGCGTCCTACGCTCCGACGGGGCGGCCTTTCGGGGCAGCACCGGAGCCTTTTCCCAGTTGCCCGCGACATAGCCGCTGGTCCGGTCGAGATAGACGAACTTGTCGACGGCCGAGACCCAGGAGAGCGGAATGAGGCGATCGTAGCCGTAGCCCGCGCTGATGCAGGTGATCCTCAGCACCGCGTCGCCCTCCAGCCTGCTCACGAAGCCGATGCAGCGGTCATCGAGTGCGATGACGCTCATTTCTTCCCTGATCCTGTCGATGATCATCTCGCCTCCTCCTCGTCGCCGTCTCGGCGGCTTCGTTCGAAGAGAACGCCCGAAGCGCGCTTTGGTTTCGCGCCCCCGCGATACGACCGGCTTCTGTAACCGGATGCGTATTAATCCAGCTTGACGACAGACTAAGCGATTCGCATCAAATTGCGTCGGGAATCGTTGCGGATCGGAGCCAATCAAGCTTTATCCGCCGTTATCCACAGATCGCGCCCTGAGACTTGGCTCAATGCGCACTCCTGTTCACCCTCCGCACACAGCCGCGTTGCCGCGATTCCGCCTTCCCGGCGGACACCGGGTTTGCACGTAGTGCTTGCCAGTTGGCCCGGCGCTGGTACGTTGCGATGGACACGCCGCAATGGAGACGGATCGCATGGAGACGGCCGCTTTCGCCGGCCCGGGCGCCCGGCGATAGGCGATGGCTTTGGTAAGACGCAAAGGCGACTGGCTGAGCGCCATGGTAGGCGACGAGCTGGTGATGATGAGCGCCGAGCGGGGCAACTATCTCGGGCTGACCGAAGTCGGCGCGCGCATCTGGGAGCTCATAGAGGAGCCGCTCGAAACAGATGAGCTGTGCGCGAAGCTGCTCGCGGAATTCGACGTGGACGCAGAGACTTGCCGCGAGGAGGTGATGCAATTTCTTGAGGAGCTGGCTGGCAATGGCGCGGTCGAAATGGATCCCGAAGCGGCTCTTCGTTAGGTTCGCCCAGGTTGGGCACGCCCGCCGTCTGCTGCTCGCCGAGGCGACCCTCCAGCTCGGGCTCGCGCGGCTCGCGCTGATCGTGCTTCCGTTCCGCGTCATCGCCGCCCGCACCGGCGCCTTCGCCGCGCCGGACGCCCCGGCCGTGCGAGCAGCGCCCGCTGTCGCCGGGCCGGAGGAACAGGCGCTCGCCCGCGAGATCGGCTGGGCAGTGACACGCGCCGCGCGCTATCTCCCCTTCAAGGCGGTCTGCCTGCCGCAGGCGCTCGCCGCACGGAAGATGCTGGCGCGCCGCGGCGTCGGCAGCGTGTTGCATTTCGGGGCGGCGCGGAGCGCGGAGAAGTCGTTCGACGCGCATGCCTGGCTCGACGCGGCCGGCGTGGAGGTGACGGGCTATCCAGTCGGCAAGCAGTTCGCCGAAATCGCGTGCTTCATGTGAAGAGGCTTCAGGCGCGCTCGGGCTGTCACCGGAGAGACAGATGATCTGCGACCTTGCCTCGCTGATCGCGCCGCAGCCCAAGGAGGTGTTTCGCGATCACTTCCTGAAGAAGACGCGATTCCACATGAAAGCCGCCGATCCGGACCGGGCCGCTTCGCTGCTGCCATGGCCGACGATCAACCAAATCGTCGAGTCCGAGAGCCTGCCGGCCGAGAGCCTCAAGGTCGTGCGCGCGGGAAACGTTGTGCACCCCTCGTTATACCGGACCCAAGGCGAGAACCCCTTTCTCCGCAGCCGCGCGCTTCAGGACCTCCTGCGTCAGGGCTCGAGCCTCGTGCTCAACGGCATCGACCGCGCTGTCCCGGCGATCATGGCGCTCACCAGTGCAATCGAGCGCGAGCTGTCCTGCATGGTGTCGTGCAACGCCTATCTGAGCTTCGGCGCGGGCAGTGCCTTCCGGGCGCACTACGATTTGCACGACGTGATCGCCTTGCAGGTGCATGGCCGCAAGCGCTGGCAGAGTTTCGGAATTCCCGTCCCGCATCCGATCGAGCAATCGTCACGAAGCGTGGCGGACGGGAGGAAGGCCGAGTGGGAGGACGCGCTCGGGCCGGGCGATGTGCTTTATCTGCCGCGCGGCGAAATCCATGTGGCGGAACTCGGCGACGTTAACTCCGTGCACCTGACCATCGGCCTGTCGCCCCGTCGCGGGCTCGATTTCGCCGAGGCAATCGTCAAGCAAGCCGCGGAAGACGCGATCTTCCGCCAAGACATCCCCTCCGCCGGCGGCGAGGCGGCGCTTGCCGAATACGAAGCCGATTTGAAGAAATCGCTGCACGCGCTCGTCGACCGAACCCGACTGAGCGACTTTCTCGAAGGCGATAGCCGCCGTCGCCTGCTGAGGCCGCTCGCCAACCTCGGAGCGGGCGGCGGCCCGTTCAACGCGGAGACGCTCGTCATCCCCGCCGTACGCCGCCGCATCCCCCTCGATGTCGAGAGCGAGGAAGCGATCGATGTCGCGATAGCCCGCGAGACGTTTCGGCTCTCAGCACCTGCCCGCCATGTGTTGGACTTCCTGCTGACGAACAACGATTCCACTTTTGGGGCGATCGTTTCCGCCCTTGCCCCGCGTCTGTCAGAGCCACTCGCGCAGGACGCCGTCATGGAGCTTGCGAAACACGGCCTCGTGGGCGTGCGTGCCTGACTATTCCCATCTCTCCGGCTGGACGCCGATCGGGTTTCACGCCGGCGACGAGCCGCGGCTCGAATGGGGGGACTTGCGAAACCTCCGATTCGGCGGGCCCTTTTTCGAGGACACGCTGAACGAATGGCGCAGTGTATCGGCTGCCACGGAGACGACGCCTCTTGCCGCGCTGGATCAGCTCGATTCGGCGCCGTCGCTCGATCCAAGCCTGATCATCGCGCACGCGTCCCGCTCCGGATCGACATTGCTCACGCAGCTGATCGGCGCGCTCGACGGAACCGTAGTGATCTCAGAGCCTCGCCTGCCGCATGTCTTGCTGCGTTACGCGACGGCGCAACCCTCCGGGTTCGCGGCCGCCGCGGTCCTGCGCAAGGCGGTGCGGGCGCTCGGCCGGATTCGTTTTGGGGACGAGCGGCGCTTCGTGCTCAAGCTGAGCAGCCCGACGACACGGTTCCTGGCCGATTTCCGTCGCGCCTTTCCCGACACGCCGATGATCTGGCTGCAGCGGCAACCCGCCGACATTGTCGCATCCTGGCTCCGCAAACCCACGCCCGGCTTCGGCGAGGGATTGTCGACGGACGGATTGTCCCGCGCGATCCTGCGGCGGCTGACGCTGGTCTTTCTGGCAGCCAGGGCGCAGGTCAGCGACGAGATGTTCCTCCTTGATTATCGCGAGCTGCCGGATGCCGCCTGGACCAGAGTGGCTCCGTTCCTGGGAGTCGATCTGACTCCGGCCGAACTGGCGAGAATGCAGGACCTCGCCCGCTGCGACGCGAAGACCGGAGAGCCATTCGTTCCGAGCGGCCACGACGATTTGCCGGAATGGATCGCAGACGCAGTCAGGGAAACGCTCGACCCGCTTTACGAGGCGCTGCGGGGCCGGCATCGCCCTTTCTGAGTTCGCAAGGGGCGCGCTGCGCGCTTGACGCTCACGCGTTGCCCCCTTCGACCCAGCGGATGAACCGGCCGATGTGAAGGCCGCGGCCGAGCAGCCGCTGGAACTCCATCCTGCGTTTTTCGGCGGCGTGCTCGTCCGCCGGCCACTCCGACATCAGCCGCTTTAGTCGCGGTACGTCGAGGAGTCGACGCGCCAGAGGCGAAGCGTCCAGACGCTCGACCTCGGCGGCGACGGCCCCCCTCCGCTTGTCGAGGCGACGGAACCAGGCGCCGGCCTGGATACCAGTCCGGCGCTCGTCGAGAATTTCGTGGGGCAGCCGGTCGGCGAGGACGGCGCGCGCGAACGAGCGCGGGACGCCATTTCGCCGGTAGGTTGGCTCGGGAACGGCGAGGAGAAATTCGAGCAAGCGCCGGTCGGAATGCGGATCGCGGATCTCGAGCCCATGGTGTTCGCCGTGCATGGCGAGTATGTCGCGCGCGAACTGGTTGCGGTCGAAAAGCAGCTCAGTACGGATGCGCGCCGCGTCCCAGCCGATCGTGCGAAACCACGGCTGGGTAAAACCCTGCTCGCGCCATTGGCGGGGGAGATCGCGCTCGGCCATGAAATCCGCATTGAGGGCGCTGTAGAACGCAACGCTTTCGGGATCGCCTTTGTACAGCCGATAGAGCAGCCCCCGCAGCCAATCCGGTCCGCCGGGCATCGCCACTTCAGAGGCAAAGGTTCGCGGCAGGCTTCGGCCGGTCTGCCGCGAAACGGCAATCCATTCTCTTGCGAAAGCCCCCATCTGTCCGGCGCGAAGCAGGGCAAGCAGCGAAAACCTGCCGTTCCACGTCAGGCCGAAATTGCCGAAACTCCCGGTCAGCAATATGCGATGCCCGGCGCCCTTCGCCGCATCGTGGAGGTTGCTGAACCAGCCCAGGTTCAACGGGTTCAGCACGGGCAAACCGGTCCGTGCGAAGTAGCGGCGATCGTCTTCTTCGAACGCGTGCGGTTCCTCGGGCGCTATGAAGCGGACGTCGAGCGCGGGGTGCATGCGCGCAAGCGCCTTCACCTTGCCGCGCTCGTCGAGATATTTGAACGGGCCGACATCCACTCTTAGGTCGGGGGGCGGCACCAGCGTGTAACAGGTGATGTGCTCCGCGCGACCGAGCCGCGCGGCGGTCGCGGCGATCGCGCTCGAATCGAAGCCGCCGCTGGTGGAGATGGCGACGCGCGGCGTGTCTATGATCGCGGTCGCGACCGACTGATCGAAGAGCTCACGCGCCCGCTCCACGTAGTCCTCGTCGCGCCGAAAAAGCGGCGGCGCGTCGAAATCAGGCGACCAGTAACGACGGTGATTGACGCCAGCAGGGTCAAACGTCACCAAGGTCCGGCTCGGCACGCGCTCGACGCCGCGATAGAACGTGCGGCGAGCTTCAAGCAGATTGATCGCGAGGTAATTGGCGAGAACGGCTTCGTCGAGCTCGCGCGGAACGCCGGGCAGCGCGAGCAGCGCGCCGAGAGTCGTCGCGAACGCCACGAAGCCCGGCCCGCGATGAAAGAAGAGGGCACGGTTGCCGAGGCAGTCGCGCCCGAGAGTCAAGCGGCGCGCGCCGGCATCCCAGTGCGCGAAGGCGAAGGCGCCGAGGCAGCGGGCGACGCCCGCCTCTCCTGAGCGCTCGAACATGTGGAGAAGAAGCAGGCTGTCGGGGACGCGGGCCAAATCCATCGGAGCGATGCCAACGGCCGCGCCCAACTCCTCGCGATTGTCCAACCGGGCGAGCGCAGCAAAGAGGGTTCGGCCTCCGCTCCCAGTGGCCGGCTGGTCGCCGGCGCGGCTCTCCCCCGGGGAAGCAGCCCGCTGCACGAACAGCGCGCCATCGAGCCGGCGCGCGGAGGTCCGCCCCTTTTGCAGCGCGGTGACCGCTCTGCCGAGCTGCTCTTCGGTGTGTCTGTCGTTGGAAAGGCCATCAAACGACACGATGCCGGCGAATGCGCCCATGGATCCTGCACATCCCGGCTACACGATCCGGCTCGACATCGCTAGAGACGCGGTGGCAAATGGGTTTGCGACCCATCGGCAATGGCCGCAACTGCGCCGGCGAGCGGCCCCGCAGACCGACCCGATTTCTTTCAGAGAGCGGTGTTCCCGACGAGCGAAATGTCAACTGATAAAGAAAGGCCCGTCGTCGCCGACGACGTCGGCAAGCAGCGTCTCAGTACTGACATCCGACTCGATGACGCGCGGCGTGCTCCATGGCCGCCGACCCGGCCGACGAGATCCCTCAGCCTGCTTCCTTTCGGTTGCCGCCGTTTCGCGTTCTTCGCTCATCACATCGCGTCTGTCGGTCACCGCCGCCTCGCCCCAAAGGCTCCAAATCCCGCGCCGAATACAACCATTATTTACCGCTCCGCGCAAGTTGCATCGGCGAATACCCGACCACCGTGCCAAAGTCGCATCACTGTGCAAGGCAACACTTTATCTTGATGATCAACAGTTGTAAGTCGTCTCAGTTTCCGCCATCATAAGCGGCGTTGGGACACGGAGGGGGAGGCCATGACTCAGCCGTTCATCGGCCAGATTCAGCCATTCGGCTTCAATTTCGCGCCAAAGAACTGGGCCATGTGCAATGGGCAGATCCTGGCGATCGCGCAGAATACCGCGCTTTTTTCGCTGCTCGGCACCATGTACGGCGGCAACGGGCAAACCACCTTCGCCCTGCCGAATCTCCAGAGCCGCGTGCCGCTGCACTCCGGGAGCTACGTCGGCGACAACTACACGCAAGGGGAACTGGGCGGCGAAGAGCAGGTGACGCTGACCCTCGGCAACTTGCCCGCCCATGACCACGGGTTCCTCGGAACCGCGAACAACGCCAACGACGCACAGGCGGACCCCGGCTCGGCGCTCGCGAAGATCTTTCAGCCAGGCGGAGGCGCGGCGGGGGACCCCTATTACGCTCCAGACACCACGCCACAGCCGCTCAATCCAGCCTCGATCGGCATCACCGGAGGCAACCAGCCCCACAACAACCTGCAGCCGTACCTCGCCATCAACTGGTGCATCTGCATGTTCGGCGTGTACCCGTCCCGCAACTGATCGCATCCGGCGCCGCCGAGCCTCGGAGGAATTCCTCGATGACACAAGTCTTTATTGGACAGATCAGCATGTTCGGCGGGAACTTCGCCCCGAAGAACTTCGCCTTCTGCAACGGGCAGCTCCTGCAGATCGCCCAGAACACGGCGCTGTTTTCGCTGATCGGCACATACTATGGCGGCGACGGGCGGACGACTTTCGCGCTCCCGAATCTGCAATCCCGGCTGCCGGTGCACTACGGCAATGGCGCCGGACTCTCCAACTACAATATCGGCCAGGCGGGCGGCGCACCAACGGCGACGATCGACACGACGACGATGCCGGCGCACAACCACACGCTCGAGGCAACGCAAGCAGTGGCGACCACCAACACGATCGCCACGAACGTACTGCCGGGACAGCCGACAGTCGGCAGCCCTCCGGCGTTCTATGCCGTCCAGCAGTCGGGCCAGCCGCCGCCCACGCCGCAGATCCTGAATGCGGCGGCCTGCAGCAACGTCGGCGGCAACCAGCCGCATACCAATCTGATGCCGTCGCTCTGCATCACCTTCATCATCGCCCTTACGGGCATCTTCCCGTCGCGTAATTGAGGAGGGCAGGATGTCTCAGCAATTCATCGGGGAAATCCGCTGCTTCGGCTTCGTCTTCGCGCCGCGCGGCTGGGCGAAATGCAACGGCCAGCTCGTGTCGATCGCGCAGAGCCAAGCCCTGTTCTCGATCCTCGGCACCACCTATGGCGGCGACGGGCAGACCACCTTCGGGCTCCCCAACCTTCAAGGACAGATACCGATGCATTGGGGCAATGGCCCGGGCGGCTTCAACACAAGCATCGGAGAGGTCCAGGGCGTGTCCAATGCGACGCTGACCGTCAGTCAGATCCCGCAGCACTCGCACGCGGTGACGGCCGCGAAAGCGACGGCAGCGGCACAGCGGACCGCCGTGCCAAGCAGCCAGGCATTTCTCTCAGGCTCGCAGGCCCCGAATGTCGCCTGGGAGAACCCGGGGACGGCCGTGACGTCGCCCTTCTCTCCGAAGGCGATCACCATGAACGGCAACTCGCAGCCGCACGATAACATGCAGCCCTACCTGGCGCTCAACTTCTGCATCGCCCTCGAAGGCATATTCCCGTCGCGCAACTGAGGCGGTTCGGACGAAGACCATCGTCCTGTGACTTTGCCGGAGCCGGTTTGCGTGCGCCTCCTCGCGATGCCGCCGCCGCTCGCCGCGCGGGGCTTCAGCTCGCGGTCGGAGACCGAGGCGGATGTCCAGTTCCTCCGCCGGCTCTACGCCTCCACTCGCTGGGAGGAGCTGGCGCCGGTCCCATGGACGGATGGCGAGAAGGTGACGTTCCTGGAGAGCCAGTTCGCGCTGCAGCGCCACCACTATCTCACCTACTACGCCGCGACCGACTGCGCCGTCCTGGAGAAAGACGGCGTTCCGGCCGGGCGGCTCTACGTCGACCGGGGGCCCGAAACGCTGCTCGTGGTCGATCTCGCGCTGCTGCCGGAGTGGCGCGGGCAAGGCGTCGGCACGGCGCTGATGCTGGCGGTGATGGAGGAGGCCCGCGCCGCCGGCAAGTCGGTGACCGTCACGGTGGAGAAGCAAAACCGGGCGGAGCTGCTATACAAGCGGCTCGGCTTTCGCGAAATCTCCGATGAAGGCGCGCACTCGGTCATGGAGTGGCGAGCGGACGAGCAAAAACCCGCTGGCGTCAGTTGAAAAGCGCCTGATAGCTCACGGTGTCGCCGCCCTTGGCGATCGGCACGAGGAAAATCGATCTCAGCCCGAGGGCGGGGTGGCGAAGGACATACATGCGCTGCGGCAGCACCGTATCGCCGCTGCTCGTGAAAACGAGCGAAAACGGCTCGCGCTCCGCTCGCGCATAGTTGCGCACGGGGCTCACCCCCGTCAGCGTCAGCTCGACCGCCGGGAAGCCGGCCTCGTCGATGACGAATGCATCGCCGACCTTGTCGCTGAACTGAGCAAGCGTGAGAAGCTCAGGCCCCATCGCATCCGGTCCGCGTTTTGCTGTCCGGCCCGCTTAACGCAGGCGAGCTTTGTCTTCAACCTGCCGATCGGCTACGCGGAGCGCCGGATCACAGGAGGCGCGGCGGGATGAACAGTGTCGCGACAGACGGCAGCCTCGTCTCTCCAGGGGAGACGCCGCTCGACCGCTTCCGCGCGCTGGTTCTCGCCGACGCTCCACTGCAGGAGACGCTACGCGCTTGCCACGACCGGCATCGCTTCATCGCGCTCGTCGTCGAGACCGCGCGGGAGTGCGGCTTCGAGCTCGACGCGGATGGGTTGGAGCGGTCGCTGCGAAGGCCCCTCCCCGGTATCGGCGATCCGACCGCCGACGTCGGCGACGCCGAAACGCCGCTGCCACGGCCGGGCTGGCTCCCGATCCGCGCGTTCTGGCGTGACGGGGAACTCTACGCGCACTGGTCCTACTTCGGCGAGGAGCAGCTGCGCGAGCCGTTCTTCGAGGGCGACGTGCAGCGCGCGTTGGGGCGGCCGTTCAACCAGCTCTTCCGTCATGTGACGCCGATCGAGAGGCTTGCCGACTGGCCGCCGGCGAAGGCCGGCCCGCCACCAAGCGGGCTCATCTTCCACATGTCGCGCTGCGGCTCGACGCTCGTCACACAGATGCTCGCCGCGCTCGATCAGAACATCGTCATTTCGGAGGCGAACCCGGTTGACGCGGTGGTGCAGGCCCGTCACGTGCGGCCCGATTTGACGGCGGAGGAACAGGCGCGGTGGTTGAGGTGGATGGTGAGCGCGCTCGTCGCGCCGCGCGCCGGAGGGCGCTACGCGTTCATCAAGCTGGATTGCTGGCACAGCCTGTCGCTGCCGCTCTTCCGCCTGGCGTTTCCCGATGTGCCGTGGGTGTTCCTCTATCGCGATCCTGTCGAGGTGCTGGTGTCGCAGCGGACGATGCCGGGCTCGCAAATGATCCCGGGCCTGCTCGGCCCCGATCTCACCACTCTCGGCCTTGGCTACGACCCGGCCCGGCCAGAGGACTACTACGCGCGCGTTCTTGCCAACATCTGCGGACCGGCGCTCCGCCACTATTCGTCAGGGCGAGCCCTGCTCATCAACTATCGGCAGCTTCCGGCGGCGCTCTGGACTGCGATCCTGCCTCATTTCGGCGTCGCGGTGAGCGAAAGCGACCGCGCCGCGATGGCGGCAGCGGCGCGTTACGACGCCAAGGCGCCGAGCTTCGAATTTTCGGGCGACAGCGAGGCCAAACAGAAGGCAGCGACGGCGGCCACGCGCGCCGCGGCGGCCGAGTGGCTCGGCGACTTCTACACAAGGCTCGAGGCGCTGCGCCGCGCCGACGCGCGCTCGGCTTGACCTTTCCGGCGCGGGTTATGGCTTAAGGCGCGGCCGTCCGCCCCGCGATTGCCACGACCTGACCGGATTTGTAGCGTGCGGGTGGCGAAGGCTGGAGCGTAGCGGCAGGGCGCATGTGGCACTATCGGATCTGCGGGCTCGATGTCCTGTCGGAGCTGGAGCTGCCCGGCGCCGTCCCCGCCGCACCATTGGCCGAAGAACCCGACGTGATGGTTCGCCGCGGGAGCGCTCCCAAAGAGCTTCCCGAGGCGTCGCTCAGCGGTCCGCACTGGGCGATGGCGGGAGACCGCTTCCTCCTCTCCGTCCCCGAGGTGGCGCGCTTTCTCATCACCTCCGGCCGCGAGATAACGGTCGCGACCGAGCCGGGAACGGAAGAGAGCGACGCCGTCATCTTCCTCCTCGGCAGCGCACTGTCGATCCTCCTGCATCAGCGCGGGCGCATGGTGCTGCATGCAAGCGCCGTGGCGGTCGCGGGCAAGGTGGTGCTCTTCTGCGGCCCGTCGGGCGCGGGCAAGTCCACCCTCGCCGCGGCGCTCAACGCCGGCGGCTACCCATTCGTCAACGACGACATATGCTGCGTCGGCGTGGCCCCCGGCGAGCAGCCGACGGTGCTGCCGGACGGCCGCCTCCTCAAGCTGTGGGACGATGCGCTCGGCCACCTCAGGCTCGCCGACCGCCGCGGCGCGGCGGTGCGCAGACAACTCCTGAAATTCTACGTGCCGCCGAGCGAGACGGTAAGCTCGGCGC
>JBOHKB010000386.1:0-16664 GCA_050728815.1 Propylenella sp.
GCGTTCGAAATGTTGGCGGTGTGGCTGTTGAACACGGCGATGCGGATGCCCCCAGTGGAGCCAGCCGTAGAGCCGCTTTTGATGTACTGGAGGAACCAGATAAACATGTTGCGGCTCGGCACAAAAATCGTCTCCTGGTCGCAGCAGAAGCCGCCATCGATCGCTGGAAACGCGGTGAACGGGCTGAGGTGCGTCCAAGTCGTGCCGGCGTTGCTCGAGTATGCGGCATACCAGTTTCCCGTCTGGAAGCGGTTGCGGCCGGCCATTGCCGTGCTTGGCTCGTTGGTGCTCGAGCTGAAGTCGGTCGGAATTATCGGAAGCAGGTTGAAGTTCTGTCGGAGTTGAAGCGTGCCGAGCGCCATTGGCTTCGGCCCGTCGACTATTGTCGCCGTTGAAGGTGCCGGGGCCGCCAGAGGAGCTGCAGCCGGGCGCGGGTCTGGGCCGCGGAGCGGCAAACGATTGCTCCAATACTCGACCCGCGCCCTTTCGGCCGCCGTCAGCGCGGGCGCGCCGAGCGGCATCGGCCCGTGCGGAACCGCGGCAATGGGCCTGCTGGTGCGGGCCTGTAGGGCCTGAGTCGCGCCGGTGGGAACGAAAGTTTCGCCACCTTGTGAATAGCTCTGTGCAGGAAAGGTTGAGGTCGCAAGGAAGACCGCAAATAGCAGGCCCGCCCGACGCGTCGTCCGCTGTCGTTCGCTCATAGGAATCTCCAATTTGCCTTGAAGGCCGAGAGTGGGTCGCTTTTCTTGTCTTATCCCGCCTAGCCGTATGGTCAACGCGTCAACCCGCGTCAACCCGATGTGGGGACGATTGCTTGGCAGGCGTGGCAGCGGATCGCGCCTGCGCCGCAAAGTCCGCTTATTGTTCGACGATCGAGTTGCGCTTCAATTCCGGCAGTTAGGATCGCCGGGCGGGCAGGCTCCCTCTGGAAGGATGATCGTCTCTCCGCCGCCGAGCGATTCGGGACCGGCATAGGTCGGCGGGTAGTCCGGCCCCCCGACAGGCGCCTGCCGGCGACGGTAGGTTGGCGGGTAATCCGGTCCGCCCTGGATGATCGTTTCGCCGCCACTGCCTGGGGCTATTGGACCGGTGGTATCCGGTCCGAGTGGGAGACAGTTCGGCGGCGGCAACGGGCAGGGGGGCGTGACAGGTTCGCGCACTCGCTCGCGATGGCGTCGGCGAGGGCGGTTGTCGAAATAGAACTCGATGGTCGGTGGGTTGAAGTAGCTGTAGTAGTCCGGCACATAGACTCGCCGCCCGGCGTAGACGAACTCCAGCCGCGAAGCGGCGATCCAGCCTCTAAAGTCGCCGACCAGTGCATCGCACCAGGAGCGCGTCTCGAGGCATCCGTAGATGTAGAGGCGCGTGCCGCCGCCGATCTTTGCGATGATGGCGTAACCGAGGCCCGGACCGGCGCGCAGGTTGGTAAGGCCGGGAGCCGAATAGGCAAGCATCTGCGCGTGGGCTTGCCCGGAGAGGCCGAAAGCAAGGGACAGCGTCGCCGCGGCGACGAGCGTGCGAATTTTCATAGTGAAAACCCATCCGAATGCCGCTGCCCCCCTTAAGAGGTAGGGCGGCGGTCCGGTTCCGACAAGAACATTCCGCGGCTGAACCGCACCTGAATGCGAGCGCGTGCGGCCGCAGCCGTGGAAAGGCGGCCGCGGCGCAGACAGGCCGGGCGGGTGAACGCGGGCCGGGGTGCCGGTCTTTGCGTGCGCTGCTAGACGCGAGGGATGGTCGAGGTCGGCGCCCCGTCGACGGTGTTGCCAAACACGAAGTTGTTGCCGAACGATTGCAGCTTCCCCGTGTTCAGCGAGCTCAGGCCGGTCGCGTTGCTGGTGACGATCGAATCGCCAAAGCGGAGGAATGAGTTCGCGCCGTCCGACAGCAGGCCCTGGTTGAGATTGCCATCCACGATCACGTTGCTGAGGACCACGACCGCCGTTGTCGCTCCCACCGGCCTCACCTTTATCCCCGCGAAATTATTCGCGACCGTGGTGTCGTCGACCAGCACGCGAGTCGTTACACCGACGTTCACGTCGATCCCAGACCCGTTCGTTCCGCGGAAGCCGCGGATCAGACAATTGCGGATGTGTACGCGCCCGGCCGACAGCACACGGATTCCATTGAGACCGGTGTTCGCTCCTTCAAAGTAAATCCCGGAGATGCTCACGACGTCGTTCACGCCGGCATTGATTATGATGCCATTGGTGTTGGCAGTTGCGAGTATACTTCCCTCGCTGCCGTCCGAAACGATGCTGATCGATTTGGTGATCGTGACGGCACCGAAGCCGCCCGGATCGAGAACGGATATCTCGCCGCCCGCCGCGGTCTTGGAGATGGCGCCCGCGAAGGTCTTGCAGGGCGCGGTGCGGCTGCAGGGATTCAGGTCGTCGCCCACGCCTGACACCCAGGTGCGGGTCGCCTGCGCTTGCGCCGGGGCGTCGTAAACCGCGAGCAATCCGAGAAGCGCCAGAACTGCGCAAAAACTACGTCGCATGGAACCTTCCTCCTTAGCGGGCTTGGATCACTACGCTAGCGCCCACGGTCGTCCCTGGCTACGATTTTCTTGCTCTGATTGAATTTTCTCGGTAAACGGCTGGTGTACCGACGGTTGCTTACAATCAATGAGTGTTCTTGGAGATGCTTTCGCCCGGCTCGCTTCGGTAGAGACAGAGGCCGATCGCCTCACGATTCCACAGCAAGCAGCGCCTTGAGGTGTGCGCCGTATGGCGTGCCTCCCAACTCGTCGGCGAGCCGTTTTAGCTCTCCCGCGCCGATCCAATCCTGGCGATAGGCAATCTCTTCGAGGCAGGCGATCGGGAGCGCCTGGCGGTGCTGGATGGTCCGCACGAATTCTGCCGCCTCGAGCAGGCTGTCGCAGGTCCCGGTGTCGAGCCAGGCGAAGCCGCGTCCGAGCCGCTCGACGTTGAGTTCGCCCCAGCCGAGATAGGCCTTGTTCACGTCGGTGATCTCGAGCTCGCCACGGGCCGAGGGCCTCAGCGATGCGGCGATTTCCACGACGCGGTTGTCGTAGACGTAGAGTCCGGTCACCGCCCATGAGCTCGTCGGCTTGGCCGGTTTCTCCTCCAGGCCGATGGCGCGGCCCTCGGCATCGAGCGCGACCACGCCGTAGCGTTGCGGGTCGGTCACTTGATAGGCGAAGATGGTGGCGCCCTTGTCCTGCGCGGTCGCCTTGCGCAGCAGGTCTGGGAGCGTGTGGCCGAAGAAGATGTTGTCGCCGAGCACCAGCGTGACTGCGCCGTCACCGATGAAATCGCGGCCGATCAGGAACGCCTGCGCGAGCCCGTCGGGCGACGGTTGCACGGCGTAGCTGATGCGCATGCCGAGATGCGAGCCGTTGCGGAACAGGGTGCGATACTGTTCGACATCGCGGGGCGTCGTGATGATCAGGATATCGCGGATGCCGGCGAGCATCAGTACCGAGATCGGGTAGTAGATCATCGGCTTGTCATAGATCGGCAAGAGCTGCTTGTTGACCGCCCGGGTGATCGGGTGAAGCCGCGTGCCCGAGCCGCCCGCGAGAACGATGCCCTTCATGCGTGCACGGCGCCTTCCTCCTGCGCCTCTTCGGCCAGGGCCTCGTCAAGTACGCGCGGCACCGCTGCTTCGAAGCCCGGAAGCCGGATGCCGAACGCGCGCCGGAACGCGGCGCTCGACAGTCGGCTGTTCGCCGGACGCCGAGCGGGCCGGGGGAACTCTGCCGTCGAGATCGCCCGGTTGATTGGCCGCCTGAGCCCGCGCTTCGCAAGCTCCGCAAAGATCGCCTCGGCGAAGCCGTGCCACGTCGTCTCCGATTCCCCGGCTAGGTGATAGGTTCCCCAGCGCGTGTCGGCATCGAACAGAAGCGGCGCGATTCTTGCGATCGCCTGAGCGAGGTCCGCAGCGGCGGTCGGGCAGCCATACTGGTCCGCTACGATCGTCGCTTCTTTGCGTGTCGCGGCGAGCTTCAGCATCGAGCGCAGGAAATTCGTCCCGTGCGCGCTGTAGAGCCATGAGGTCCGCAGGATCAGGTGTCGAGGGTTCGCGGCGCGCACCGCGATCTCGCCAGCGAGCTTGCTGCGTCCATACGCGTTGATCGGATTGACCGCATCCTGTTCGACGTAGCGCCCGCCCTTCTCGCCATCGAAGACGTAGTCGGTGGAGATGTAGACGGTGGGAACGGAAAGCGCCGCGGCGCTGCGCGCAATCGATCCCGGCGCAACCGCGTTCACCATCGTCGCCGTTTCCTCGTCACTCTCCGCCGCATCGACGGCGGTGTAAGCGGCGGCGATGATGATCGCATCGGGCTTTTGTCGGCTGACGATGCCGGAGAGCGCCTCGGGGCGCGCGAAGTCGGCGGCGCGGCGGTCGAGAAACGTTGCTGCCATCCCAGCTGGCCATGCGGCCCGCGCCAGTTCGCGCCCGACTTGGCCGGTCGAGCCGAAGACTAGAAGCCGGCGCGTCATCGTGTCACGCAAACGCTTCCGCCGAAGCCTTGCCCGCACCGAGCCGCCCGCCGTCGTAGCGTTCGCGGAGCGGCTCCCACCAGGATCGGTTGGCCAGGAACCAGGCCACGGTTTCCCGCAGTCCCTCCTCCACGCTCCGCGACGGCCGCGAGCCGAGTTCCCGTTCGATCTTGGAAATGTCCATCGCATAGCGGAAATCGTGCCCGGGGCGGTCGGCGACGAACTCTATCAAATCGGTGCGCGGACGCCCGGAGGGGAGGGGGCCCGCCAGCTCGTCGACCAGCCCTGCAATGCGCGTCACGATCTCGAGGTTCGTGCGCTCCGCGCGCCCGCCTATGAAGTAGGTCTCGCCTGGGCGCCCGCGCTCAATCACCGCGACGAGCGCCTCGGCGTGATCGTCGACATGGAGCCAGTCGCGGACGTTCTCTCCGCGTCCGTAGACGGGGAGTTTCTCTCCGCTCAGCGCCTTGATGATCGTGAGCGGTATGAGCTTTTCGGGGAAGTGGTACGGGCCGTAGTTGTTGGTGCAGTTCGTGATGAGGATCGGAAGACCGTAGGTGTGGCCCCAGGCGCGCACGAGGTGATCGGCGGCGGCTTTGCTCGCGGAATAGGGGGAGCGCGGATCGTAGGGCGTCGTCTCGCTGAACGGTGCATCCTCCGGGCCAAGCGCGCCAAAGACCTCGTCGGTCGAGACGTGGTGGAAACGGAAGCGGGAACGGCCGGCCGCATCGAGCGCGCTCCAGTACGTCCGCGCCGCCTCCAGGAGGCAGAACGTACCGACGGCGTTCGTTTGAACAAATGCCCGCGGCCCGTCGATTGACCGGTCTACGTGGCTCTCCGCCGCAAGATGCATGACGGCATCAGGCCGGAACTCGCGAAACGCTTTGCCGACGGCCTTCCCGTCGCAGATGTCGTGGCGGAGGAAGCGGTAGCGCGGCGAACGCTCGATGCTCGCGAGCGAGTCCTTCGACGCCGCGTAGGTCAGCTTGTCGATGTTGAGGACTTCGTGTGCGGTTTCGCCGATCAGGCGGCGGACGACCGCGCTGCCGATGAACCCCGCGCCTCCCGTCACAAGAATGCGCATTTGGTCTCCGCTCCCTCTCACCGCGGGCTCTCGCTCAGAACGGAGGCTTGCCGTCAGCAAGGCGCGGCAGCTTCATGTCCTTCTCGGAGAGGATCGGCTGGCGTCCCTCGAGCGGCCAGTCGATGCCGATATCCGGGTCATTCCAGATGATGCCGGCGTCGCATTCCGGCGCATAGAAATCGGAAAGCTTGTAGGCAAGCTTCGTGTTCGACTCAAGCGTGCAGAACCCGTGCGCGAACCCGACCGGCACGAGGAGCTGCTCGCCGCCGTCGGCGGTCAGCTCGGCTGCTGCGTAGCGCCCGTAGGTGGCGGAGCCGCCGCGCAAGTCGACAGCAACGTCGAAGACCCGGCCGCGCACGACGCGGACGAGCTTTGCCTGCGCGGCCGGTGGGCGCTGGTAGTGAAGGCCGCGGATAGTCCCGGCGTCACTGGAAAAAGAGCAATTGTCCTGGACGAAGTCGACCTCGATGCCGGCTTCGGCGAGCTTTCTCTGGTTCCACGTCTCGACTAGATAGCCTCGGGCATCGCCGAAGCGCTGCGGCCGGATCAGTTTGACGGCCTCGATTGCAAGCGGCGTAACGTCCAGGGCCATGACCTTCGTTTAGGGTTGCGATACGGTGTTATCAACCCTGCGCCCCGGCGGGAATCGGCCCCTCCGGGGAACGCGTCACGCTTGAGGGAAGCTGAACGTCAGGCCATGCCCAAGTTCCGGTATCGTGCCCTCGACACGTCAGGACAGCTCGTCGTCGGCGTGATCGAGGCGCCGTCGAGCGAGGCGGTGGTTCCGGAACTGGAAAAGATTTCGTTCCTGCCGATCGAGATCGGCGACGAGAGCGAGGCGAGGGCGTCCGCCGGCCAGCTCTTCTCGCGCGGCCCGACGCGCGAGGAAATCAGCGGATTCGCCGAGGACCTCGCGACCCTCATCAAGGGCGGTGTCGAGCTTGACCGCGCGCTGCTCGTCCTTTCGGAAGCGAGCACACGGCCGCCGGTCGCCCGCCTTATGCACGATCTCCATCGCGAAATATCAAGCGGGCACAGCCTCGCCGAAGCCATTTCGAGTCACCCGAGGCTCTTTCCCAAGACCTTTGTGAAGATGGTGGAGGTCGCGGAGGTCGCCGGCACGCTCGACGAGACGCTGCGGGTGATCGCGCACGAGCGCCGGCGAGGCGAGAATCTTCGCCGGCGCATATCCTCGGCGCTCACTTATCCGGCTTTCCTTATCGTCGCCGCGACCGGCGTTCTCATCTTCGTTCTCCTCTACGTCGTTCCGGAGTTCGAGCGGGCGCTCGCCGGCTTTCAGCAGGAGGGCTTTCAAGAGCCGTTCGTCTTCACGCTCTCGCGTGGCCTCCGCGCCAACACTGATCTTTTCGCCGCGGCTGCGATTGCATTGCTCGCGGCGCTGCTCCTCGCGACGCGGAGCCGTGCGGCGAAAGGCCTGCTGATGCGGCTCCTCGGGCGGATACCGGGCACCCGGGAGGTCGTGAGGCACGAACAAGCCGTCGCTTTTTGCGCTACCCTCGGCACGCTCACGCACAGCGGGGTAGACATATCGACGTCGCTCCGCCTGATCCGCGACCTGATGCGCGACGAGCGCTCGGCCGGAAGAATCGACGCGGTCGTCGCCGCCGTCCGCCAGGGACGCCGGCTGAGCGACGCGCTGCTTGAAGCGAAGCTTCTCCCGCTCTACGCGGTGCACATGCTGCGGGTCGGCGAGGAATCGGGCGAACTCGGCCCAGCCGCCTTGCGCATTGCCGGCTTCTACGAGTCGCGGCTCGACCGCGCGTTGGCGCGCCTGACAAGCATCTTGGGCCCGGCTATAATTGTGCTTGTCAGCATGCTAATCGCTTGGCTCATCGTTTCGGTGATTTCGGCACTGCTCAGCGTCAATGAACTGCTGTTATGATCGCGTTCAAATCTGCACCCCGTAGCCGCAAGACCACGCGAGACCGCGACGGTGGCTTCACCCTGGTGGAGCTGCTGGTCGTGCTGGTGATCCTCAGCCTGATCATGGGCCTCGTGGGGCCGCGCGTGCTCGGCTACCTGTCCGATGCCCGCGCACGCTCCGCGAAGCTGCAGATCGATTCGCTCGGCGCCGCGCTCGATCTCTTCTACCTCGACGCCGGCCGCTATCCGACCCAATCCGAAGGTCTCTCCGTCCTCGTCAAGCGACCGCCCAGCATCGCCGACTGGAACGGCCCCTATCTGAAGCAGTCGGGCCTGCCGCTCGACCCCTGGGGCAACGCCTATATTTACAAGGTGCCGGGCGAGGGCACGCCCTACCAGATCGTGTCCTACGGCTCCGACGGCCGGGAGGGCGGCGCCGACGATGCCAGCGATATCGCGAGCCGCTAGGCGCAAGCGCGGCGACCGCGGCTTCGCGCTCTACGAGCTAGTCCTCGCCCTGGCGATCATGGGGCTGATTGCGGGACTGGTGCTCCCGCATCTTGTGCGCCCAGCCGGGCCGGTCGAGATCAGGAACGCCGCCGAGGAGATTGCCGCGCTCTTCCGCAGCGACCGGAACGCCGCGCTGAGCGCCCGGCACGATGTTGTCTCGCGCGTCGATCTCGCGAGCGGGCTGGTGCGGGCGGGATCGAGCGGCCGAATCGTGGAGATTCCGCGCGGCGTCAGGGTCGAGCTCGTCCAGTCGAGCCGCGAGCTGGCGGGCGGCGATTCGGGCATCAGGTTTCTGCCCGACGGACGATCCTCAGGCGGCGTGCTAACGCTGAGCCGTAACCACTTCTCCTATCGGGTGTCCGTCAACTGGCTGACCGCTAGCGTGCGCGTCGCCCGCGTCGAGTCGGAGGGATGAGCGGGAGGCGAATAGGCCGCAGGGCGCGGCGCGACGCCGGCTTCACGCTGCTCGAAATTCTCGTGGCGGTTCTGGTACTTGCGGCGCTGGTCAGCATAGTCCCCCGGAGCCTTGTCGCGGCGCGGACGAATCTCGAGCACTCGAAGGACTGGCTGGCCGCCCGGCTTGTGGCGGAAACCGTGCTGAATGAAGCGCTTAGCGGATCCTCTTTGCGTGCCGGGGAAATGGGCGGCGAGGTGGACGGGCGCCGCTGGACGGCGACTCTGAAGGTGGTCCGCACGCCGCCCCGTCCTGATGGCAGCATGGGCCATGTTCTGCTCGACGTTGAGGTACGGGTGGAGGTGTCGGACGGGCGGACGCTCAAGGTCGAGACGCTCCGCTATGGCGTTCCCAGATGAGCGCCCGCGGGCACCGACAGGCGGGCTTCGCGCTCGCCGAGTCAATCGCAGTGCTTGCACTGAGCGCGCTTGTCCTGCTCACGCTCCTGATCGCGACCGACCTCGTCAGCCGCAATTCGGCATCCGCCGCGCGCCGCGCCAACGACCTCGAAACGCTTGCCACAGGCCTTGCCGCCATTCGCCGCGACCTTGAGGGTACGCTCTTCATCCAATCCTCAGGCGAGCCAGAATCTCCCCCGATCTTCTCGGGCGACCAGGATTCGGTCGGCGTCGCCGTCGCGAGCGACGGGACGGGGCGCGGCCACGGCGAGAGCCTCCTTCGGATCGAGACGCGCTACGAGGATGGGGAGGGGGCCCTGATCCGCTCGTCTGCACCGCTCCTGCCGCATGTCAGGGGATTTGCCGACGTACAATTTCGCGATTCGGCTCTCGTAGCAGTCGGACCGTGGCGCTATCGGTTCAGCTACGCGAGCGACTCGGGCGGGACGCTCGAATGGGCGACCGCGTGGTCGTCGTCCAACCGTCTGCCCGCCGCCATTCGCCTGGAGGTCCTCGACGGCGCGGGCGACAGAGTGGTTCCGGCGTTGACGGTGCGCCTGCACGTCACGACGGGCGGCTGCCCGGAGGGAGGTTGCGGGGGCGATCCATTCACCTTGCAGGATTTGTTGGAGGGTCGGGTTGCGCCAAGCCAGCAGCAATGACGGCTATGTGACACTCGCCGTTCTTTTGACAGCGGCGCTGCTGGCGGCGATCGTATCGAGCCTCGTTGCGGTATCGCGTCCGGCGCTCGGCCTTGCCCGGATCGGCGCAGACGAGGTTGCAGCGGCGGGGCTGCTCGAGGGCGGCATCCAGACCGCGGCATTTCTGCTCTTCGAGTCGCAGCAAAAAGCGAACGTGGTTAACGGTTTCCTGCTTCGCCGCGGCACCGGCGTCGTCCGCATCAATGTCGCCGACGAAAGCGGACGCATCGATCTGAACGCGGCGCGGCCGGAGCTGCTGGAGGGCCTCTACGCTGCAGTCGGCGGAACGTCGATGTCGGCGAAGGCCTTTGCGAGCCGCGTCGCCGACTGGCGCGACCAGGACTTCGATGTAGGCGAGCAGGGAGCGGAAACGTTCGAATACGAGAGCGAGGGGCTGCCCTACCGCCCGGCCAACCGGCCGTTCCATTCGGTCGAGGAGCTGCGCTATCTGCTCGGGCTGAGCAGCGCCGATTTCGGCCGGCTGGAGTCTTTCGTCACCGTCTATGCGAGACAGTCGGGAGTCGATCCGATGACCGCGTCCGAAACTGTGCTGCGGGCGGTCCCCGGGATCGGCCGCGCCGCGGTCCAGCTCATTTTGCAGGCGCGTCAGCAGGGTCTGGACCGCGAGCGGATCGTAAATCTCGTTCAGCCGGGGTCGCTGTTCCTTTCCACGACGGAGTCGAGCGTTTATCGTGTCGGCGTGCAGGTTCAGTTGGCAGACGGCTTCGCCGACGCGGTGGAGGCGGTGATCGTTGCGGCGCTGGAAACCGACAGCGGCTATCGCGTCGCGGCATGGTCGCGCGTTGCCGCCGCAAAGGCTCGGCGCTGAGTTGTGAGTGAAGCGTGAGTACAGCGATTTCAGAATTGCGGGCCGTGCAATCGCTCAATCGCGCCATCGGCAGCTTCATCGACGAGCTGACCGCGGTCATCGAGCCCAAGATGAAGCAGGGCCGGCGGCGGCTCGAATACACTCTGGTCGAGCGCGGCGACGGTTTCGAATGCTATCGCAACCGCCGCGACGGGCCTTCGCTGGTCGCGAAGGGAAACCTCGACCGCCTCGGCAAAGCGAGGCTTCCGCGCAAGATGCGCGAAGAGCCGGTGGAGTTCCGGCTCGACGGGAGCCGCGTCCTCACCAAGATCATGCATTTCCCCGCGGCGAGCCGCGGCTATCTCGATGCGATTGTCAGGCACCAGCTCGACCGCGCGACGCCGTGGTCGGCAGACAGCGTCGTCTTCGACTATTCGGTCGCCGAGGACGAACCAGCGCCCGAAGGACAGATCGCGGTGCGTCTCGTGGCGACGTCGCGCGATGTCTTCGACCGCTCGATGGGCCGCCTCGCCGAGGCGAAGGTCAAGGCGGCTGTCGTCGGCACGTCCGAAGACCCGATCGACCGGACGAGCGCGGTCAATCTTCTGCATTCCGACCGCTCGGAGCGGCGGGCGGCGCTCCGCCGCAAGGTGAGCACGGCGCTCCTCGCCTACGCAGTCGTCGCCCCGCTGCTCGTCGTCCTGTCCGGCTGGTGGCTCTATTCGTTGCGGTCAGAGGCCGGCGCGCTGCAGGAGGAAACCGATCGCCTGAGGGGGCGAATCGAATCGGCGCGCGCGGGAACCGAGTTGGCCATGAGCCGGGAACAGCTGATTGCAAGCCGGGGCAACGCAATTCCGATGGTCGTGCTCGTGGACAAGCTGTCGGCGGTCATTCCGACGAACACCTACCTGACCGAGCTCTCGGCGGAGGACGGCGAGGTGCAGATCGCCGGACTGACGAGCGACGCGCCGGCGCTGATCGGCATCCTCGAGGATGCCGACATCCTCTCCAACGTCCGCTTCGTGGCGCCGACGACCCGCGACGAAGCCGCCGCCCAGGACCGATTCGAGATCGCGGCGGCGATCGTGCCATCGACGGCTGCGGACTAGACAGATGGCTCTTCAGTCGCAGGCAGGGCTCGAACGGATCGCGGTGCTCGCCGTGGGCGCGCTGCTTCTGGTCGCACCTGTCCTTTGGATCGGCTGGAGCCTCGCCGCCGCCTCGGAGGCCTCCGAAGAGGTCCGCCAACGCTCGGAGACGCTGGCTGCACTGCGCGAACGCATTCCCGGGCTCGCAGCCGGCGGGGAAGAGGGGACGGCCGCCGGGGTCGGCAGTCCATATCTCCCGGGCGAAACCGCGGCGATTGCAGGCGCCGTGCTGCAGCGGATCGTCGCCGACACCATAATGCAGGCCGGGGGCCGGTTAGCGGAAAGCGAGATCACGCCGGCCGAGGAGGGGGGTTCGTCGCGGGTTGACCTTCGTGTATCATTTGACACAGACATCAACGGCCTGCAGCGTATACTCTTCGATCTTGAGACCGGGGCGCCGATTTTGTTCCTGAACAGCCTGAACGTGCAGATGGTCAATGCCCTCGGGGAGGCTGATCCGAACCAGCCGGGGCTCCGCGTGGTCGTGCTCGTCGGCGGGTACAGGACCGCGCAGCCATGACGCGGCGCTTCCTGATTGCCTTCCCTGGATTGCTGATCGCTGCGATTGGCGGCGCGTCGGCCCAGGAAAAGGCCATCGCCAGCGTCAATCCGCTGTCGAGCCTGAGCTTCGATAGCCTGGAGGCGACGCGGTCGCTGCCGCTGTTCTCGCCGTTACGCTCGCCGCCGCCGGTTTACACCGAGCCGGTGGCGCTGGTTAGCGAGGAACCGGCTCCCATGCCGGAAGCGGCGCCGATGCCGCCGCCGCTCGATCTCCTCGGCGTCGTCACCACGGGCACGACCGAGCTTGCGCTGCTTCGCGATCGCAACACCGGCGAGTTCCGCCGGCTGAGCCGGGGCGAGGCGTATGAGGGCTGGTCAATCGCGTTCGTCGACGCGCGGACGGTCGAATTCCGCAGCGGCGACCAGGTCCAGGCGCTGCGGCTGTTCGACCGCTTCGACGCGGACCCGTTCGGCGTGCCGCCCGAGCTGATGGGCCTTCCGCCCGCCTTCATCGGCGCGGTTCCGGGGGAGACTCCGCCGGATCCGTTCATGACCACGCAGCCCGTCGAGTAGCCTCCTCCGGGTTAACTTCAGGGGAAGCGGAACTTCGAAGTCGGCACGCAGGCGATCGCGCTCACGTCGTCGCGCGCAGAACCTCTTCGATCGAGGTCACGCCGGCGCGGAATTTCGCCACGCCGTCCTCCAGCATGGTGGTCATGCCGCGCGCTTTCGCATGCGCCTCGATCTCGCCGACATCGACGCGGCTCCGAATGAGGCTGCGGAGCGTGGCGTCAAGCCGCAGGACCTCGAAGATGCCGATGCGCCCGCGATAGCCAGTCCGCCCGCACCAATTGCAGCCGGGAGCGGTGTGGAAGACCTCGCCGGGGCGCGGCGCAAAAACGCCCTTGGCGACCAGGCTGCTGATCGCGGCGGGCATCTCGCTGGTCGGCGTGCGGCAGCGCTCGCACAATTTGCGCACCAGCCGCTGGCCGACGATGCAGCGGAGCGTCGAAACAAGGAGGAAGTCCTCGACGCCGAGGTCGATCAGCCGGACGACCGCGTCGGCGGCCGAGTTGGTGTGGAGAGTCGTCAGCACGAGGTGCCCGGTCAGCGCCGCCTGGATGCCGATCGTCGCGGTATCGTGGTCGCGCATCTCGCCCACCATCATGATGTCCGGATCATGCCGGAGGAACGAGCGCAGCGCCGACGCGAAGGTGAGATCGATCGACGGCTTCACCTGCGTCTGATGGACGCCGGGGATCTGATATTCGATCGGATCCTCGATCGTCATGATCTTGCGCTCGGGATTGTTCAGCGTGGAGAGCGCGGCGGCGAGCGTCGTGGTCTTGCCGCTGCCGGTCGGCCCCGAAACCACGATCAGGCCGTGCGGTTCGGCGAGCTCCTCGCTGAACGCCTTCAGGTCTTTCGGCGTCATGCCGAGGCGCGAGAGGTCGAGCGCGCTCGCCTCCTTCACCAGGATGCGGATGACCACGGCCTCGCCGTGCATCGTCGGCATCGTGGCGATGCGGAGGTCCGCTTCCGTCCCACCGACCGTGATCCGCGCGCGCCCATCCTGCGGCAGGCGGCGCTCGGCGATGTTGAGGCCGGCGAGGATTTTCACGCGCGACACGGCCGCCCGCGCCATGCGGCCCGGCAGCGACTGATGTGGGCGCAGCACCCCGTCGACGCGCAGGCGGACGCGGATGCCCTCGCGCGTCGGCTCGATGTGAATGTCGGTGGCCGACAGGTTGATCGCCGCCTCGAAAATGGCGTCGACGGCGTGGACGACCGGGGCCCCGCTCGCCAGGTCCTGCAGGCGCTCGAGGCTCTCCTCCGCCGCGACATCGTTCTCGCCCGCAGTCGGCTCGGCCGCGACCTCGCGATGGCCGGCCGCGCCGTGCTGCTCGAAGAACACGCTCATCTCATCGAAAGACGCGACGCGGAGCGCGGCGGGTTCGCCCAACGCCACGATCACTGCGCTGATTGCTTCGTCGCGGGTCGGGTCGGCGACCGCCAGCGCTACCTCGCGCCCGTCAACGAAGGGGAACATCCAGGCGTCGCGGAGGAAACGGCGCGAAAGCCCGTTGAACAGCGCGTCGCGGTACTGCACCCGGTCGGCCTGCACGCGCGGGAGATTGTGATACCGGGCAATGGCGTCGGCAAGCTCAGCGCCCGACAGAGCTCCGGCCTCCCAGAGATCGCGATATTGCGCGCGGCCCGCGGCGACGCCACGCTCGATGGCCGACCAGTCGACCTGGTCCTTCAGCGGCTCGCATTCCTTGAGAAAGGCGAGGAACGCCCCATTCGGCCCCGAAGTGTAGCTACCGAGCATCAACGCACTCCGAATTGGCTCAGACCGCGCCACGCCGAAAGAATAACTTGCGGGAGGCCATACAGAAAGCCCATGCTGGAGCAAATGCGCGTCTGAAGAAAACGCGACAATAGCATTCGGACCGGAGCTGACGCGCGCCTCCCGGAACCGGAGCGTTAAGACATTTTGTCTCGGGCGTGGAGTGCGTCGATGTCTCCCGGGTGGAGGTTGAGCCTGCCTGCGTTGATCGGGCTGGTGGCCGTGCTGCTTGTCGGTGCGTGCGCGCCGACCCGAAACGGGCAGCGCTTCGACGGAATCGGCGCGATCTTCACAACCGACCTTTCCGCCCGCCAGCCTACGGAGCTGGGAGGCGGCAGCGCCGGCGGCGCCCGGACGCTCGCCGCGAGCGGCGCGCGCGAGCAGGTCTTCCACGGCTCGCAATTCGCCGGGCGAGAGCAGCGCCAGCAGAGCGCCTCCACCTTCGAGCCGGGCGAGTTCAGCCTCAACTTCCAGAACGCCGACATTCGCGAGGTGGTGCAGACCATTCTGGGCCAGACTCTTGGCGAGAATTACACGATCGATCCCTCCGTTGGCGGGACGATCTCGATCTCCTCGGCGCGGCCGCTGAGCCGCGACGAGCTGATCCCGGCGCTCGAGGTCGCCTTGCAGTCGCTGGGCGCGGCTCTGGTGAAGCATGGCAACCTCTACCGGATCACGATCGAGACGTCGGCCGCCGCCAGCACGACGGACTATCTGGAGGCGCGGCCGGGCTACGGCATCTCCCTCATCCCGCTTGAGCACGTTTCGGCGAGGACGCTGATCGGCCTGATCGAAGGTTTTGGCGTGCGGCCCGGCTCTGTCCGTGCGGAGGCCCGGCGGAACCTGCTCATCGTGTTCGGCAACAGCGCCGACCGCCAGGCGGCGATCGAGACCGCGCTCAACTTCGACGCCGACTGGATGGAGAACCAGTCCGTGGCGATCCTGCCGCTGAGACACGCGAAGCCGGAGACGGTGATCCCGGAGCTTGAGCGCATCTTCGCATCGCGTTCCGGCGACGCGGGGGCGGACCTCGTGCAGTTCATGTCGATGCAGCGGCTGAAGGCGGTGCTTGTCGTCTCGCCGCGCCGCGAGCTGATCGACCGCGCGCGCGGATGGGCGCAGCGCCTCGACACCGACAATCCGGACCTCAACGCCAACGTCTATGTGTATCGGGTCAAGTACCGCGACGCCGCGAAGCTCGCCGGCCTGTTGAGCAGCATTTTCGGGGGAGGCGGCGCGTTCGCTCCGGAAACGCCGGGCGAGCAGATCGAGCCGGGCGCCGAGCCGGTTTCGGTCGAGGGCTTCATCGGCGAACCGGGGCAGGCGGGGCAGCCTGCGCCATTCGGAGAAGATCTGATCGCCGGTCCGGGGGGCGGTACGGGAATCGGCGGCGCGCCGCAGGAACCGGGCGACGGCCGCGGACCGCGCGTGCGCATCCAGGCGGACACGGCCAACAATTCGCTCGTGATCTACGCCGACCTCGAAACGCGGCAGCAGATTCTGGCGGCGCTGAACCGCATCGACGTGCCGCAGCTGCAGGTCGCGATCAACGTCACTATGGCGGAGATCAGGCTCGAGGACGAGCTTCGCCACGGCGTCCAGTATTTCATCCGCAGCCAATCGGTCGGGCTCGAACGCGACGGCTCCGCGGGCCTCTTCGGGGGTCTCGTCAACCGGATCAGCCGCGATCTGCCCGGCTTCAACTTCGTGCTCGGCAGCGAGGCGAGCCCGGAGGTCATCATCAGCGCTTTCCAGGGGCTGACCGACGTGCAGGTGCTGTCGTCGCCGTCGCTGGTGGTGGTGGAGAACGAGACGGCGCGCTTCCAGGTCGGCGACCAGATCCCGATCGTGACGCGCACGGTGACCTCGGTGCAGGACCCGGAAGCGCCGGTCTCCAACGAGATCGAATACCGCGACACCGGCGTGATTCTGAGCGTCAAGCCGCGCATCGCCGAGAATGGCGTCGTGAGTCTCGACATCGCGCAGGAAGTCTCATCGGTCAGCGGCGGCTCGGCGACGCTCACGCCGACGATCTCCAAGCGCCGCGTGGAGAGCACGATCTCGGTGGTCGACGGCCAGACCGTGCTCCTCGGCGGGCTGATCGGCGAGCAGACCAGCGACGGCCGCGGGGGCATCCCGGGGCTGAGCCGGATACCGGCGGTCGGCAACCTCTTCAGGAACAGGGTCCGGCAGGGGACGAGGACGGAACTGATCATCCTCATCCGGCCGTCGGTCATCCGCGGCAGCGAGGACGCGCAGCACGTCGCCGAAGAGCTTCGCGCCCGCATGTGGCGAGCCCGCCAGGGATATTGATGGTCGACCGCGTGGGCCGGTGGCCCGCGGCGGCGGCCGGGGCC
>JBOHKB010000387.1:0-13147 GCA_050728815.1 Propylenella sp.
CTCGGGAGCCGGCGCCGGCTGGTCGGGCGCCGCTTCTGGAGGCGCTTCGGGCGCCGTTTGCGGGGGTGCTTCGGGCGCCGGCTCCGCGGGCGCTACCGGCGCGGTATCGCCGGTCGGCGGACACTCCGTGCCCGGCGGGCATTCGGCCCCGGCCTGCGGGCAATCCGCGCCCGGCGGGCACTCTGCCTGGGCTTGCGCCAGCCGCAGCGTGGGAGCGAGCTCCGCGGCAAAGGTAGGGCAGCTCAACACCAGCGGGAGCACGGCCCCGGCCAGCAAGAAGGGTCGCAGTCTCATTGTCCTGTTTCCTCTGACCAAGCCCCCTCGGTCTTCGGCAAACAACCGCCATCTTCGGCAGTCGTTCCACCCTGTTACGCCGTTCACGGCGGGATAGCGGCGGCAATGTGGCTGGGGACCGTCATATGCCCAGGAACCTTGAGGCGCCGCGGTTCACGCCGTACCGGCTCGAAGCCGAGCCGCTGGTAGAGCGGAAGCGCAGCGGGATGGTCGAGCGTGCAGGTGTTCACGGTCACTTCTTCGGCACCGCGCGAAAAGGCGTCGCGCACCGCGCAGCCGAGCAGCCACGGCCCGATCTTCATCCCGGTCAATTCCGGAATGAGCCCGAAGTAGGCGAGATTGGTCCGCCCCGGCTTGGTGAAATCGAGCTCGTAATAGCCGCCCGGCGCGCCGTTCGCGTAGAGCACGGTTATCTCGATCCCCACGCGGTGAATCTTGGCCGCAAGGGCCGCATCGCTCAGCTCCTCGCGCTCCACCCAGAGCCAGGAGCGGCCGACGGCGCCATAAAGATAGCGGTAGAAATGCAGCGGGATACGCTCCGCCTTCATCAGCGCGAGTCGGGGCTTCATCGGCATCGGCGGCAAATGTGCCGGCCGCGCCGACATCTTGAGATAGGTGACCGTCGTCTGGACGGTTCTGTCGGGGCTGTCGTTCATGCCGTTCCGTTATGCGTCGCCGGTGGCGACCGGCGCGCCGTACTGCGCGCCCCATTCCGACCAGGAGCCGTCGTAGAGCCGCACATCGTGCTTGCCGAGCTGCGCCAGCGCAAGAAGCAGCGTCGCTGCTGTCACGCCGGAGCCGCAGCTCGTTATCACCGGCTGTGAAAGATCGACTCCAGCTGCTTGAAAAGCCGCGCTGATTTCCTCTGGTGGGCGCATGCGGCCCTGCGGGTCGAGCACCGTTTCGTAGTGCAGGTTGCGCGCGCCCGGCATGTGTCCGGCGCGGACGCCGGGACGAGGCTCGGGGCTTTCGCCGCGGAATCGCGGGGCGGAGCGGGCATCGACGACAGTATCGCTTCGGCCCTTGAGCGCCTTGCCGACCGCGTCGAAATCTACGACCGCGTCCCTATCGAAGCGCGCGCGAAAGCGCACTGGAGCCGGCGTTGCCTCGCCGGCCTCGAGCGGAAATCCGGCCTTCTTCCAGGCCGGCAGGCCGCCGTCGAGCACGTGCACGTCCCTCGCGCCGAAAGTTCTGAGCATCCACCACACCCGCGCGGAGGAGAAGATGCCCATGCCGTCGTAGACGACGATCGTGTCGCTCTCGGAGAGACCGAGAGCGCCCGCCGCCGCGGCGAAAGCCGCTTCGTCGGGAAGCATGTGCGGCAGGCCGGTTGAGTGGTCGGCGATCGCGTCGATGTCGAAATAGACGGCGCCGGGGATGTGGCCGGCCAGGAACTCCGCATTCGGATCGCGATTCTGCGCGGGGAGGTACCACGAGGCATCGACCGCCTTCGCCTGCCCGCGGTCGAGCCGCTCCTTCAGCCACTCGGCGGTGACCAGCTCGCCGCTCATTGGCCTTCGGCGAAGGCGAGCCGCACGCGGCGGTTCTGCCGCCCCTTCTTTTCGATCTTGGTGACCATCAGCCGGCCGATCTCGGCGGTGGAGCGGACATGCGTGCCGCCGCAGGGCTGAAGGTCGAGCGACCCGTCCGCGCCGATAGCCACCAGCCGAACGCGGCCGGAGCCGGTCGGCGGCTTGACGCTCATGGTGCGCACGAGGCCCGGATTGTCAGCCAGCTCCTCGTCGGTGATCCAGCGCGTCGCGATCGGGTGGTCGGCGACGACGAGGGCGTTCAGCCGCTCCGTCAGGTCGTCCTTGTCGACCGCGCCCGCCTCCGCGATGTCGAAGTCGAGGCGGCTCTCTTCTGCGCCGATCGACCCGCCGGTGACCGGGAACGGGATGAGCGAGCAGAGGAGATGCAGCGCGGTGTGCATGCGCATGTGCCGGTAGCGGCGGACCCAGTCGATCTCAGCGCGCACTGTCGCGCCCGCGGCGGGGAGTCCGTCCGGCGCGAGCGGAACGTGTACGATCTCCGCCTTGCCGTCGCCATAGACCGTGGCGCCGATCGGCACCGCGCTTTCCGCGAGAAGGAGCCGGCCGATATCGCCGGGCTGGCCGCCGCTCGTCGCGTAGAACACCGTGCGGTCGAGAACGACGCCACCGCGATCGTTGATCGCCACGACCTCCGCCTCGCAGCTCTGCTGGTAGGGGTCGTCACGGAAAAGCGGAAGCGTCTCGAATGCCATCAGCCCACTTCCGCATAGGGCACTTTGATGTTCGGCTTCTCGGCGAGCCACTTCGGCACGGGCAGGTCCTTCTCCCTGAGGAAGTCCGGGTTGAACAGCTTTGATGCGTAGCGATTGCCGTAGTCGCAAAGGAGCGTGACGATGGTGTGGCCGGGCCCAAGCTCGCGCGCCATGCGGATCGCGCCGGCGACGTTCACGCCAGTCGAGCCGCCCATCACCAGCCCTTCCTCGATCAACTCGAAGACCTGCGCCACGGATTCCGGGTCGGGGATTTCCCACGCGATATCGATCGGCGCGCCTTCCAGGTTGGCGGTTATGCGGCCTTGGCCGATACCTTCCGTGATGGATGAGCCCTCAGCCTTAAGTTTCCCATGCGCATAATAATTGTAGAGCGCGGCACCCGGTACGTCGGCGAGGCCGATCTGGATCTTGGGGTTCCGCTCCTTGAGGAACATGCCAACGCCGGCGAGCGTGCCGCCGGTGCCGACCGCCGAGACGAACGCGTCGACCTTGCCGTCTGTCTGCTCCCAGATTTCCGGACCGGTCGACTCGAGATGTGCCTGCCGGTTGGCGACGTTGTCGAACTGGTTCGCCCAGATCGCGCCACCTTTCTCCGTTTTGGCAAGCTCGTCCGCCAAGCGCCCGGAAATCTTCACGTAATTGTTGGGATTCTTGTAGGGGACCGCCGGCACCTCGATCAGCGCCGCCCCGCCGAGCCGGAGCGCGAGCTTCTTCTCCTCCGACTGCGTGTCGGGGATGACGATGACGGAACGGTAGCCGAGCGCCTTTGCCACAAGCGCAATGCCGATGCCGGTGTTGCCCGCCGTCCCCTCGACGATGACGCCGCCCGGCTTCAGCGCTCCCGCACGCTCAGCCGCGCGCACGATCCAAAGCGCCGCGCGGTCCTTCACCGACTGGCCGGGATTGAGGAACTCAGCCTTGCCCAGAATCTCGCAGCCGGTCGCTTCGGAGGCGCGTCGGAGGCGGAGGAGGGGGGTGTTGCCGATGAGGTCGAGGACGGAGGGGGTAACGTGCATCAACGGGTCCCTGATTTCGACGGCAAGCTATTCCGCGGCCGAATATGGGGCAAGGGAAGCGCTTCCTCAGGACCAGCCAGCTTCTGCCAAATCAATCCCGCGGCGGCATGAAGCCGGTGCGGAGCGCGTGCGCCCATTCGGACCGGCGGTTCCGCTCGGCTTGTCGCGCCGCATCCTCGAACGGGTAGGGGGCGAGCTGGAACGAGACGGAGGCCGGGCCATCGGAGGAGACGTCGATGATCGCGTAGCGCGCATAGGGGCTGCCGGATTCGGAGACGTGGCCGTTGGCGTCGTAAGCCGGGCAGCCCACGCTCCCCGGGTTGACGATCAGCGGCCCGCCGGGAAGCTGCACCGCGTCGGGGCGGTGGCTGTGCCCGCAAAGAACGAGCCGAGCGTCCACCGGGCTGAGCCGTTTCGCGATCTTCCGTGGCGGCGCGCGCACCAGCCGGCCCGATTCGACGTCCTCAGTCAGGTATTTGACGTCGTCGTCCGGCCGCGCATGGAAGGCGAGGACGCCGGGCGCAGGCTTGACCTGCATCGGCAGCGAGCCGAGCTGCGCGCGCTGCTCTGCTGTCAGCTGGCCGTGCGCGTAGCGGTCGGACGGGCCCAAATCGGCCGAAGCGACTGCCGCTGAGACTTCGCGGTCGTGATTGCCGCGGACGGTGGGCGCGCCGAGCGCGTTGAGCCGCTCCATCGTCTCGCGCGGCCAGAGCGGCCCCGACACGCAGTCGCCGAGGTTGACGACGAGGTCGGGCGCGTGGCGCGAAAGGTCGGCGAGTACCGCGTCGAGCGCGAGCACGTTGCCGTGGATGTCGGCGATAACGGCGAGCCGCACGATCCGCCTAGGGTTTTCCCTTGCCCGTGCCGCGGTCGTCATAGGGGTCCTTTTGGGTTGTCCGCACTATGCGATAGCGGCCGCCTTTCGGCGACGTAAATGTCCTTACCTCCACGATTGAGGCGGGATCGGGTAGGCCGGGGCGCGTTCTCTTCCGCTTGTCTTGTGGAAGACGCTTCTCCCGCCCGCTTTCGCTCTTGTCCCTTGGCATGGCTCGCCGTCTAGGGCTCGAACGCGATGTTCGATATCGGATGCACCTCCCAGACGACAGGCATGTCCGGCCTGAGCGTCTCCGGCCCAGGCCGCGAGCCGGTCGCGTGGCTCATGTCGAAAAAGAGCGAGCCTTCGACCTCGATCGGAATCGGCGGATCGTAGAAATCGTACGAGGTACCCGGTATGTCCGCGCCGAAGAAGTCCTTGTAGGCGTCCCGAGTTGCCTTCAGCCGCGGGTGATGCTTGCTGCTCTTCGCCGGCAGGCCGGACAATTCCATTGTCATGTACACAGGGTCGAGGTCCGGGTCGCGGCCGATGATGAGGTGGAAGTCGTTGTCGTCCTCGCGGCTCGCCGCGTAGATAAACGCGCTGACCCGCACGTTCCGCTGCTCCTCCTTCACCCGCCTGGAATTCTTGCCCTTGGATATTTTCGGAACGCGGTTCTTCATCTTGTTGTGGGCCGGGAGGGTGTCGATCAGGTCCTTCAGGTCGTCGAATTCCTCAAGCTTCGCGCCGGAGATCGAAATCTTGGCGGCGCGGCGCGCAGTGCCTTCGAACGCGTCACCGGCCGGCCTCACGAGCCCGATCGCCAAGCCCGCCATTTCCGTCGGCGTCAGCGGCTTATCGTAGGGATCGACCTCGTTTGTGCGCAGTATGCGATAAGTGCGTGCCGGTGCCACCCCGCTCGCCGCCGCGGCCAGCGCCGCGCCTCCGGGAACCAGCACTCGTTTGGCGAGTACCGAACTCGCGAGGGGCAGGCCGGGACGCCGCCGTCTCGGTCGCGAAGGCATTGCCGTCCTCCGTCGTTTCAGATCGGGCCGAAGCATGGCATCAAGACGGGCGCGCGCGCAACCAGAGCATGCAGGTTGCAGGGCGCCGGGAGTTCAGCCGCGCCTCCAGCGCCGGATGCGGCTCAGCGCCCGAAAATGCTGGCAAAGACCTTGCGCGCCTGCGCGATGAAGGCGTCGCGTGAGCCGGCGGGAGATCCCGAGAGCCGATCGAGCTCCGCCTGCCGCCGGGCAAGCACATTGGCGAACTTGTCGACCAGTTCGGGCGCCTTGGCGAACACGCGCTCTAGCGACCACTTGGTGATCTCGATCGCTTCGACGTTGCTGACGGCGACCACGGTCGCCGTGCGGCGGTCGCCGGTGAAGAGCGACATCTCGCCAACCACTTCGTCGGGCCCAAGCGTCGCCACCGTCTGCTCGCGGCCGTGCTCGTCGACGAAGTTCACGCTCACTTCGCCGCTCACGATGACGAACATGGAGCCGCCAAAGCTTCCCTGGCTCATCAGCCGCGTCTGGGCGCGGAAGAAGGCTGGCCGACTCTGCGCGGCGAGAAAGCCGAGCTGCTCTTCGTTGAGCGCGCCGGCGAAGAGCTGAATTTTCGACAAAACTTCGCGCGGTTCCGCCAAGTGAGCCTCCTTGAAACTAGGGCCGCAGCGCGCCGTTGGCGAAGACGTAGACCGAATAGAGCGAAGTGGTCGCCGTGATGAAGAGGCGGTTGCGGCGCGCGCCGCCGAACGCGACGTTGGAGACGACCTCCGGCAACTTGATGCGTCCGAGGAGCGCGCCGTCCGGAGCGTAGCAGTTCACGCCGCGCGCTGCGCTCGTCCAGATGTTCCCGTCGGTGTCGAGGCGGAACCCGTCGTAAGCGCCCGCGTCGATTGCTGCGAAGATGCTGCCCTTGCCGACTTTGCCGCCGCGCTTCACTGGATAGGCGTGGATGGCGCGCGGGCAGTTCGGGTTGTGCGAGGCGCCGGTGTCGACGACGTAGAGGATCGACTCGTCGAGCGAGAAGGCGATGCCGTTCGGCTTCTCCAGGTCGGTGACGACCGCCTCGATGCTTCCCTTCTTCGCCGGGTCGACGCGATAGACGTAACAGCCGTCCTGCTCCTGCGGGCTCTTGTAGCCTTCGTAGTCGGTCAAAATGCCGTAGGGCGGATCGGTGAACCACACCGTGCCGTCGGACTTCACCACCACGTCGTTCGGTGAGTTCAGGCGCTTGCCCTTGTACGTGTCGGCGATCACCGTGATCGAACCGTCAAGCTCGGTGCGGGTCACGCGCCGCGCGCCGTGCTCGCAGGTGACGAGCCGGCCCTCGCGGTCGCGCGTGTTGCCGTTGGAATAGTTCGACTGCGCACGGAAGACACCGACGCCCACCCCCTCGACCCATTGCAACATGCGGTGGTTCGGGACGTCGCTCCAGATCAGCGCGTTGCGGTCGCCGAACCACACCGGCCCCTCCGCCCAGCGGCAGCCGTCGTAGAGCTGCTCGACCCGGGCGGTGCCCTGGATCAGTTTCGCAAAGCGGCTGTCGAGGATGTCGACCTCGAGTTCGAACGCTTTCATTCAGTCCCCCCAAAAATACCACCGTGCGGACGACCGGAACTACATCGTCGCTCCGATCTGCCAGGGCACGAACTCGTTGTCGCCGAGGCCAAGCATCTCGCTCTTGCTGCGCTCGCCCGACGCGACCAAAAGTATCTTGGCGAAGATCTCCTCGCCCTTCGATTCGATCGTGGCGTCGCCGTCGACGATATCCCCGCAATTGATATCCATGTCCTCTTCCATCGTGGTGTAGGTGCGGGAATTGGTGGCGAGCTTGATGGTCGGGGCCGGCTTCGAGCCGAAGGCCGATCCGCGGCCGGTCGTGAAGCAGACGAGCTGGCAGCCGCCGGCGATCTGCCCGGTGGTGGCGGCCGGGTCGTAACCCGGCGTATCCATGAACACGAGTCCTTTCGAGGTGACCTTCTCGCCGTAGAGCGCCACGTCGGCGAGCGGCGAGTTGCCGCCCTTGGCGGCCGCCCCAAGCGATTTTTCGAGAATGGTGGTAAGCCCGCCCGCCTTGTTGCCGGGCGAGGGGTTGTTGTTCATCTCGCCTTTGTTCCGCCGCGTGTAGTCCTCCCACCAGCGGATGCGGTCGATCAGTTTTTGGCCGACCTCCTGCGACGCCGCACGGCGTACGAGGAGGTGTTCGGCCCCATAGATTTCCGGCGTCTCGGCAAGCACGGCGGTGCCGCCGTAGCGGACCAGGACGTCGGAGGCGTAGCCGAGCGCCGGGTTGGCGGTGATGCCGGAATAGCCGTCCGAGCCGCCGCATTCGAGCGCGATCATCAGCTCGCTCGCCGGTTCGTCGGTGCGCGGGATCACGGGCAGGCCCGGCAGAAGCTCCTCGATCATACGCACGACGGTTTCGATCGTCTTCCGCGTGCCGCCGGTCTCCTGGATGGTCAACGTGTGGAAATGATCCTCGCCGAAGCCGTATTTATGCTTGAGGCGGCCGATCTGCATCACTTCGCAGCCGAGCCCGATGAAGATCGCGGCCGTGACGTTCGGATGCGTCGCGTGGCCCCAGAGCACGCGCTCGAGCGCCTCAAAGCCCTCGCCCGTCGCGTCCATGCCGCAGCCGGTGCCATGCGAGAGCGCGATCACGCCGTCGATGTGCGGATAGTTCTCCAGCATGCCCGAACGATTGACGCGGTCGGCGATGTGACGGACGACCGTCGCCGAGCAGTTCACCGTTGAGCAGAGGGCTATGAAGTTCCGCGTGCCGACGCGCCCGTCGGCGCGGCGGATGCCCTTGAACGTCGCCTCCGAGGGATCGCGATACTGCACCGGGCGGTAGTCGATTCCGATCCGATAGTCCTGGTCGTGCGCGCCCATGGCGCAGTTGTGGACATGCACATGCGCGCCGGCGGGGATGTCCTCGGTCGCGTACCCGATGATCTGGCCGAACTTGATCACGGGCGAGCCGGAAGGGATTTCCCTCGTGGCGGCCTTGTGCCCGCTCGGGATCGCGCGCGCCACGGTGACGCCTTCGCCCGCGAGTTCGGTGCCGGTGGGCAGCGCGGCCACGGCGATGACCACATTGTCGTCCGGGTGCAGCCGGACGAAGCGGCGCTTCGGCGTGACGGCCCCTGCGCCCGCCTGCTCAGCGGGCCTGACCGGGTTGATGGTGGAGATGTCGGCCATATGGGATGCCTTTTAGCAGAAGTATGAATGAGTGCCGCGCTGTCAATCCGGCGCGGAGGCTGAACGCGTCTCGGGACATGCGACGACTTTTCCGTCGGCGCCGATGACGCCCTTGGCCAGGATGATGTTAGCGTAGAGCCGCCGGTCGCCCGTTGCCACGACCGCGAAACAGTTTTTGACGCGCTCGTAGAAGGCGAAGCGCTCGATCCGCCCGATCCGGACCGGAAAGCCGGCGAGGCTGTCGACGATCGTCTGGAAGTCGGAGATCGCGGGCGGAATCTCGTCCGGCTTGCCGACGACCTGCATTCCGTTCGCCGGCGACTCGACGAAGGAGTCGAGAGGCAGCACCGAGAGCACGGCCTTGATCGCATCGCTGGCGCTGGCGCCGTCCAGCCGCACCAGGCGCTTGGCGTTCGTCGTCGCCGGAAAATTGACGTCGGCGATGACGATCTCGTCGCCATGGCCCATGGCGCGCAGGATCATCAACAGTTCCGGTCCAAGCAGCGGGTCGATGCCGAGCAGCATGTTGTTGCCTTACCCTTTCATGGCGCCGACCAGGAGGCCGCGCGCGATCTGCTTCTGCAAGAGCACCGTGATCGCAACGACCGGTGCAATCATGATGATGATCAGCACCGACATGTACCACCATTGCGGGCCGCGAGTGGCGTTCTGGGCCGCAACGAGGATCGGCATGGTCTGCGCATTCGCGGTCGAGAGAAAGAGCGCCAGCAGATATTCGTTCCAGGCGAGGATGAGCACGAGCAGCGACGTTGCCGCAAGCCCCGGGCGTACGAGCGGCAGCACGATCAGGAAGAAGATCCGGAAGCGCGACGCTCCGTCGATCTCAGCGCTCTCTTCGAGCTCGATCGGTATGCCGGCCATGAAATCGCGCATCAGCCAGACCACGATCGGCAGGTTCACTGCGGTGTAGGTGGCGATCAGCGCGGTGCGGGTATCGAGCAAATGGAGCTGCTGGAACATCACGTAGATCGGCAGCACCACCACGACAGGCGGCAGGATGCGGTTGGAGATGATCCAGAACTGGATGTCCTCGTTCCCGAGCGCCAGCTTGAATCGCCGTGAGAGCGTCGAAAGAAAGAGCAGGAAGAGCGCGAGCGCCACGACCAGCGACAGGCTCCACGGCGCGCCGAAGCGCCAGACAGCGGTCACGGTTCCCGCTGTCAGGACCAGGAAAGCGACGATGGCGGCGATCTTCACGCGGAACTGGATGCGCACCAGCGCATAGGCTGCTGCTGAGCCAAGGAGCACCGCGAGGAACGTGCTCGCCAGCGCCACGATCACCGAGTTGACGTAGGGCCTGAGCGTATCGCGGCCGAGATCGAAGAAGATGTAGCGCCAGGCATGCAGCGACGGCGTGAAGTCGATGAAGGGCAGGTAGTCCGGGCCGTCGTTGACGTCGACCGGCAGTTTGAAGGAAGTGATCAGCACCCAGTAGAGAGGGAAAAGGACGACGAGCGTCCAGACGCCGAGCAGGAAATACGTGGCGATCGCCGGCGCTGGCGCCATGACCGAAAGCTCGCGCGGCTCGAACAGCCACTGCCTGAGGCGTCGGCGCGCCGCGCTCATCCTTCAAACCTCCGCGCTGGCCGCGCGACGAAGTTGAAGAACGAGACGCAGGTCACCGTGGCGATGAAGAGGAGCGTGTAGCCGACCGCCGCGGAGCCGCCGAGGTCCTGCGTGCGCCAGGCGATGAAGGCGTGCAGCGTCATCGATTCGGTGGCGATGCCCGGACCGCCATTGGTGAGCACGTTGGGCAGGTCCACGATCTTGAACGCCTCGATGAGCCTGATCAGCACGACGGTGGCGGCGACCGGCGCGATCCCCGGCCAGGTGATGTGGCGGAAAATCTGAAAATCGCTCGCGCCGTCGATCCGCGCCGCTTCCACCCGATCATGCGGCTGGCTCTCCAGCGCTGCCAGCAGAACGATGAACATGAAGGGCGTCCACTGCCAGGTGTCACCGATCAGAACGACGAGCCGCGCCGACCAGGGGTCGGTGGCCCAGGCCCATTCGCCGGCGCCGAAGAACTGGCTGATCGGCGCGAACGGTCCCTTATGCATGTCGGCGAGCATGCGGAAGGTGTAGGCGATGCCGACCGGTGTCACCATGAGCGGGATGAAGAAGACGACGCGGAAAAGGTTGCGAAAGCGGATCGCCCGGGCGCAGAGCATGGCAAGGCCAAGGCCGAGGCCGAATTGCAGCGCGACGCCTGCGAAAACGTAGAAGAGCGTCACCGCGAGCGAGCCGGGGAAGCCGGCGGGCGCGGCGATCGTGGCGAGCACGAGAGGGACGAGGGCGAGGCAGAGCATTGCCGCTATGGTGCGGCCGAGAAGGCCAAGGACCGTCCATGCCCCGCGCGCGAGGAAGCGGTAGAACATTGCGCCGACCGCGACGACGAAGGCACTGAGCAGGAACCATTGCAGCAATCCCCAACCGCCGAACGTGCCGAGCAGATGATATTGCTGCGAGCCGGTGAGCAGCTTCTCGAAATTGCCGAAACCGATGAAGCTGATCCGATAGCCGCCGGGCGCCAATCGAAAGCGCGAGAGCGCCATGTAGGCGGAGACGAGCAGTGGGAAGATCGCCAGGCCAAGCAGCAGCAGCACCGCCGGCATGATCATGAGCCGGCCGGCATTGCGGTCGGTCCATGCGCCGAGACTGTCTGTCCGCAACGCCGCCATGGATACCGGCGAGATTAGACTGGAGTTCACGTGGAAGCGAGGCGGAGAACCCCGCCTCGCCGTGAGACTTAGCCGCGAGGTGCGGCTCTTTCTGTTTCGTCAGCTCGCGCCGATGGTGGCCTTGTATATGTTGAGCTGGTCGTCCTTGCCGATTTCCTCGTTCAGCTCGTTCCAGCCGTCCTCGATCGCCTTCATCGCGTCTTCCTTCGAGATTTCGCCGGCGAGGAAGCGGGCGACGGCCTCGTCGAGCACGACCTGCTGATACTTCTGGTTCTCCGGGATTCTGAGATCGAGGATCATATTGGGGCTGTTCAGACTCTGCTGGATGGCGCCGAGATAGTTCTTCGCCGCCTCCTCGCTCATGCCCGCCTTCAGCCAGAGGTCCAGGTTCTCGAACTGCGAGATGCGGTAGGGGTTGAACCCGGTCTTCCCGATCGTCACGTCCTCGTTCGACTGCGCCGGCTGCGACATGTAGGAGAAGAACGCAAAGGCCGCGTCCTTGACCTTGTCGTCGGCCGCCGCGTTGATCCCACCGCCCCAGCCACCGAACGATGCGAAGGGCGCGTGGTTTACGCCGTTGATTGCGTGGGGACAGGTCGCATGGGTGCACGGCTCGAGCTTGCCGGTATCGCGGTTCAGCACATCGCGCGATCCAGGTAGTGCGACGGCGCCGACCTTGTCTATCACCGTCGACTGGTCGGGATCGATGGCCAAGGTCCCGATGTCGCCCCAGTCGAGAGAAAGGGCGCAGCGCCCGGTCACAAACAGGCTGCGGGTGTCCCCGACATTCAGGTTGAGCTCATCCGGCGGCCCGTAGCTCGTCGTCTCCTTGTAAAGGTCGAGAGCCTTGGCGAAGCCTTCGTTGTTGACCAGCGGCGTCATATCGCGAGTGTCGAAAAACACGCCCTGGCCGGTGCCCTGCGACTGGATATAGGCGCCGGCGACCGACGTGATGAACCAATAGGATTGCTGGTTGCGGGCTTTGGCGATGCACGATCCGTAGTCCGGCGTACCGTCGCCGTTCAGATCCTGGCCGTGGAACTGCTTGGCCGCCGCCAAGTAGTCCTCCCAGGTCTCGGGCGGAGCGAGGCCCGCGTCCTTGAACACATCGGTCCGATAGTAGACCATGTGGAAGTCGCCATCGAGAGTCAGCATGTACACCTTGCCGTTGTACTGCTGCGAGAAATCGCGGAAGAACCCGGCGATGTCGTCCCACTGGATATCGGGATCGTTCTGAGCGCGCTCGGTGATGTCCTCCAGATAGCCGCCGGCGATGTAGTCGACCATCCATTGCGGAGCGAAGACGGCCGCGTCGACGGAATTGGTGCCCGTCGCCCAGTCGGTGAGAAGCTTGGTGTAGAGGTCCGAGAACGGGACCGTCACGACGTTGATCTTCGCCCCGGTCAGCGCCTCGAAGTCGGGCGCGCGGCGCTGCAGCGGCTCGGCGATCTGCGGACCGGTGAAGGTGACGACGTTCACCGTGACCCCTTGATACATCTTGTCCTGCGCGAAGGCCGGCAGAGCGGCCGTGGCGCACAGAGCAAGCGCGCTTGCTGTAAGGATTCTCGCTTTCATTTACTCCTCCCTTTCCTCCCAACGTGGCGGCACAATCGGCCGCCGGTTCGCTCCTTGCAGGGAGCATGATTTACGGCTCGAACAGCTCCGGCCGCTCGGCCGCAAACTTGTGCAGGCCTTTCAGAACGTTGCCGAGATGGAGGCGCATCGCCTCCGCGGCTGCTTCGCCATCGCGTCTGGCGAGTGCCGCGAGGATCGCCTTGTGCTCCACGATCGTGGCGGACGTGCGTTGCGTGGGGATGAGGAGCCGGCGGATGCGCTCCGTATGAGCG
>JBOHKB010000388.1:0-5137 GCA_050728815.1 Propylenella sp.
CCGCCGGAGCGAAGCCGCTCCGGCTTCGCCGAGGCGAGAGTCCGACCGGCACCTTCTCCCTCAAGGGGAGAAGGTCGCCTCCCGGCGCTAAGCCGCCTGCCGCGCCTCGTCCTCGTCGCGCGCCTTCGTGGAATAGAAGCTCGCGTTCTGCTCGCCGGCGAGCGCCTCGCGCGTGAATTTTATGAGATGATGCGCCATGAAGGCCATGCCGAGCGCGCCTTCGATCTGACCCCGCCGCGCCGCGTAGAGGAAGACGCGCCAGAATTCGCGGCGGTAGTCGGAGAGAATACCGAGCTGGATGATCGAGTTCGCGAGGAGAACCAGCCCGCGTTTGAGGTTCGCCGCTTTCAGGCGGCCCTTCGCCGTCGGCGGGCGGAACTTGTGGATCCAGGTCGCCTCGACCTGGTGGCGGAAGCGCGCGAACACGCGCTCCGGCGCGTAGGCGTAGGCGATCGCCTGCCGCCACGAGTCGATCACCGCGTCATACGGGCGAAGAAACTGCACGTTCGATTCCAATGATGGGTTGTCGACGATGCGGTTGTCGCGCTTCAGCCTGTCGTAGAGCGGCGTCTTGGGGAGCGCCTGCAACAGGTTGATGGTGAGCATCGGGATCTGCGAGCGCTCGATGAACTCGATCAGCCGGTCGACGGTCTGGTCCGTGTCGGTGTCGAGCCCCAGAATGATGCCGGAGGAGACTTCCAGCCCGTAGGAATTCAGCGTCGCGATCGACTCGTACATCGGCAGCGTCGCGTTCTGCTCCTTCCGCATGTGGACGAGCGCGTCGAGCTCCGGCGTCTCGATGCCGACGAAAATGCCGGTGAAGCACGCCTCGCGCATCAGCGCAAGAATGTCGGTTTGTTTGGCGATGTTGAGCGTCGCCTCGCAGGCGAAGCCGAGCGGGTAGCCGTTCTTGCGCTGCCACGCGATCAGGTGCGGCAGCATCTCGCGCGTCGCCTTCTTGTTGCCGATGAAATTGTCGTCGACGAAGTAGACGACCTGCGGATGCCCTTCCAGCGCGATGATGGCGTCAAGCTCGGTGGTGAGCTGCTCCGGCGTCTTCAACCGCGGCTGCCGGCCGTAGAGCGCCGGGATGTCGCAGAACTCGCAACGGTAAGGGCAGCCGGAGGAGAACTGGAACGTGCCGATCAGATATTCGGCCATCGCCGATTTTTCGTAGGCCGGCGTGGGGAAGTCGGAGAGCGGCAGCCGCTCCTCGGTCCTGAGCTGCACCTGCCTCGCAGGACGCGCGACGCTCCGGTCGAGAATCTGGATCAGCCGGTCGGTGGCGTCGCCGAGCTCGCCGAGATGCAAATAGTCGAACTCCGGATACATTTCCGGCGCGCCGGACACCGACGGCCCGCCGAGCACGGTAACCTTGCCGGCGGCCTTGGCGCGGGCGCGGATGTCGTTGATCTGCCGCTGCTGGATATGCATGCCGGAGACGAACACCGCGTCCGCCCAGGCGAAGTCCTCCGACGTCGCTCGGGAGACGTTCTCGTCGATGAAACGGACATCCCAGGCCTCGGGCAGGTAGGCGGCGATGACGAGCAGCCCCTGCGGCGGCATGAAGGCGGTGACGCCCATCAACCGGTAGGCGTGCGCGAAGGTCCCGAACGAGGGCGTGTAGGCGGGAAAGACGCAGAGCGCGCGACGCCTGTTCTCGACCGTGCCCGGGTAGCGCATGAACCGACCCCGTTGATCCCGGTTGCTTCTCTTGTCCGCGATGGGCCTCGCGAATTCCGCCGGCAAATCTTCCACAAAAACATGGCCTTGGCGAGTCGCGGCCGACTGCGCCGCGGCCGCAGCCTCAGAACAACGCACCTCCCGCCAACAGCGCGAGCGCCACGAGCACGGCGACGATGATGAGACCGATGAAAAAGAGGGCGAAGAGCAGGCGCGAGATCGCCGCCGCGCCGCGCGCGATCGGGGTCAGTCCGAGCGCGCCCGCCACCAGCGCTATCAGGAGGAAGATCAGGGCCCATTTCAGCATCTTTTCCTCCCTTTTCCCGCGCGCGACCCGCTCCGGCGCGGGCCCGCTGCAACGGCCATCCGGCGCGAAGGGTTCCAAATGTGGCGAAGTTGGGAGCGGCGGCCAGCAGTCGGTCACGCAAAAACCTTGACTATTCCGACATGGTCCGTTGGAGCGAATTTCTGCGCCGCGTCCGCAACTGAGAAACGCGACGTTTTGTGCAAGAACTGCGCTGGCGTATGATCGCCTCAAGAGGCGGCAAGGAGGCCGCCGCATCCCAGGAGTTCCAGACATGCCACTACAAACCCTCGTCATCGGCGACGATGCGCCCGACTTCGAGGCCGACACCACGGAAGGCAAGATTCGCTTTCATGAATGGCTCGGCAGCTCGTGGGGCGTGCTCTTTTCGCACCCGAAGGATTTTACCCCGGTCTGCACGACCGAGCTCGGCTATATGGCGCGCGCCAAGCCGGAGTTCGACAAGCGCAACGTCAAGATCATCGGCCTCTCCGTCGACCCGGTCGATCGCCACAACGGCTGGGCGAAGGATATTCAGGAGACGCAGGGCGTCGCCCCGAACTTTCCGATGATCGGCGACCCGGAGCTGAAGGTCGCCAAGCTCTACGGCATGCTTCCCGCCGCGGCGGGGAACAGTTCGGAAGGGCGCACGCCGGCCGACAACCAGACGGTCAGGAACGTCTACGTCGTCGGCCCCGACAAGAAGATCAAGCTCGTCATCTCCTATCCGATGACGACCGGCCGCAACTTCGACGAAGTGCTGCGGGTGATCGACTCGCTGCAGCTTACCGCCAAGCACAAGGTGGCGACGCCGGTGAACTGGAAGCACGGCGACGAGGTGATCATCGCCGGGTCCGTGTCGAACGACGACGCCAAGAAGATCTGGCCGAAGGGATGGAAGGAGCCAAAACCCTACATCCGCATCGTCCCGCAGCCGCAGGGCTAGCCGAATGACCGGGGACGGCCCGATGGGCCGTCCCCGCCGCCCGCCCGTCCCGCCGGCTGTACTCCGCGGTTAACGGTGCTTTTACACTTCGGCGAAATTTCGCGGCATCCGCGACAGGGAATCGCGCGCAGCTAAGCATTTCTTCGCTCACTTCTGGCATGGCTACCGGAGGGAAGGCCATGCGCGGTCTGCTATTCGCTTCGGCATGCATCGTGCTCGTCGCCGTGTCGGCGCCGAGCTTCTTCACGCGCTACCTCGACGGCCCGCACGCCGTTCAAAAACGGGCCCCCTCCGCCGAGGCGGTTGTACGCAAGCAAGAGGAGCTGTTCCGGCCCGAGGAGGGGGAGGAGCCTGACGCCACCGAGGAGGAAGCGCTCGCCCCCGACGATGAGGAGGGGCCCGCTCCCGAAGAGCCGCCGACGCCGGCCGGCCTGAAGGTCGAGGTGAAGGCAGCGCGCGACGGGCATTTCTACGTCGACGCCGAGGTCAATTTCCGCGAGGTCCGCTTCATGGTCGATACCGGGGCGACCGTCGTGGCGCTCCGCCAATCGGATGCGGCGGCGGCGGGGATTCGTCCGCGCCCGGCGGATTTCCTCCATCCCGTGCAGACCGCGAACGGAACGACGAACGCCGCGGCAGCCACGCTCGACAGCGTGACCGTGGCCGAGATCGAGGTGCGCAACGTGCGCGCGCTGGTGCTCCCCGACGAACAGCTTTCGGTGAGCCTGCTCGGCGCCTCGTTCCTGAATGGCGTCGAGCGTTTCGAGGTGACGGACGGAACCTTGATCTTTGAGAATTAGGCGGGGTGGGGCATAAGTGGCCGGTCGCAGCGAGGCCGCATGTTCCCGATTCCGAAGCCGTTTCTAAAACCCAACACCTACGCCTACGAATCGGAGCCGATGGTGAAGGCCACCGGGTTCCGCGAATACGACGCGCGCTGGCTGTTCGAGAAAGAGATCAACCTGATGGGCATCGAGGCGCTCGGCCTCGGCCTTGGCACGCTCCTCCATGAGATGGGTGTGAAGCCCGAAATCGTAACCGGCCACGATTTCCGCTCCTATTCCGCCTCGATCAAGCTCGCACTCGCGACCGGACTGATGGCGGCGGGCGTCAGGGTGCACGACATCGGGCTCGCGGTGACGCCGATGGCCTATTTCGCCCAGTTCGATCTCGACGTGCCGTCGGTCGCGATGGTCACCGCCTCGCACAACGAGAACGGCTGGACGGGGGTGAAGATGGGGGCGGCGCGCCCGCTCACCTTCGGCCCGGACGAGATGGGACGGCTGCGCGACATCGTGCTTTCCGGCAAGTTCGACATGCGCGGCGGCGGCTCATACCGCTTCGTCAAGGGCTTCGCCGACCGCTACGTCGCCGACCTGACCGCCCGCCCGAAACTCAAGCGTCCGATCAAGGCGGTGGTGGCCTGCGGCAACGGCACTGCCGGCGCGTTCGCCCCGCGCGTGCTGGAAGCGGTCGGCGCGGAAGTCGTGCCGCTCGACATCGAGCTCGACTTCACGTTTCCGCGCTACAATCCCAATCCCGAAGACCTCGAAATGCTGCATGCCATCCGCGACGAGGTACTGAAGTCTGGCGCCGCGGTCGGTCTCGGCTTCGATGGCGATGGCGACCGCTGCGGCGTGGTCGACAACGAGGGCGAGGAGATTTTCGCCGACAAGGTCGGCGTGATGCTCGCGCGTGACATCTCCACGCTACATCCAGGCTCGACCTTCGTGGTCGACGTGAAGTCGACCGGGCTCTTCATGACCGATCCGAAGCTCAAGGAGAACGGGGTGAAGGCCGACTACTGGAAGACTGGCCACTCCTACATCAAGCGGCGGGTGAACGCGCTCGGCGCCATCGCCGGCTTCGAGAAGTCCGGGCACTATTTCTTCAACGCGCCGATCGGCCGCGGCTATGACGACGGGCTGGTCGCGGCGATCGCCATTCTGAAAATGCTCGACCGCAATCCCGGAAAAAAGCTGTCGGACCTGCGCCAAACGCTGCCGAAGACCTGGCAGTCGCCGACGATGTCGCCGAAATGCGCCGACGAGGCGAAATACGGCGTCGTCGACCAGGTCGTCGCCGCGATCGAGGCGCGCGCGAAGGCCGGCGACACGATCATCGGCCAGAAAATTCGCGACGTGGTGACGGTGAACGGCGTCCGCGTCACCGCCGAGGACGGGACGTGGGGGTTGATCCGCGCC
>JBOHKB010000389.1:0-12065 GCA_050728815.1 Propylenella sp.
ATCCGCAAGGGGCTCGCGGGCTTCGGCGGCGTGAAGCGCCGCTTCACGCTGACAGGGACCTGGAACGGCGTCGCGATCTACGACGACTACGGCCACCATCCGGTGGAGATCGCGGCGGTGGTCCGTGCCGCGCGCTCGGCCGCGACGGGGCGCGTCATCGCTGTGGCGCAGCCGCACCGCTACACGCGGCTGAAGCACCTCTTCGCCGAGTTCTGCACGTGCTTCAACGAGGCGGACACCGTCATCGTCGCCGACGTCTATCCCGCCGGCGAGGCGCCGATCGAAGGGGCGAATCGCGATGCGCTCGTCGAAGGGCTTCGCTCCGGCGGCCACCGCGACGCAAGGCCGCTTGAAAGCGAGGAGGCGCTGCCGGGGCTGATCGCATCGCTGGTGAAGCCGGGTGACATGGTGGTCTGCCTCGGCGCCGGCTCCATTACCAAGTGGGCGAATGCGCTGCCACAGGCGCTCACGGAATTGGGGAAGGGGAGAGGCGGATGAGGCGCGCGCGAGACCTTCTCCCCTTGAGGGAGAAGGCGCCCTCCGGCCCTGCCGGAGGGCGGATGAGGGGGAGTCCCGCGATTTTCTGTACTGGCCCGATTGCAGAGCTCCCCCTCTCCCGGGGCCCGGCCACCCGGCTTCGCCGGAGCGAAGCCGCTCCGGCTTCGCCGAGGCGAGAGGCCGGACCCCACCCTCTCCCTCAAGGGGAGAGGGTGCGCGCCGCGACCTTCTCCCATGCCTGAACACCTTCTCGACCGCCTGCGCCCAAGACTCTCCGGCTTTCGCGGCACGCTGCAGAAGGATCAGCCGCTCGCGCCGGTCGTCTGGTTCCGTGCCGGCGGGCCGGCCGAAATTCTCGCGATGCCCACGGACGAGGAAGACCTCGCGTTCCTGATGCGCGCGCTGCCGGAGGAAATTCCAGTCACCGTCATCGGACTCGGCTCGAATCTCCTGGTCCGGGACGGCGGCGTTGAAGGCGTCGTCGTCCGCCTTTCGGCGCGGGGCTTCGGCAAGGTTGCGGTCGAGGGCAACGGCATCCGCGTCGGCGCGGCGCTTGCCGACCGCCGGCTCGCAGCACATTCGCTCGAGGCGGGGCTCGGCGGCTTCGCTTTTTATCACGGCATCCCCGGCGGCGTCGGCGGAGCGCTTCGCATGAACGCGGGCGCGAACGGCGTCGAGACCTGCGAGCGGCTCGTCGAGGCGATCGCAATCGACCGTCGCGGCGGGCGGCACGTGCTCGCGAACGCCGACATGGGCTATTCCTACCGGCATTCCTCCGCGCCCGACGATTTCATCTTCGTCGAGGCGACCTACGAGGGCTTTCCGCAGGATCGTGAAACGATCCGCGCCGAGATGGACGCGGTGCAGGCCCATCGCGAGAAGGCGCAGCCGGTGAAGACGCGCACCGGCGGCTCGACCTTCACCAATCCTGATCCGCCGGGCACGCCGAACCAGCGTCGCGCCTGGCAACTGATCGACGCCGCCGGCTGCCGCGGCCTCAGGATCGGCGACGCGCAGGTGTCGGAGATGCACTGCAATTTTCTGATCAACACCGGTGCGGCGACCGCGCATGACCTGGAGCTTCTCGGCGAGACCGTGCGCGCCCGCGTGCTCGAAAACTCCGGCGTGCGGCTGGAATGGGAGATCAAGCGCATCGGGAAGTTTGGGGAAAGTGGAGTGGTTCGACCGTTTTTGGAACCCTCCAACAGTGCGAGCTAGACTCCTGTGCAGCTGACCGTAACCAGTGTCGACTACGCCCCGGAGGAGCTGCACGACCAGGTTCCATTCGTGGTCAATCTGCTTCGGCCCCTCCCGGGCCCCGATCGGCCAGACTATTGGCTTGGGGAGCTTCCGAAAACACTTTTCTGGAATCGGCCCGATGGCCATCGAGTGGATGTTCGCCACGTTGTTCTGTGCGCCCGTTGGGAGGGTACGCAGATTGCGCAGGGCGTTGAGAATCTCGCGATCGGCATGGCGTATGTCACGAATCAATTGCAGGTGACTGAGAGTGCGGTTGATTTCGATAAGTGCCGCTACGTGGCGATTGGGCTTGCTCACGACACCGGAAGAACACCCACCAAGAAGAGGAATGGAGTCTTGGCGGGCCGCATCGCTCGTATGTTCGGACGATAGTACGGCGATCTCCCAAACCGCCGCGTAGTCACTGACTCAGCCCTCGAAGAAGGTTAACGCTTTCTAACCCATTTTCCCGCCAACTTCGCCGCCACGAATCGCAAGCGTTCGCGTCGCGTCGGAGGGCTTGTTCATGGCGGGACAGAAGCACGTCGCCGTGCTGATGGGCGGCTGGTCGTCGGAGCGGCCGGTCAGCCTCAGCTCCGGCAAGGAGTGCGCCGCCGCTCTCGAAGAGGCCGGCTATCGCGTCACCCGCGTCGACGTGCAGCGCGACGTCGCCGAGGCGCTCGCCAAGCTCAAGCCCGAAGTCGTCTTCAACGCGCTGCATGGTCCCTTCGGCGAGGACGGCACGATCCAGGGGATGCTCGAGATTCTCGACTTCCCCTACACGCACTCAGGCGTGCTCGCCTCGGCGCTCGCCATGGACAAGAACAAGGCGAAGACGATCGCTGCATCAGTGGGCATTCCCATCGCCGAGCACAAGATCGTCAGCCGCTTCGAGGCGGCGAAGCGTCATGCGCTGCCGCCGCCCTACGTCGTCAAGCCGATCGCCGAGGGCTCTTCCTTCGGCGTGATGATCGTGCAGGCCGATCAGGCGCACCCGCCGCAATCGCTCGGCCGCGACGACTGGGTCTTCGGTGATCCGGTGATGGTGGAGCGCTACGTGCCCGGCCGCGAGTTGACCTGTGCCGTGCAGGGCGACGAGGCGCTCGGCGTGACGGAGATCTTGCCGGTCGGCCACGGCTTCTACGACTACGACGCAAAATACGCCGAGGGCGGATCAAAACATCTATGTCCCGCGCCGATTAAACCCTTTGTTTACCAAAATATTCGCACGCTCGCGCTTGAAGCGCATCGCGCCATCGGCTGCCGCGGCGTCTCCCGTTCCGACTTCCGTTACGACGAGGCCGGAACGGGGGAAGTCATCTGGCTGGAGATCAACACGCAGCCCGGCATGACGCGCACGTCGCTGGTTCCCGAACTCGCCGCTCTCGCCGGGCAGAGCTTTCCGGAGCTGGTGGCCTGGATGGTGGAGGACGCGTCTTGCCGACGCTGAAGCGCGTGCGAATGGAAGGAGCCGATCTGCTGGCAGCGCTCGACCACGCGCTTGGCCGGCTTCTCCGTCCGCTCGCCAATCTGCTGCCGCGCCGCCTTCGCCGCGCCGCCGAACGGATCGAACGCGAGCGCCGGCGACCGATGGGCCAGATCGCCGCGGCGGGCTTTCTCGCCGTCACCATCCTCTACGCGCTCGTCGTCGGCGGCCAGATCGGCCGCGTGAGCGACGCATTCCTCGTCTTCGTGGGCTTTGGCATCCATGACGTGAAGATCACCGGCAGCCGTGAGGCCTCCGAGATCGACGTCCTCACCAGGCTCGAAATCGCCGGCTCGCTCATCGCCTTCGACGTGGAGACAGCGCAGGAACGCCTGGCCTCGCTGCCCTGGGTGTCGAAGGCAGTGGTGCGCAAGTTCTATCCGAGCACGCTTGCCGTGGAGATCACCGAGCGCAAGCCCTTTGCGCTCTGGCAGCGCGACGGCAAGGTCTTCGTCATCGACAAGGCCGGAGTCGAGATCGTTCCGCTCGACGAATCGCGTTTCGCCAAGCTTCCGTTCATGGTCGGAGGGGGCGCGAACTCCACCGCGCCCGATTTCCTTGCCGATCTCTTCACGCAACCCGACATCGCCATGCGGATGCGCGCCGCCGTGCTTGTCGCCGGACGCCGCTGGGATCTGCACCTCGAGGAGGGCGTCACCGTCAAGCTGCCGGAGAAGGATATTCGACGGGCGCTTGCGCAGCTCGTGAAGCTCGACGCCGAACATGGGCTCCTTTCCCGCGACGTGACCGTCGTCGATCTCAGGCTGCCGGACCGGGTGACAGTGCGGCTCCCGGAAGGCCGCTCGCTCGAGGACGTCACTTCGGACGGGGGCGCTGCGGCCCAACGCGGCGGAGCGCGCACATGAGCAGGCGCAGGCAGGGCAACACGACCGGCGTGTCGCGGATCAAGCCGCTAGCGCCGCGCCGCTCGATGACCGTCAGCGTGCTCGACGTCGGCTCGACCAAGATCTGCTGCATGATCGCGCGGCTGAAGCCGCGCGACGGCGAGGCGCACCGCCGCCGCACCCACAACGTGGAAGTCCTCGGCTTCGCCTCGACCCGCTCGCGCGGCATCAAGTCGGGAGTGGTCGTCGACCTCGAGGAGGCGGAGCGTGGTATCCGGCTTGCGGTCGACGCGGCGGAGCGCATGGCCGAAGTGACGGTCAACAGCCTGATCGTCAACATCTCCTGCGGGCGGCTGAAGAGCGAGACTTTTTCTGCGAGCGTCGAGATCGGCGGAACGGTCACGGCCGGCGATATCCACCGCGTGCTCGCCGCAGGAGGCGCCAATTCGGTCAGCGAAGGCCGCATGGTGCTCCACTCGCTGCCGATCGGCTACGCGCTCGACGCCAACCGCGGCGTGCACGATCCGATCGGCATGATCGGCGAGACGCTCGGCCTCGACATGCACGTGGTGACCGCCGACGAGGCGCCGCTCCGCAACCTCGAGCTCGCGATCAACCGATGCCATCTCGAGGTGGAGACCGTCGTCGCCACGCCCTATGCGTCGGGCCTTGCCGCGCTCGTCGACGACGAGGCCGATCTCGGCGTCGCTTGCGTCGACATGGGCGGCGGCACCACGACGCTCTCCGTCTTCCACAATGGCGAGTTCGTGCACGCCGACGCGATCGCCGTCGGCGGCCAGCACGTCACGCTCGACATAGCGCGCGGCCTTGCCACCAACCTTGCCGACGCCGAGCGCATCAAGGCGCGGCACGGCTCGGCGCTCTCGTCGATCGCCGACGAGAAGGACATCATCACCATCCCGCCAGTCGGCGAGGACGAGCGCGACCATCCGAACGCCGTCCCTCGTTCGGCGCTGATCCGCATCATCCGGCCGCGCGTCGAGGAAACCCTCGAAATGACGCGCGATATGCTCGCCAATTCGGGCTTCGCCGATCAGGTCGGCAAGCGCGTCGTGCTGACGGGCGGCGCGAGCCAACTCACCGGTCTGGAAGAGACGGCCCGGCGGATCCTGGGACGCAGCGTCAGGGTCGGCCGGCCGCTCGGCATCCAGGGTCTGCCCGAAGCGGCGAAGGGCCCGGCTTTCTCAGCCGCGATCGGCCTCATCATCTACCCGCAGGCGGCGCGGATCGAGCAATTCAGCGCCCGCGAGCCGGCGCGCATGCAGCGGACGGGCACGGACGGATACCTGGCGCGCGTGGGGCGCTGGTTCAGGGACAGCTTCTGATGAAGCGGCGGTGGAATGGAACGGATCAGGCGGCGCTGCCGGGCCTGGCGGAAAGGCGGAAGAGGACGGAACCATGAGTATCAATCTGAAGATGCCGGACATTACGGAACTGAAGCCGAGGATCACCGTCTTCGGCGTCGGCGGCGCCGGCTGCAACGCCGTGAACAACATGATCGAAGCGGGCTTGCAGGGCGTCGAGTTCGTCGTCGGCAACACCGACGCGCAGGCGCTCACCAACACCAAGGCCGACCGCATGATCCAGATGGGCGTCGCGGTGACGCAGGGGCTCGGCGCCGGCTCGCAGCCTGAGATCGGCCGCGCCGCCGCTGAGGAGACGATCGACGAGATCACCGATCATCTCACCGGCGCGCACATGGCGTTCATCACCGCCGGCATGGGCGGCGGCACCGGCACCGGCGCGGCGCCGATCGTGGCGCGCGCGGCGCGCGATGCGGGCATCCTGACCGTCGGCGTCGTCACCAAGCCGTTCCAGTTCGAAGGGCAGCGCCGCATGCGGATCGCCGAAGCCGGCATCATCGAGCTGCAGAAGCACGTCGATACCCTCATCATCATCCCGAACCAGAACCTCTTCCGCGTCGCCAACGACAAGACCACCTTCGCCGACGCCTTCGCCATGGCTGACGAGGTGCTCTATTCCGGCGTCGCCTGCATCACCGACCTGATGGTGAAGGACGGCCTCATCAACCTCGACTTCGCCGACGTCCGCTCGGTGATGCGCGAGATGGGGAAGGCGATGATGGGGACGGGCGAATCGTCCGGCGACAAGCGCGCCATCGAGGCGGCGGAAAAGGCGATCGCCAACCCGCTCCTCGACGACGTGTGCATGCGCGGCGCCCGTGGCCTACTCATCTCCATCACCGGCGGGCGCGACATGACGCTCTTCGAGGTGGACGAGGCGGCGAGCCGCGTGCGCGAGGAGGTCGACGGCGACGCCAACATCATCTTTGGCGCTACCTTCGACGAAGGCCTCGAAGGGGTCATCCGGGTCTCCGTGGTGGCGACCGGCATCGAGCAGGAGAAGGAGCAGGAATCGATCGCGCCGCCGACGGCGGGAATGGCCGAGCTGACGCGCCGCCTGAAATCGGTGGGCGCACCCGCCGCGGCGCAGCCGGCGCAACAGCAGCAGGTAGCGCAGGCGCGCCGGCGCGAGAATGTGCCGGCTTACGCGCTCGAAGGCCTCGAGCAAGAGCTTGCCGGCCCGTACGGACAGGTTGCGCGCCAGCTGCATCCGGCGGAGCAGCCGGCCCAGCCTCGTGCAGTGGCGCAGGCGCGGCCGCAGGCCGATCCCGGCGTGAAGATCGGCCCGTTCCGTCCCGATCCGTCGCTGGTGGCCGCGCGTCAGAGCGAATCCGACCAGCAACGGGCGCGCGCGCTTGAAGCCGAGCGGGCGGTAGCGGCGCAGGACTTCATTCCGCCGCCGGCGGAGCGGCCGGATGCGATGCAGCCCCGCATGCCGCGCGTGGAGGATTTTCCGCCGGTGGCGCAGCGCCAGATTCGGGCGCGGAACGGAGGCGAACGCGGGCATGACGATCATCGTCGGGCGCGCGGACTCCTGGCGAAGCTGACGAGCGGCTTCACCCGCCGGGACGACGACGCCGAAGCGCGCCGGCACGAGCCGGAGGCATCGCCGATGGAAGCGGAGCCGCGCGTCGTGCACGCGCAGCCGCAGTTGCAGCCGCAGCCGCAAATGCAGCAGGTCCAGCCGCAGCTGCACGCCCCGGCCGCCGCTTCGGAATTCGCCAAGCCGCAGCCGCGGAGGATGGGCGATGCCGGCGGCGCCGCCGGCCACCTCGATCCGCGCGGGCGGCCGATGCCGATCGAGCCGGGCCGCGACGATCAGCTCGAAATTCCGGCCTTCCTCCGCCGCCAGTCGAGCTGACAACTGGTCGAGGGCATTTGCGATATCTGACCTCCCCCTTGCGGGGAGGTCGAAAATCGCAAGCGAACGCCCAGCGATTTTCGGGTCGGGTTCTTCTCAACCAGAAGCACCCCACCCGAAATTTCCCTCACGTGCCGCTCGGAAAAGGCGATCCAGCGGCCGGAGGCGATCGCTGCGACCCAGATGATCAACGAGAGCAGTGCTCCGACTTTGAGCCCGGCGCTGCTCTCGCCGGTCGCCAGCATCATCCGCCACCCTCCGCTGAAGCGGACGATGAGCGCGTTCACTGTGCCGAGCGCGACAAGCGAAACCTTGGCGAGAAACGCCTGGTTCACGGCATAGTCGAGCGGCTTGACCGAGAAGAGCAGGAAGCCGCTCGCGATCGCGAATGCGAGGCCGATTGCGGATACAGTCGTCAGCAGCCTCAGGAACGGACCGGCCGCCACGCCGCGGAACAGTCCGAGCATCCTGAGGTCGGCGGGAAGGATGCTGCCGACGAGCACGCCGAGCGCGAGGATGTGCGCGGCGTTAAGGAACGGATAGAGCGTGGGCGAACGACGGAGCACCGTCGCCACTTCCCAGTCATTCAGCGCCTGGAGCCACTCGGTCAGCAAGCCGGTCGCGCCTGCTCAGGTCTGCGGCACGCGTTCGGGATAGACGTCGTAGGTCTTGCCATTCACGATCACCCGCGCGGCCTTCATGTGCTTGTCGTTCGGGTCCTGCGCGCGGAAGCCGATGCAGGTGACCTCATCGCCGACCTTCGCCGCGTTCTCGTCAAACCCCGCGTGGGCCGTCCGCGCGGGCGGCGCGAGATCGACGTCCCAGACGCCGTCTTCGGCGCGCACCTTGAGGGCCGAATGCGGATTGCCGAGATAGATGTTCTCGATGATTCCGGTCAGCGTGTACGGCTCGCCTTCCGTCCACGCCCAGCCGTGATGCGCGGCTGCGTTCCCGGCCGCGAGAACACCTGCCGCCGCTGTGCCGGCGAGAAGCGCCCGGCGGCTCATGCGATGCTTGTCCATCTGTGCCTCCTTCGAGAAGCCCCGAGGGAATGTAGTGTCGCGCTTGGCTTGTCCGAAATCACGCACTGGCGACTGGAATGAACCGCAATCCGCCCTTTTGCAATCGGGGCGAATTGACATCGTTGCGGGGACGGGTATGAACGCAGCGCCATGCGCTGGACGGCGAAAACCAAGACCCGCTGATCCGCCTTCCGTCCCGACGCCTCCCCCGGGACAGGAAGGGGGAGGGCCCGTGCGAGAAACTCGCCGGGGCCATAACGGGGAGGGAAGGAGCTGTACGATGGCCCTTGACGTCGCCGATTTCATCTCACGCGAGCCGAGTACCGCCGAGCGGCTGAAGGTCGCCGTCGTCGGCGCGACCGGCAATGTCGGGCGCGAGATGCTCGACGTACTCGACGAGCGCCGCTTTCCCTGCGAGGTCACGGCGATCGCCTCGCGCCGCAGCCAGGGAACGGAAGTTTCGTTCGGCGACCGCATTCTGAAGGTGCAGGCGCTCGACCATTACGATTTTTCGCGCACCGACATCGCGCTGATGTCGGCCGGCGGCGCGGTCTCCAAGGAATGGTCGCCGAAGATCGCCGCGCAGGGCGGCGTCGTCATCGATAATTCCTCCGCCTGGCGCTACGATTCCGCAGTGCCGCTCATCGTGCCGGAGGTGAACGCCGACGCTATCGACGGTTTCGCCAGGAGGAACATCATCGCCAACCCGAACTGCTCGACCGCGCAGCTCGTCGTGGCGCTGAAGCCGCTGCACGACCGCGCAACGATCAAGCGCGTCGTGGTGGCGACCTACCAGTCGGTCTCCGGCGCCGGCAAGGAGGCGATGGACGAGCTCTTCAACCAGACGCGCGCGGTCTTTGTCGCCGATCCGATCGAGCCGAAGAAGTTTTCCAAGCGCATCGCATTCAACCTGATCCCGCACATCGGCAACTTCATGGAGGACGGCTTCACTCAAGAGGAGTGGAAGATGGTGGCGGAGACAAAGAAGATTCTGGACCGGAAGATCAAGCTCACCGCGACCTGCGTGCGCGTGCCGGTGTTCGTCGGCCACTCTGAGGCGGTGAACGTGGAGTTCGAGCAGCCGATCAGCGCGGACGAGGCGCGCGATATCCTGCGCGAGGCGCCGGGCTGCCTCGTCGTCGACAACCCGGCGGAGGCGACCTACGTCACGCCCTACGAATGCGCCGGCGAGGACGCCACCTACATCTCCCGCATACGCGAGGATCCCACGGTGGAGAACGGCCTGTCGATGTGGATCGTCTCCGACAATCTTAGGAAGGGCGCGGCGCTGAACGCCGTGCAGATCGCCGAGCTGCTTTTGAACCGCGGCCTGATAGCGGCGAAAAAGGCGGCGTAGAATCGGCGATCGCCCTCTCCCCTCGCGGGAGAGGGTGGCGTCCGGCGTCAGCCGAAGGCCGGGAGGGGTGTTCGCGCCATATCATGCCCTTCACCGCTCAGCTTGATCTTGACGCCGCCGCCAACGCCCAATTGGATGAGATCGCCGAGCGCCTCGAGGAAGTAGCCGGCCTGCAGACCGTCCGGCGAATCGGCGATGTCCATCACATCTCTCTTGGCGTCTACGATGACGTGTCGGTCGAACAGTTCGTGGACGAACTTCAACGTTTCGCCGAGACGGTCGTGCCGATCCCGATCCGCTTGGCTATGATCGGCGTTTTCCCAGGCGCACGAAGCGTCCTCTATCTCGGCCCAGTCGTTACCGAAGAGCTGCTGGCGCTCCACCGGCGCTACCATGCGGCGCTTGCCGGCTTCGCGCAGTCGTGCTGGGAGCACTATCGTCGGGAGCACTGGGTGCCTCACGTGACCCTTGCATTGGAGATCGAGCCGGAAGCGTTGGAGGAGGCCGTTGCGGCGGCGCGTAAGCATTGGGCGCCGCACGATGCGCGCCTCGATGCAATGCGCTTCATCCGATTCCGCCCGGTCGAGACGCTCTACCTTCGTGCTCTTTCGAACAGCAGGCGCAACGCGACGTGATCAAGGATAGGAACCCAAAACTGCTGGTCACCGGCTTCGGGCCTTTCCCGGGCGCGCCGGAGAATCCGACCGAAGCGCTTGTGCGCGCGCTTGCGGACGAGCCGGCCGAGGCTTTCGGTGCGAGCGCGCTCAAGGCGGCGGTGCTCCCCACCGACTATCGCCGCTCGTGGCAGATGCTCCTTCGGCTCTTTGCAGGGTTTCGCCCGGATGTCGTGGTGCATTTCGGGCTGGCCCAGAAAATCAATGCGATCCACGTGGAGCGTATCGGGCGGAACGCGGTCAGCCCCGAAAAACCCGATGCAACCGGCCACGCGCTCCGCTCGGGTCGCGCCCGCCGAACCGGGCCGGAAGTTCTGCATTCGACGCTGCCGGTTTCGGCCATCGTCGCCGCGCTGACGGAAGCCGGCTTTCCCGCAGCACTCTCCGACGACGCCGGGGACTACGTCTGCAACGCAACCCTCTATCGCTCGCTTTACGCGGTGCCGACGACCCGGCGCGTCGGCTTCGTCCACGTGCCGCCGGAGGGGAAGGCGGGGGTGACGCGGGGGTTACTTATCAGCGCAGGCCGAGTCGTGCTCCGCGCATCGATTGCCGCGGCGCGCTCGTAGCGGCAGCCGTCAGCGCCCGCGACCAAGGCCATCACCGCTCCAGGACCCTTACGCCGGCACCGTTCGCGCCGCACCCGAGATTGCGGGTCGGGCACTCCCTGTCTAATGTCATGCAACCAAAAATTGCCAGGCCGGGACGGCCACCGGAGTAGCTGCTCCCGGCTGGCAGGGGAGGGAAGCGATGCCGACGACAACGATCAGAAATCTGAAGCTAGACGCGCGTCCGGACCGCATCGATTTCCGCGATCTGCCGTACCGGCCGCCCCTCGTGAGCCTGCCGGACGAATGTCCGAGCCCCGAGGACATCAAGGCCTATTTCCCACGCTACGCGGGCGACGGCATGGTGCTCGACCAGGGAGACGAGGGCGCGTGCACTGGCTTTGGGCTCGCGGCAGTCGTCAACTACCTCCGCTGGGAGCGCTTGACCAGAACGAAAGGCGGGCGGGGGAAGGGCAAGTCATCGAAGCCGCCGCTCATCAGTCCGCGGATGCTTTATCAGAATGCGCGCCTCTACGACGAGTGGCGGGGCGAAGACTACGACGGCTCCAGCTGCCGCGGCGCCATGAAGGGCTTCCACAAGCACGGTGTCTGCTCGGAGGCGTACTGGCCCTACCGCGAAAAGGACGGCGCGGAGGGTCGGAGCCGTCCGGATTGGGACGCTGACGCCGCGAAGTGTCCGCTGGGCGCTTACTATCGAGTGGACGCGAAATCTCTGGTCGACATGCAGGCGGCGATCAACGAAGTGCACGCGATCTTCGTCTCGTCCGACGTGCACAACGGATGGACGCTGGAAGAACGCCCTACGCTCGAGGCGGCGACAATCAGGCCGAAGCGCGCGAACGAAAAGCTCGGCGGTCATGCCTTCTGTCTCGTCGGCTACCGGCCTGACGGTTTCATCGTGCAGAACTCGTGGGGCCCGGCCTGGGGCTACAAAGGCTTCGCGATCCTGCCCTACGACGAGTGGACGCAATACGGGTACGACGCCTGGGTCCTCGCCTTGGGAGCCCCGATGCTTTCGGTGCGGAGCCCGGCGTCGCGCACAACGCTTTCTCTGGAGGAGCGTTCGGCGCTCAGGGCGCCGATAGAGGCGCGCGCAGCTGCGGCGGGAAAGACGGCAGCCGTCACGCCC
>JBOHKB010000390.1:0-7498 GCA_050728815.1 Propylenella sp.
GCGAGCGCGCGCGCCGTCGCCGCGCCGAGCCCGGACGCACCCCCGGTCACGATCGCCGCGCAGCCCGCTATATCCATGTCCTCGGTTCCTTCCCCTTTTCTTGCTCCGGCCGCGAACCTTGCCCACGCCGCTCCAGGCTGCGCAAGGCCGGACTCGCCTCACGTTGCGAGCCTAACTGCCGGCGGCGGCGCGCCCTCGTAAGCGTGGCGGATGAGGTCGCGGATGGCGTCGGCCTCGATAGGGCGCGGGTTCCAGTAGGGATCCTTCGCAGCCATCGCCGCAACCCTGTCGACGCCGTCCGCCGGCATTCCGATGTCCTTTAGAGCGAGCGGGATTTTGAGAGAACGCGCGAGCCCATACAGCCCGGTGGCGGGATCGTCCGCCCCGATCGCCCGCGCGATCCGCGCCATCGCCTCCGGCGCGGCCAGCGCGTTGTAGGCGGTCGCATGCGGCAGCACGATCGCATGCGTCTCCGCATGCGGCAGGTCGAACGCGCCGCCGAGCACGTGGCAGAGCTTGTGGTGGAGCGCCATGGAGGTCTGGGCGAGGCACATGCCGCAGAGCCAAGCGCCGTATTGCGCAAGCGTCCGCGCATCGAGCGCGCGCGGATCGGCGGCGACCCGCGGCAGCGCTTCGGCGAAGGCGCGGAGCCCCTCCTCCGCCATCAGCGAGACGATCGGATTGCCGTCTCGCGCGTAGAGAGCCTCGACCGCGTGCGCCATGGCGTTCAGCCCGCTTGTGGCGGAGAGCCGCAGCGGCAGCGAAAGCGTCAGCTCAACGTCGTAGATCACCGCATTCGGCACGATCTTGTCGCTCCGCTGCGTGGTCTTCACGCCGTCCTTGGTCTCGCCCAGGATCGGCGTCACCTCCGAACCGGCATACGTAGTGGCGATCGCAAGCTGCGGCGCGCCGCTGCGGAGCGAGATCGCCTTGCCGAGGCCGGTGGTGGAGCCGCCGCCGACGGATACGATGCAGTCGGCGCCGAGCTTGGCGTAGCGCGCGAGCGCCGCCTCGGTCACCTCGACCGGCGTGTGCATCGCCGCGCCGGCAAAAATGCCGGCGGCGAGGTCGCCGAGAATTCCCGACACGCGCTCGGCGACATCCCGCTGCTCGGGCGTGGAAAGGATGAGCGCCTTCGCGCATCCGAAGCCGCGCACCACGTCGGCCAACTCGGCGACACGGCCGGGCCCGAAGAGGACGCGGTGCGGCAGCCCGCGATAGTCAAACGCCCCGATCTTTGCCGCCCGGCCCATGCTCGGACCGTCACTGGCAGCGCAGAGACAAGTGCATGCGGTATCGCCCCCGTCCTCTCCCCATCGGGGAGAGGTCGGCCGAGCGACTCGTCCGCCGGAGCCCGCAGGGCGAAGGCGGAAGCGGAGGCCGGGTGAGGGGGAGATTCCTCACGCAAGCCCCCTCACCCGCGGCACGCCTGACGGCGTGCGACGACCTCTTCCCTGAGGGGAGAGGAACCGCCAGTCGCGATACGCCACCGGCCTGGGTTCATGCGGGTCTGCGGCGTCACTTCCGCCTGCGCTTCATCAAATGGCTCAGCTCGCCCGGGTCGGTCATGTCGGGAACGCACCAGCCGTCGATGTCATACTCGGCCATGCATTGCTCGGCGAAGCCGACCATCTTTTCCGCGGCGCCCGACGCCTGCGCGCCGAAGAGGCAATAGCGGCGGATTTCTTCGGTCGAGCCGGACCAGTTGATCTCGTAGAGCTCGGAGCGGCCGCCGAACTCGGAGCCGATCGTGTCCCAGAGGAGCTTCATCAGCTTCACCCGCTCCTGCGCCCTGTAGCCGTGTGAGCCGCGCAGGTACTGGTCGAGATAGGGCCGCATCTCCGGGTTCTCGAAGTCGAGCTTCGAGCTGTTCAGGAAGATCAGCCCGGAGGCGACCGTCTCCTCGATCATGTACTTGATCTTCGACCAGGCGTAGGTGCCGAAGATCATGTAGGCAGAGCCCGGCTGCTGGTTGGGCAGGAGATAGTCGCCGATCCAGGGCTGCGGATCGCGGCACATAGCGTCTGACAGGCCCCAGAAGGCGTTCCGCCAGCCGATCACCTCGCCGACCTTCGCCTGCACGCCGCGGAAGTCCCTCGTGCCCATCGCCTCCACCGCCTTCAGCATCAGCCCGGCGATGAAGTCGAGCTTCACCGCGAGCCGCGTGCAGCCGTGCAGGAGCGCGCGCGGCAGGAAGCCGGTGCGAGGGAAGAAGTTGTTGGCCTTCTCCACGTCAGCGTAGACGAAGATGTTCTCCCAGGGCACCAGCACCTTATCGAGGATGAAGATGGCGTCGTTCTCGTCGAGCCGGCTCGACAGCGGATAGTCATAGGGACTGCCCATCACCGTCACCGCCATCTCGAACGAGGTGCGGCAGATCAACTTCACGCCCGGCGCGTCGGTCGGAATCATGAAGACGACGGCGAAATTCTTGTCCTGCAGCGGCGTCAGGCCGTGGTGCGCGACGAAGGTATAGTTCGTCAGCGCAGAGCCGGTGGCGACCACCTTGGCGCCGGACACGATGATGCCGGCGTCGGTCTCCTTCTCCACGTGCACGCAGACATCGGCGGCCTCGTTGGGCGGACGGTCCCGGTCGACCGGCGGATGGATGATCGCGTGGTTGACGAAGGGCACACGCTCCTGGCTGAACTTGTACCAGCGCTTCGCATTCTCCTGGTACGGATCGTAGAAATCCGAGTTGGCGCCGAGCGTGCCGAGGAAGGCCGCCTTGTAGTCCGGTGCGCGACCGATGAAGCCGTAGCCGATGCGCGCCCACTCGGCGATCGCGTCGCGGCCCGCGATCGACTCTTGAAGCGTCTTCGGCGCACGGAAGTAGGCATGCGTGAAGCTGCCGTTGCCGGTCTCGGTCGGGAGCGTCAGCTTGTCCTTCTTCGCCGGGTCGTGCAGCGCGTCGTAGAAGCGCGCGAGCATCCGCGCCGTGTTGCGAAAGGCCGGGTGCTCGGTGACGTCCTTGACCCGCTCCCCGTAGATGTAGACGCAGCGGTCGTCGCGCAGCGATTCGAGGAACTCCTTGCCGTTCATCGGCCGCTTGGCGGCGACGTTTGCGATCGTCTCGGGTTTCTTCGCGAACGCAGCCTTTGCGTCGTCGGTCGATTGCAGGGCCCTCTCTGCCATGGCGCTTCCCTTCCCGTCTGGCGCGTTGTTCTGTAGTTCGATAATCGAACAAGTGTGCGATTTACGAACGATACGGTTCCAGGCGCGCGATGACAAGCGCGGCCCGACGCTGAAATTGCTACGCGAAGAAGCTCGATATCTGCCCCGCCGCCTCGCGCAGCCTCGGCAAGAATTGCTCGCGCATGTGGTTGCGCGTGATGCGCGTCGAGTTGGTGGAGACATTCAAGCCGGCGACGGCGTCGCCCGCGCGGTCGACGACCGGCACCGCGATCGAGCGGAGCCCGCGCTCCAGCTCCTCGTCGACGATCGAAAAACCCTGCTCGCGATCGGACTTGATGCGGTCGAAGAGCGCCTGCGGGTCCGTAATGGTGTGCGTGGTGTAGGGCTCGATCCTGATCGACATCAGCCGCCGCCAGATCTCGGCGTCCTCGATGAAGCCGAGCTGCACGCGGCCGAGCGAGGTGTGAAAGGCCGGCAGCCGCGAGCCGACGCTGACGGCGACCGACATGATGCGGCTGGTCGGCACACGCGCCACGTAGACAATGTCAGTGCCCTGCAGGATCGCCGCCGAGCAGGATTCCTGGACACGCGCGGAGAGCTCCTTCAGCACCGGGACTGCGCGCTCGATCCAGCTCTGCGCTGACAGATAGCCGAAGCCGAGTTCGAGCACGCGCGGCGTCAGCGAGAACTGCCGCCCGTTCTGCTCGACATAGCCGAGCGCCACGAAGGTGCGGAGCACGCGCCGCGCGGTTGCGCGCGTGAGGTCGGCGGCGGCGGCGGTCTGCGACAGCGTCATCGACGAGCGTTGCACGGTGAAGGCGCGGAGCACCGTGAGCCCTTTCGCAAGCGTGGTCATGAACTCGCGATCGGCGCCCGGCGCGGCAGCGGGAGTTGGACGCGGCGCCTTTGAACGAGCGGAGTCCTTCCGCTGCGCGCCGATCTGCGAAGTCTCCGTTGACACCGCGAAAACTCTGCCTGAGAATTGCCGATATACGAACGAGTGTTCGATTATCGAACAAAAGTCAAGGAGCGCGTCAAAACCGGCGCGATGGGGGCAGCTTCTGGGCGAGTGCAATCGTCTCGCCGCCCCAGTCCCCAGTGCCGTTACGTGACGCATTCCGCAACGGGCAAGGCACCTTGGGAGGGCACGCCATGAAAAGCATCAGAGGCAGGGTTGACCGCCGCACCTTTATGAAGACGACGGCCGCGGCGGGCGCGGCAGCCGCCGCTATGCCGCTCTTCGCGCCGGCCGTCCGCGCACAGGCGCGCGCTATCAAGGTCGGTTATGTGAGCCCGCAGACGGGACCGCTCGCGCCGTTCGCGGCGGCCGACGATTTCACGCTGCAGGCGATGCAGGAAACGACTGGCGGAAGCGTCGATATCGGCGGCACGAGCCATCCGATCGAGATCATCGTCAAGGACAGCCAGTCGAACCCGAACCGCGCCGCCGAAGTCGCCAAGGAACTGATCGTCGACGACGAGATCGACCTGATGCTGGTCGCCAACACGCCGGAGACGGTCAACCCGGTCTCGACCCAATGCGAGATCGAGGAAGTGCCGTGTGTCTCCAACAACTGCCCCTGGCAACCCTATTTCATCGGCAGGCAGGGCAATCCCGGCGACCCGAGCACCTGGCAGCCGTTCAACTGGACCTACCACTTCTTCTGGGGCCTGGAAGACGTCATTGCAGTCTTCACCAACATGTGGGGCCAGCTCGACACCAACAAGGCGGTCGGGGGCCTCTTCCCGAACGACGCCGACGGCAACGCCTGGGGCGACGGGAATGTCGGTCTGCCGCCCGCGTTGAGTGCGAAGGGTTTCTCGCTGACCGATCCGGGCCGCTACCAGAACCTCACGGACGACTTCACCGCGCAGATCAACGCCTTCAAACAAGCGAGCTGTGAGATCGTGACCGGCGTCGTCCTGCCACCTGATTTCACCACCTTCTGGAACCAGGCGCTGCAGCAGGGCTACAAGCCGAAGGCCTGCTCCGTCGGCAAGGCGATCCTCTTCCCGTCCTCGGTCGAGGCGCTCGGAGATCAGGGCCACAACCTCTCTTCGGAAGTGTGGTGGTCGCCGAGCCATCCATTCACGTCCTCATTGACCGGCCAAAGCGGCAAGGAGGTCGCGGACGCGTTCACGGAGGCGACCGGGCAGCAATGGACACAGCCGGTCGGCTTCATCCATTCGCTGTTCGAGGTGGGCATCGACGTGTTGAAGCGCACAGAGGACATCGACGATCCGGAGAGCTACGTGGCCGCTATCGCAAACACCAGCCTCGACACGCTTGCCGGCCATATCGAGTGGAACGGCGCCAATCTGCCGCCGTTCGCTCAGAAGAACGTCGCCAAGACGCCGCTCGTCGGCGGCCAGTGGCGCCTAGTCGGTGACGGCAAGTACGACATGGTCATCGTCGACAACCAGACCGCTCCGAACATTCCGACGGGCGGCAGCATGGAGCCGATCGGCTAGGTTCTGTACCCAAAGCGCTTGAGGGCAATGGGGGTTGGTGATTCAAGGCTTCCGATTCGAGGAGGCCTTGCGATGGCACGATTTGATCTGAGCGATGCGGAGTGGGAGATCGTGGCGCCACTGCTGCCCGGCGCGGAAGGAAAGAAAAACGGACGGCCGCGGCTCGATGATCGCAAGGTTCTGAACGGCATCTTCTTTGTGCTGCGCACGGGCACGCCATGGCGCGATCTGCCGGAGCGGTATGGCCCATACACGACCGTGTACAACCGCTTCAACCGCTGGGCCAAGCGTGGCGTCTGGCTCAAAGTCTTCGAGGCGCTGGCGGCGAAGTCTCCGCAATCGATGCATCTCATCGATTCCTCCATCGTGCGAGCCCACCAGCACGCCGCCGGCGGAAAAAAGGGGGCGCGGATCACGCCATCGGCCGTTCTCGTGGAGGACTGAGCACCAAGATCAACGTGCTCGTCGATGGCAACGGACTGCCGATCCGCATCCTGCTCTCCCCAGGCCAAGCCTCCGACAAGGCCGCCGTGCCGCAGCTGATTGCCGGCATTGCCCACGGCCGCGACCTCGTCGCCGACCGTGGCTACGATGCGCGAGCCATCCTCGATCAGGTCGAGGCGATCGGCGGGCGTCCCCACATTCCCACTTGCCGCGACCGCAATGTCCAACGCTCGGTCGATCGAAGCCTCTATCGCCATCGCAACCTCGTCGAGCGCTTCTTCAACAAGCTCAAACACTTCCGCCGCATCGCAACCCGCTACGACAAGACCGCCCGCAACTTCCTCGCCGCTGTCCTCATCGCTGCAACACGTCTATGGATGCGCTTTGAGTCCACGACCTAGCCGCGTTTCGTTCGTGGCGCTCATGTGCTTGTGGCGCCCGGAACGGCGCCACCCTCGGGCTTGACCCGAGGGCCCGGCGGCCACACTCGTCTGCGTCCTCGGGTTTCGCTACGCTCCCCGAGGATGACGCGTCAGGGGGCGGCCATCTTGATCCTGAAGCTCGAAAGCCTCTCGAAAGCCTTCGGCTCGGTCGTGGTCGCGGACAAGATCGATCTTGAGATCGAGGAAGGCGCGGCGCTCGGCATCATCGGTCCGAACGGCGCGGGCAAGACCTCGCTTCTGAACCTGATCGCCGGCTCGCTCAAGCCGGATTCGGGGAGCGTGCGCCTCGACGGCCGCGACGTGACGGACGCGCCCCCGCAGGTGCGCGCTCGCGCCGGAATCGCCCGCTCCTTTCAGATTCCGCAGCCCTTCGCCAACATGACGGTGTTCGAGAATCTTCTTGTCGCCGCCACGCACGGCCGCAACCGCCGCGAAGCGGAGGTGGCGGAAAGCTGCGGCGCTATCCTGGAGCGGACTGGGCTCCTCCGCCTCGCCAACCGCCGCGCCGGCGCGCTGACGCTGCTTGAGCGGAAGCGCCTGGAGCTTGCCCGCGCCCTCGCAGCAGAGCCGCGCATCCTGCTCCTCGACGAGATCGCCGGCGGGCTGACCGAGGCCGAGTGCGGAGTGCTTGTCAGCCAGATCCGCGACCTTCGCGCCGAGGGCGTCACCATCGTGTGGATCGAGCATGTCGTGCATGCGCTGCTTGCGGTGGTCGACCGGCTCTTGGTGCTGAACTTCGGCCGCAAAATCGCCGAGGGCGACCCGCACAAGGTGATCGCCTCCGCCGAGGTCCGCGAAATCTATCTCGGCATCGAGGCATGAGCGGCGCGCACTCTCACCGTGGACGGGCGGAAGAGCGTCCTTCGAGGCTCGGCCGCGATTGCGGCCTCGCACCTCAGCGACTGTGTTGGAAGTCAAGCGGTTTGCCATGGTCTTCCGTCTCTGAGGATGGCGTTGAGGATGGTGAGGAGCTTCCGGGCAACCGCGATCAGGGCGACCATTTT
>JBOHKB010000391.1:0-16548 GCA_050728815.1 Propylenella sp.
CACGTCCTCGTCGTGCCCGCCTGAAGCTCAGCGATACTCGAATATCTTGCGGAAGATGCCTGGCGCGATCGCCGAGATCGGGTTCACGACCAGCTCCGGCTGGTCGAGCGGACCGAACAGCTTGTAGGTGATGCCGACAAGCCCCTCGTCGCGGCCGCCGCCGAGGATCGCGCCGAGCAGCGGAATCGCACCGGCTATGTTGTTGATGCCGAATGCCGGGATCAAAGTCCCGCTAATTGCCATCTTGCTGTCGGGGACATTGATCGTGCCGCTCGCCGTCGCCCCAATCGAGGCGCCGCGCAGCGCCGCGTCGTCGATGTTGATGACCCAGCGTTCCTGACGGAACGGGATGCGGAGCTGCGAGAACTGAAAGTCGCCGCCGGTCGGCGAATAGGAATGCACCATCCCTGCCCGCGGCGACGCCGGCTCAAGCACGCTCCTCAGCGCCGCCTCGTTGATCAGGCGGAAGTCGTGCAGCACCATCACGCCGCTGCCGCCGCCGTCCACCTTGCCGCTATAGTCGACGACGAGGTTGCCGCCGCCGACGCGGCTGTAGATCCCGGCGAAACGGATGAGCGCCCCGCCGGCGCTCGCGAAGACACGGAGCGTGCGCGTGTCTCCGTCGCGCGTCAGCGTCCACTCGAAGGGCTGGTTGGAGTTGGCGTTGCCCTTGAGCGAAACCGCATCGAGCCCCTTGCGTGTGATGGTCATCGTCCCGGCAATGCCGGACAGCGAGACGTCGTTCTGGCCGCGCACCACATCGATATCGAGGGATACGCGCACCGGGAAGATGTCGGCGTCGCCGGCAAGCTGCTGCGCGCCGACCTGCCCGATGATCCCGCGCGCATCGAGCACGCTGCCGGTGATCTGCACATCGTATCCGCGGTCGTTGGCGGTAACGGTAGCCGAGAGCTGATCGCCGGGGCGCAGCGCGACGCGCTCGAGCGTCATCTCCTTGAGACGCCCGTCGGTACCGATCGAGAGATCGCCCCTCACCTCGAACCCCTTGCCCGACAGCAGGAACTTGGAGAGCTGCGTTCCCTCCGCGGTCTTGTCCATCACGAAGCTCGCGGTGGCGGGAACGCCCGGCCCCTTCTCCCAGCCAAGGAAGGGAAGGTTGATGCGGGTCTGCTTCAGGTCGAGCGCGACCTGCTGACCCAGTTCCCCGGTGTTCATCAGGTAGGCTTGGACCGGACCCGTCACGAGCTGCCCGAACCCGATCCCCATCCGCTTGCGCGCCTCGTCATCAAGCTCGACGATGACGGCGGACTGGTCCGGCGCGGCGCTGCCTTGAATCAGGTCGACGGACGCCTGGTAGCCGTCGAGCTTGCCGTCGCCCTTGACCGTGTAGCTGCGCGGGTTCCCTTCAAGCACGAGGTTGGCTTCGCCGACGCTGCGCCCCTCGATCGGCGTGGTGCTCGAGAAATCCGTCAACGCGAGCCGGAAGTTTGGAATCACGCCGGCGAAGTCGGCAGCGTAGAGCGGGATGTTCACGTCGAGCGAAAGGGCGGCCTCGCCGCTCAAATTCTCGGGGACGAGCGCACGGTCGCGAGCCACCGAAAGCGGCGGCGTATTCGAGACCTGAGCGAGCGCCGTCGCCGGGCCGGAAAGCTCCAGGTGAAGGTCCCCCCGCGGCTGTGCCCGCCCAAGTTCCGGGACGACGAGCCCGGTGCCGGCCGCCTGCAGGACGCCCTTTCCGGGCACGGCGATGATGCCCGATTGCGCCACGATGTTCGCGGTGGCGTTGGCGAAGGCGATCTCGCCGGAAGCGTTGCTGATTGCCGGGAAGGTGCTGATCGGCGAGAACTCAGCTTCGCGGAAAGGCAGCGAGCCCACCAGCGCATAACGGGGCAGCACCTTGCCGCGATTGCGCGGGCCGATATGGTCGGGCGGCAGCGCGACCTGCAGCGTCGCGGGGCCGAGCGTTCCGGACTTGACGTTGATATCGAACCAAAGCCGCAGTTTGTCGGCGACGAAGGGCGGCCAAAGCGCGCGCACCGTGGCGGCGGGAAGCTCCGTCATCGAAAGCGCGAAGGAAACGCCGGGCGTGGGGCCGGCCAGGCTCGCTTGGCCGATGACTGAAGCGATGCCATCGGGTGTCACGAGTTGCAGCCGTTCGATCTCCATGCCGAGGTCGGCGAAATTGACGCGGGCCATGCCGCCGCCGCCGATGATGTGGACCGATTTCTTTTCGCCAATCGGCGTCGAGAGGGCGCCGTTGCGGATATTGCCGACAACGGTCGTATGGCCGAGCTCGGCCAGATCAGCGGCTGCTTCGAACGCGACGTAGCCGGTATGCGTGCGAATTTCGCCGCTCGGAATGGCGAGCCGGTCGCCGTCGGCGTCGAGCGCGAAATTGAGCGCGGTGGAGGCGACGTTTATCTTGTCTACGCCGGTGACCGACAGCTCGCCGTCGGCAGTCGACAACATCCCACGCAGCCCGAGGAACTTGCCTTGCGCGTCTCGCGCCATACGGGTCTGCAATGTGACGGTCGAGCGGAAATACGGGCCGCCATCGTCCCGCGCGAGCTCCGGTGCGAGGGCGGCGACCGGCACGTCCTCGAACTCCAGGGTCACCGCGATATTGCCGAATTGCGTCTCGCGCCGCTCCAGCGTCAGGTCCCAGCCGGTTCCGCTCTTGTCGACGATCTGCATCCACGCCTTGCTACGGTTCGGCGAAAGCGGCAGCCAGTTCGCTTCGCCGATCCTGAGCCGGGGCGCGATGCCGCCCGCCTGGCCGCCCATGCGGATGCTCGCGTCGCGGACGATGACCTCCTTGAGGCCGGCGTCGCGCATGAGAATGTCGGCCTCGATCACCTGATCCATAAAGCTCATGGCCATGCGGCGGACGAGGTCTGCGCCGGTGCCTTCTCCCCGCAACGCGGCCGGCGCACCGGACACGCCGATGTCGACCCCAGTTATCGTCACGGAATGCAGGTCGATGCGGCCGCCGAGAAGCGCGGCGGCATCGGTCACGGTCGACAGCTCGCCGACTGAGACAGTCGCGATCCCGGGCAGTAACAGCGCGAGGTCCCTGATCCGCAGGATCGCCCCCTGCCCGCCTCGATATGAGAACGCGGTCGATCCGACCTGGACCCTCGCTTCGGCGGGAAGCCGCTGCGCAATCGCCGATTCCACCCGGTTGTTGAGATAGCCAAGGCTGATGGAGGACCGCGTCGCCTGCCAAAAGAGCCCGCCCACCACCGCGCCGATGACGACGATGCAGCCGAGCGTCACCGCCGCGACGCGGCGGAACGGCCTCCGCCTGCGCGTGACACCGACCGGGTCGAACTCCTGCGTTGACTCGACGACCTTCAGCATGCCCATTCCGGACGCAGCGGTTTACGGTCGCGCCATAGTGCGACCTTATACGATTCAGATCGGTAAACCAGCGCGCCGCGCACGATGCCAGGGGGTCAGGCCGGCCGCTGCCATGGATCGGGGGACCATGAACGCTTCGGCGGAAGCCCGCAAGGCTGCGCGCGTTCCTACGGCATGACCGAACGGCAGCATGGCCCGGCGCGAAGCGGCGGCCGCGCGGTGCGTGCGGCACGCGCGCCCACAACCGCGAGCGACGCGGTCCGCGCCGAGAAAACGGCTGCCGCCGTCCTTGCCGAGCTCAGGGCGCTCGGTTCGGAGACGAACCGCGCGGGCCAGGCCCGCTTCGGCATCAACACCGCGCGCGCCTTCGGAGTCTCCATGGCGGCGCTCCGTCCGCTCGCGCGCCGCCTGAAGCGTGACCACGCGCTCGCCGCGGCACTGTGGAAGAGCGGCATCCACGAGGCGCGGATCCTCGCGGCGCTTATCGACGAGCCCGTCAAGGTCACGCCGGCGCAGATGGATCGGTGGGTGGCGGCGTTCGATTCCTGGGACCTTTGCGATCAGACCTGCACCAAGCTGTTCGTGCGCACGCCCTTCGTGGAAGAGAAGATCGCCGTCTGGTCGGCGGACGAGCGTGAGTTCGTGCGCCGCGCCGGCTTCGCCCTGCTCGCAGTGCATGCGGTCCACAGCAAGAAGCTTCCGGACAAGGAATTCCTCAAATTCCTGCCGCTCATCGAGCGACACGCGACCGACCCGCGCAACTTTGTCAGGAAGGCAGTGAATTGGGCGCTCCGTCAGATCGGCAAGCACTCGCTGGCGCTGCACGGCCCGGCGCTCGCGCTCGCCGAGAAGCTTGCAGTATCATCCGATAAGACAGCGCGCTGGATCGGTAAGGACGCTGCGAAGGAGCTGACCGATCCCGTGCAGATCGCGCGCATCAAGGCACGGCCGAAAGACTAGGACGCGCCTTTGTTGTCATGCCCGGAGTTGATCAGATCAAACTCGGCAATGACGACAAGCATTCTGCAAAGCCCTCAGGCCCGCTGCTTCGCCGGCGGGTCGAGCTGCATGTAGCTGAGCGGGAGCGCCGTTTCGTTCTTGATCGTCTCCATGGCAAAGGCGGACGACACGTCCATGATGTCGATCTTGGAGACAAGCCGCTTGTAGAACGTGTCGTAGGCCTCGATGTCGGGGACCACGACCTTCAAGAGATAATCGACCTGCCCGCTCATCCTGTAGAACTCGATCACCTCGGGGAACTCGCCAATCACCCGCGAGAAGCGGGTCAGCCAATCCTCGTTGTGCTGGTTGGTGGTGATGAACACGAACACCGTCACCTTGGCATTGATCTTCGACCCGGCGAGCACGGCGACGCGGCCCTTGATGACGCCGTCCTCCTCCATCTTCTGAATGCGGCGCCAGCAGGGCGTCGTGGAGAGGCCGACGCGGCGGCCGATCTCCGCCACCGGTACGGTGGCGTCTTCTTGCAGGATGGTCAGGATCATGCGGTCGAGGCGATCCATGGGATTGGTCCGAACGTAGAGCGATTAGAACAGTTTTCTACAACATCGGCGTCTCAACGGTCAATGTGCCGACAGCCCGCGACAATTAGCCATCGTGCAAAAAACGGTTCTATTGCCGGCTGAGCTGGCTCCGTCGAACCAGCCTCCCGCAGTGCTTTCGCTCGATGCGGGTCGGGAGAACCAACCTCACGCGGACGCGCACGCTGGATGCTCCCGCTTCTCGATCCTCCACTACCGGTACCAAACAGAGGGTCCGCGCTTCCAATCCCTTAACCACGACCGCTCGCCTTATCTTAACGGAGTCCATGCAATGCTTTGAAAAAGCAAGCTAATAAAGAACGACAGGCATGGCGTCAGTATCGGAGGCGGTATCCGCCTCTCCCTCCGAGTCGGAGTCTCCGGCCGCGCGTCGGCGGCTTATCACGCGGGCGCTGCTCCGGCACCTGCCGGTCAACAGCGACCCGCGGCGGAACCTCTTCCATTTCGACCAAGAGATGGCCGAGCAGTTCGCCAAGAACCGCCTCTCCTCCTACGCCGTCGTCCCGCTGCTCGTGCTGATCATGGGCGCGGTGATCGGCTGGCTCGGCAACTTCTACGCCGCGATCGCCTGGGTCGCTCTGATCCTTCTCGTCCATCTCTATGCGATGAGCGCCTCGCGGAGCTTCCTGCGCGAGGGGCTGGCGAATGCGACCCTGTACATCTGGAAGCGGCGCTTCGTGCACCGCGACCTCGCCTACGGGCTCTCGTGGGCGATCTTTCCGCTCCTGATAGCGCCCGGGGCGGACCCGGAGACGGCGGGCGGAATCGCGATCATCCGGCTCGCGGCGGTCATCGTCGTGCTGGCCGTCGGTGCGCTCCTTTCCGCGCCGATCCCGGCGGCGGCTGTGGCCGCCACGCTGCCGATCTCGCTCAGCATGGCGGCGGTGCACCTGTTCGACCCGAACTTCCTCAACATCACCATCTCGATCTGCACGCTCACCGCCGAGATTCTGTTTCTCTATCTCACCAGCCATCTCTACGAGCAGAATGCCCGCAGCCTCGCCTACCGGGCCGAGAAGGATGCGATCTTCGCCGAGTTGGAACAGGCGAAAGCGGTATCCGACGAGGCGCGGCGGCGCGCCGAGGCCGCCAACATGGCGAAGTCACAGTTCCTCGCCACCATGAGTCATGAGTTGCGGACGCCGCTCAACGCCATTCTGGGCTTCTCCGACCTGATGCGCGGGGAGATGCTCGGGCCGATCGGCAACGAGGCTTACAAGAGCTATCTCGACGACATTCATTCGAGCGGCCAGCACCTCCTCAGGATCATCAACGACATCCTTGACCTGTCGCGCATCGAGGCGGGCAAGCGCGCGCTCCGCGAGGAGCTGACCTCGCTCGCCGAGGTCGCGCGCGAGGCCTGCTCGCTGCTCGACCTCAAGGCTCGGCAGAAGTCGATCGCGATCAAGGAGATATTCGAGGACGGCTTGAGCAAGATCGTCATCGACGAGCAGGCGATCCGCCAGGTCGTGCTCAACCTCGTATCGAACGCGCTGAAGTTCACGCCGGAGAGCGGCGAGATCACGGTGAAGGTCGGGCGCACGACTTCCGGCGGCCAATACATCTCGGTGCGCGACAACGGGCCGGGCATACCCGAGAACGAGCTTCCGGTCGTGCTCTCCGCGTTCGGCCAGGGGGCCATCTCCCTGAAGACTGCCGAACAGGGCACCGGCCTCGGCATCCCGATCGTGCAGGCGCTCATCCATCAGCACGGCGGCAACTTCACGCTCCGCAGCAAGGTCGGAGTCGGTACCGAGGCGATCGCCACGCTGCCGGCGAAGCGCGTCGTCTCGGCCTTCTCGCGCGACCTGCGGCCCGATGCAGGGAAGCGAATACGCCCGCCACGCTCGCTTCGGCGCGCGGGGTGAGCGCTCGCGCCTAGTCTTTTCCCGCAACGCCCGCTTCAGCGAAGGTCGCCATTCCGGCGTGGGTCGCGACCGCCGCCTTTACGATGCCGGCGGCGAGCGCAGCGCCCGTCCCCTCTCCGAGACGCATGTCGAGCGACAGCAGCGGCTCCTTCCCCATCCGCCGCAGCACAGCGGCGTGGGCGGCTTCGGCTGAGCAATGCCCGAACAGGCAATGGTCGATCGCGTCGGGACGCATCGCCTGAACGAGCGCCGCCGCGGCCGTCGTGACGAAGCCGTCTACGATCACCGGCACGCGCTCCATGCGCGCCGCCAGAATCGCGCCCACCATCGCGGCAATCTCGCGTCCGCCGACGCGGCGCAGCACCTCCAGCGGCTCGCGCCCGCTGCCGATGCGGGCGATCGCGGCCGCAACCGCGTCCGCCTTCCGCGTCAGCCCCACGTCGTCAACGCCGGTGCCACGCCCGACCCAGTCGGAGGCCGCGCCGCCGTAGAGCGCGTGAAAGACCGCCGCCGCCACCGTAGTGTTGGCGATCCCCATCTCGCCGAGACACAGGAGATCAGCGCCGCCCGCCACCGCCTCCATGCCGTAGGCGATCGTCGCCGCGCAGGATTTTTCGTCGAAGGCGTCCTCGACCACGATGTCGGGCGTGGGCTGGTCGAGCGCTAGCTCGAAGACCTTGAGGCCGAGGCCGTAGGAATTGCATATCTGGTTGATGGCTGCTCCGCCGGCCGAGAAATTCGCCACCATCTGCCGCGTCACCGCCTGCGGGTAGGCCGAGACGCCGCGCGCGGCGATGCCGTGGTTCGCCGCGAAGACGGCGACCAGCGGCCGTGTTACCGCCGGTTTTGCCTTTCCCTGCCAGGCCGCCATCCACGCCGCGATCTCCTCCAGTCGCCCGAGGCTGCCGGCTGGCTTCGTCAGCGTCGCGTCGCGCGCCTTGACCGCCGCGCGCGCCGCCTCGTCGGGACCGGGGAGGTCGTCCACGAGCCGCCGGATGTCGTCGAACGGCAGGCCGGTTTCGGCTCTTCGCATGCGGAATCCCCCAGACTCACGCCGCGGGTTCTCTCCGGCGGGGCGGCGGGTTTATAGAGGAGAGGCCGCCCGGGCAATGCCTCGCCAGCGGCATCGCTGGTCGAAGCACGGTGCCCGATGGACGATTTCGCCGCTCGCCTCCGCCGCCTCCCCGACGATACGCTGATTGCGCTCGCCTTCTTCTCGCGAGTTCCGTTGGGGCAGCCGACAGCCACGCTCGATCTTGAGAAAGGCGCGGCCGGATGGCCGATCGCCGGCCTCGTGCTCGCGATTGTCCCGGCGGTCCTGTTCCTCATCGCGCGCGCCGCCGATTTCCCGCCGCTTGTGGCGGCGGTGCTTGTGCTGGCGCTCTTTGCCGCCCTCACCGGCGCTATGCACGAGGACGGGCTCGCCGACACTTTTGACGGCTTCGGCGGCGACCGGACGCGTGAGGAAAAACTCGCCATCATGCGGGACAGCCGGCTCGGCACATACGGGGCGCTCGCGCTTTTCTTCACGCTCGTCGTCAAGCTCGCCGCGCTTTCTTCGATCGGCCTCCGTCCGGGACTGGCTGCGCTGGCGATCATCTGCGCGGCCGTCATTTCGCGGACGCTGGCACTCTGGCACTGGCGCGACACCCCGCCGGCTCGGACCGACGGCATGGCGCAGGCGGCAGGCAGGCCGGATTATCTGGCTTTCGCCGTCGGGCTCGCTGTCGGAGCGGTGGCGGCGCTCGCGCTCCTTGTCGGCTTCGGTCTCGCCGCGCTGATCGGCGTGCTCATGGCCGCCGCGGGCGTCGGCATATTCTCAGCGTTCACCGCGCGCCAGATCGGAGGGCACACCGGCGACACGGTCGGCGCCGCCCAGCAGATCGCCGAAGCGCTGCTCCTCGCGGGGCTTGCGACGGCCGGCACTTCCATGATCCTCTGAGCCATCCCACATGATCGCCATGTTCGGCCTCGACGAAGACCAATCCCTCCGCCTCATCTATCTCGTTCTCCTCCTGGCGCTCCTCATCGGAGCCGGGTTCGGGTGGCGCGGCAGAAGCTCACGCTACGGCGACCGGTCGCGGCTGGACGTTCGCCATCTCGGAATATGGCTGCTGATCGGACTGGGCCTGGTCGCCGCCTATGCCTACCGGGCGCCGCTGCAACGCATCGCCGCGCCGGTGTTGCAGGAGCTTTCGCCGAGCCGCGCCGTGGAAATCACCAACCCCGACGGCTCGCAGGAACTTTCGATCACACGCGGCGTCGACGGCCATTTCCACATCGACGGCGACGCCAACGGCGCGCGCATCCGCTTCCTGATCGATACCGGCGCGAGTACCACCGTGCTCACGCTCCGCGACGCAGAGCGGAGCGGCATCGATGTCGCCGCGCTGGAGTTCAATCGCCCTGTGCAGACCGCGAACGGCATCGCCTTCTTCGCCCGCGCAGACCTTGGGTCGCTGGAGATCGGCCCCTTCCGGCTTCAGTCGCTGAGCGTCGGAGTGATGCCGGAAGGCTCGCTGGACACGAGCCTCCTCGGGATGAACACCATCAACCGCTTCGCGGGATGGCGTGTCGACGGCAATCGCATGGTGCTGGTGCCTTAGCCCCCACGCCCGTCAGACCAAGCTCCACATAAAACGGGCCGACATCAAAATCAGGAACAGCCCAAAACTCACTTCGAGCTGCCGCTTCGACAAAGCATGCGCGATTCTGACCCCGATCGGCGCCATGAAGAAGCTGAGCGGCATGACGATGGCGATGGCGAGGAGGTTCACGTAGCCGAGCGATAGAGGCGGCAGGCCATCCGCGCCCCATCCAGCCGCGACGTAGCCGAGGGTGCCCGGAATGGCGATCAGCACGCCGACGCCCGACGCCGTCGCGATCGCCTGGTGGATCGGGCGGCCGTAGACCGTCATGAAGGTGTTGGCCATGATGCCGCCGCCGACGCCCATCAGCGCCGACAGGAGCCCGATCAGAAAACCCGCCGCCGCGCGCAAGAAGCCGCCCGGGACGTCGCCGGGAAGCCGCCACGTCTCGCGGTTGAAGAGAAGCCGCACGCCGACAACGAACGCGATCCCGGCGAAGATCGCCCGCATTCCTGCCCCGCTCACCAGCGCCGCCACGAACGAGGCGGCAATCACGCCGGCCGGAACCGAGATGACCCAGCTCCTCAGGAGCGCCATGTCGACGGCGCCGCGCGCCTTGTGCGCCTGGAACGAGCGGATCGAGGTCGGGATGATGAAGGCGAGCGAACTGCCGACCGCCACGTGCATGGTCACGCTCGCGGGAAATCCGAGCACGGTCAGCGCCTGATAGAGCACCGGCACGATCACCCCGCCCCCGCCAATGCCGAAAATGCCGGCGAGCAGGCCGGCGATGACGCCGGTCGCCGCGAGCGCGACGGCGAGAGCGAAAAGCTCTGCGGCGGGAGCAGTCGGGATCAGGCGGCCTCGTCGAGCAGGCCGGGTTGCGTGACCGCGGCAAGCGCGCGGCGGATGACCTCGGGTCCGGCGCCCGGACGCGCGCCTTCCACCGTCAGGATTCTGCGCCACTGGCGCGCGCCCGACCGTCCATGGAAGAGCCCGAGCATGTGGCGCGTCACCGCCGCCAGCTTGCCGCCCGCCGCGCAATGCGCCGCGGCGTAGGGGATCATGCGCTCGACCGCCGCGATCAGATCCGCCGGCGGCTCGCCGCTGCCCAGCAGGCGGTCGACCTCGGCGAGCATCGCCGGGTTCTGATAGGCCGCGCGGCCGAGCATGACCCCATCCACCGTTTCGAGATGGGCGCGCACCGCGTCGAGGTTGGGAACGCCGCCGTTGATGCCGACGAAGGTCTTGGGCAGCCGGGCCTTCAGCCGATAGACACGAGGATAGTCGAGCGGCGGCACGTCGCGGTTCTCCTTGGGCGACAGGCCGCTCAGCCAGGCTTTTCGCGCGTGCACCCAGATCGCGTCGACGCCCGCGGCGATGACGGCGTCGGCCAGCCGGTCGAGCGCCCCTTCCGGGTCCTGCTCGTCGACGCCGATGCGGCACTTCACCGTCACTGGCACTGTGACAGCGTCCTTCATGTCGGCGATGCATGCGCCGACCAGCTCTGGCTCGCGCATCAGGCACGCGCCAAACGTGCCGGACTGCACGCGATCGGACGGGCACCCGATATTGAGGTTGATTTCGTCGTAGCCGAAATCTTCGCCAATCCGCGCCGCTTCGGCGAGGCGGGACGGCTCCGCGCCACCGAGCTGCAGCGCGACCGGATGCTCCTCGGGACTGAAGCCGATCAGCCGCTCGCGGTCTCCGCGGATCACCGCCTCCGCCGTCACCATCTCGGTGTAGAGCAGCGCACGGCGCGTCAGCCCGCGATGGAAGAACCGGCAATGCCGGTCCGTCCAATCCATCATCGGCGCCACCACCAGTGCAGGCTTCTGATACTTCTGCATTTTCTCGCGTTTCGAGGACTTGCGCGGCTCCGCGGATCAGCCTTCTACGCGGTCTCGCGACGAAATGCGACATGCCACGGCCGGCTTCTTGATCCACCTCAAGGTGGCAACGTCGCCGATCGGCCGCAATGGACTGCGACGGTTAGCGTTCGCCGCCCCAGGATATTCCGTTCGAGAGAGCCCGATGATCAAGGAACCTCCTGCCCCGATCGACATCAACGTCAGCCCCGAGAAGGTCTGCTACATCATCGTCAAGGCGCGCGAGTTCGACGTCAAGGTCGAGCCCGTCGAACCCGACCCCGGCTCCAACCCTTCGGACGACGCGGAGCGCGAGGTTCTGGAGGATCATGCCGGCGATCCGACGCAGCAGGAGCTGGAGGAAGCGATCGCCGACCTGAACGACGACGAGGTCGTCGACCTGATTGCCATCGCCTGGGTGGGACGCGGCGATTTCGACCGTTCGGACTTCGACGGCGCCCGCAACCTCGCGCGGGAGCGTCACAGGCCCAACTCCGCTCCCTACCTCATCGGCATCCCGACGCTCGGCGACTATCTCGATGAAGGCCTGGCGGAGCTCGGCTACTCCTGCGACGAGACCGAGATGGCGCACCTCTAGCGGACGCTCTCCACCGCGATCAGCGCGGCGGCCACCTGCCTCTCTTCGGAGAGAAGCACGTTGTAAGTGCGGACCGCCGCGCCGGTGGACATCGGATCGGGGTAGAGGCCGGCCGCCTGGAGCGCGCTGAGCGTTTCCGCCGAAAGCGGCGCCATTGCGTCGCCGGTCCCGATCAGCAGCACCTCGATCGTTGCAGCTTCTTCGAAGAGCCGCGACAGGCTCGCCGGATCGATCTCCGCCGGCTCGCGGATGGGCCACGCCTCGATGCCGCTCGGCAGCGCGAGGATCGAGCCGCGGTGCGACATGTCGGCGAAGCGGAAGCCGCCATTGCCGTACGCCTCGATCGGTGCGCGGCCCGGAAAGCGGGCCGGCTCGATCAGGAAGCCGCCGCCGCTCTCCGGCATTTGTCAGGCCTTGGCGGGCTTCGAACTCACGGCCGCTTCGGCCCTGGGCCTCAGGTTGAAGTAGATCAGGATCGGACCGCCGATGAAGATCGAGGATGCGGTCGCCACGAACACGCCCCAGAGCATGGCTGCGGTGAAGGAGCGGATCACTTCGCCGCCGAAAAAGAAGAGTGCAAACAGCGCAAGCAGCGTCGTGACTGACGTCATCAAGGTGCGCGCCAGCGTCTGGTTGGTGGCGAGGTCGATGAGATCGCCGAGCGCCATCTGCTTGTAGCGGCGGAGCAGCTCGCGGATGCGGTCGAAGATGACGACTGTGTCGTTCAGCGAATAGCCGATGATCGTCAGAATGGCGGCGATGCTCGACAGGTTGAAATCATACTGCGTGACGGCGAAGAAGCCGACGGTCAGGATGGCGTCGTGGATCAAGGTCGCCATCGCGCCGATTGCGAATTGCCATTCGAAGCGGAACCAGATGTAGGCCATGATTCCGACCGTGGTGAAGACCGTCGCCCACAAGCCTGTCCAGGCAAGCTCGCCGGAAACGCGCGGGCCAACCACTTCGACGCGGCGATATTCGTAGTCGGTGGTGCCGAGCGCCTCCCTTACCTTCTGAACCACGACCTGCTGCGCGGCGTCGCCGCCCGGCTGCATCGCCACGCGAATGAGGACATCGGTCGCGGCGCCGATCCCCTGCACCTCGACATCGCCGAGGCCTAGCTCGGAGACGCTTGAACGAATGCCGGCGAGATCCGCTTCGGCAGCCTTGCTCCTGACCTCGATGACGGTGCCGCCCTTGAAGTCGATCCCGGTGTTGAGGCCGACGGTGAAGAAGAGCGCAAACGACAGCACGATCAGGGCGAGCGAGATCGGCGTGCGGATCCTCGCCAGCTTCATGAACGGGATTTTGGTGTCGTCCGGAACGATGCGGAGGGGCATCTTCGTGCTCCTACAGCGGCACGACTTTGGGCCGCGCGTGCCGCACCCAAGTCGCCACGATCAGCCGCGTAAGAAGATAGGCGGTGAAGAGCGTGCAGGCGATGCCGATGGCGAAGGCCACCGCAAAGCCGCGGATCGGCCCGGAGCCGAGGGCGAATAGCGCGATTGCCGCGATCAGCGCCGTCAGATGCGCGTCGACGATCGTGGCGAGCGCCAACTTGAAGCCTGAATCGAAGGCCGAGATGGTCGAGCGGCCGAGCCGCGCCTCCTCGCGCATGCGCTCGTAGATCAAAACGTTGGCGTCGACCGCCATGCCCATGGTGAGCACGATACCGGCGATGCCCGGCAGGGTGAGCGTGGCGCCCGCGGCCGTGATGATTCCGACCATCATCAAGGTATTGATCAACATGGCGATGTCGGCGAATACGCCGAGGATGCCGTAGCAAACCACCATGAACACGACCACGCCGACCAGCGCCACCACGGCCGCCATGGCGCCGGCGCGGACGGAATCCGCGCCAAGACTCGGGCCGACCGTCCGCTCCTCAACGATCGTCAGGTCGGCGGGAAGCGCTCCGGCGCGGAGCAGCACCGCGAGGTTCTGCGCGCTCTCCACGGTGAAGTTTCCCTCGATCTGGCCCGATCCGCCGAGGATCGCGGAGCGGATCACGGGCGCGGTGATGTACTTGTCGTCGAGGACGACCGCGAAGCGGCGGCCGACATTCTGCTGCGTCGCGTCGGCGAAGAGCCGCCCCCCGCGCGCGTTGAAGCGGAACGTCACGATCGGTTGGTTGGTCTGCTGATCGAACGCAGGTTGCGCGTCGGCGAGGTCGTCGCCGGAGAGGAGCGCGCGCGTTTCCGCCAGCACCGGCGGCTCCGCCTCATCGGCGGATTCGAAGAGCTCGCAGCCGGGCGGCGGGCCGAGCTGCAACGCTTCGGCGACGTTGCCTTCGGTGCACTCCATGTGAAATGTCATGCGCGCGGTACGGCCGAGGATTTCCTTGAGCTGCGCGGTGTCCTCCAGGCCGGGCACCTGCACCAGGATGCGCTCGCTCCCCTCCGCCTGAATCGAGGGCTCGGTGGTGCCGAGCGCGTTCAGGCGCCGGTCGAGCACTTCGAGGCTCTGTGTCACGGCGGAGCGCATCCTGGCCTCGATGCCATCCGCGGTGAGGTTCGCCGTGATGCGGCCCGCGTTCTCCGAAAGCTCCACCTCGCTCAGCGCGCCCTGCCCGAAAATGCCCGACTGCACGGCAGCGGCGAGCGGCTGCAGCGCGGTCATCGCCCGCTCGGCATCCGCGGGGTCGCGAAGTGTGAAGCCGACGCCCTCCCCCCGCTCGCCAAGCCCGCGATAGCCGATGCGTTCGTCGCGCAGGATCTGGCGGATATCGCCGGTCAGCGTCTGCACGCGGTCCTTCACCAGGCTCTCGCGGTCGACCTCGAGAAGAAGGTGCGCGCCGCCGCGGAGGTCGAGCCCGAGCACCACCTGCCGCTTCGGCAAAAAGGACGGCCAGGACGCAACCGTCTCCGCTGAGAAGAAGTTCGGGATGGCCGCGCCGACGGAGATCGCCGCCACCAGGACGATCAGCGCGATGCTCCAGCGCGAGAAATAAAGCATGGCTCTCTTTCAGGCTCAGGCGCTGCCCGCCACTGGCTCCGCCTTCACCCGCACGTCGGCGATCAGATTGCGCACGGCGCGCACTTTCACGCCGTCGGCGATCTGTAGCTCAAGCTCGGTGTCGTCGATCACCTTGGTCACCTTGCCGACGATGCCGCCGTTGGTGACGACGGTATCGCCGCGGCGGATCGCCTTCAGCATCTCCTCCCGCCGCTTCGCCTGCTGGCGCTGCGGGCGGATAATCAGGAACCACATGATGACAAAAATGAGCAGGAAGGGCGCCAATTGCAGTATGCCCAAGCTGCCGTCGCCCGTCATAGGCCGTCGTCCCTCTGATTTCGGGCCGCAGCCCCTGAAGTGGCGCGGACTATAGTCACGGGGCGGGGCATTGCAACAGCGCCCGGGGGCGCCGCGCACGGCCCTTTGCCGCAGCGCGCGGGCGTGATATCGCGCCGCCAGCCGACCCCTGGAGGGGCGAGTGCAGGACAGGTTCGACCCGACGCGGGACACGCTGCAACGCATCGCCGATGCGCTGGAACGGCTGGCGCCGCGGGAGCCGCGGGCGACGGATTTTTCCGCCGCCGAGGCGTTCGTCTGGCATGCTCGACCGCCGCATCTCCAGCCGGTGCCCAGAGTCAACCGGGTCGCGTTGCCGCTCCTCAAAGGGATCGACCGCGCACGCGATACGCTGATCGAGAACACCCGCCGCTTCGCCGCGGGGCTGCCGGCCAACAACGCCCTCCTGTGGGGCGCGCGCGGCATGGGCAAAAGCTCGCTCGTGAAGGCAGTGCATGCCGCGGTCGCGGCCGAGCGGCCTGCCGGAGCTCCGCCTCTCAAGCTCATCGAAATCCACCGCGAGGACATAGAGACTCTGCCGGAGCTGATGAGCCTCCTCCGCGACCGGCCCGAGCGCTTTCTGCTCTTCTGCGACGACCTTTCCTTCGACGCCGGCGATGCCTCCTACAAATCGCTGAAGGCGGCGCTCGAGGGCGGCGTGGAAGGCCGGCCCGACAACGTCGCCTTCTACGCCACCTCGAACCGCCGCCACCTCCTGCCGCGCGACATGATCGAAAACGAACGCTCGACCGCCATCAATCCGACCGACGCGGTGCAGGAGAAGGTGTCACTGTCGGACCGCTTCGGCCTTTGGCTCGGCTTCCACAATTGCAGCCAGGACGAATATCTCGAGATGGTGGCCGGTTATGTCGCCCACTACCGCGTGCCGGCGGCGGAGGCCGAGTGGCGGCCGCAGGCGCTCGAATGGGCGACCACGCGCGGCAGCCGCTCCGGCCGCGTCGCCTGGCAGTTCGTGCAGGACCTCGCCGGGCGGAAGGGCGTGCGATTGAGCGCCTTCGAGGATTAGCTCGACAGCCTGGTCGTGAAACGAGACGCCTGCTGCGAACGCTCTCCGTTCTGCAAGACTCCACGGATATCCTCATCATTGGCGAGCAGCCCCGCCATGTACTCATGCGCCGACGCAGCGATGTCGCGGCCGCGATGCCAATCGAACATGCCGACGCCATCCGTGCCCGGCGGCACGACGAGCACGTCGCCGGCGGCGTCGATCCCCCGCATGGCGCGCTCGCCGGAGAGAAACAGGCCGCGGATCAGCGTCGCAACAAGCCTCGGGTGATGCTTCTGCTGGCGGCGGAGAAGGAAATCGCGGAGGAGCGCGGCGCGCGAAGGCAGCTCCGCGTAAGTCGCCGACACGCGCCAGTGGCGCGCTTGGCGGAGCATCACCACGATGTTCGGCCCAAGCTTCAGCCTGCGCATGGTGCTGACCGGGAC
>JBOHKB010000392.1:0-3141 GCA_050728815.1 Propylenella sp.
GGCCATTTGTGTCCTAATCGCGCTTGCGCGAGATGACGTAGGACTCGTCCCAGAACCACAGCGCGCCGTGCTTGGTCAGCACCTCGCGCGTGGCGTCGAGATAGCGCTTGTCGCTGATCACCGATTCGAGCCGCGCGTCCTCGATCTGCGCCACGTAGATGGCGGCGTTCCAGGCGGCGAGCAGCGTCGACGTGCCGATCGAGCCGGAAAGCTCGTTCGGGAGCGTGTGCATCTCGTAGCGGAAGACGGCGCGCGAGTCGGGCTGGTCGGCGAAGCGCATGTCGCGGCCGTCCGCGCCGAGCATCTGCTTCGCGGTGCGGAGAACGTCCTGGCGCTTCGTCCTGAACGGGTTCTCGCCCGGCCAGACGCGCTGGATGATCTCAAGGCCCGGATCGCCGCCGCGCGAATGGATGCCGATCAGCCGCCCGCCCGGCCCGACGGCGCGGGCAAGCGGGGCGACCACGTTCCTCACCTTGAACTCCACGGGCGTCCGCGCCCGATAAGGCTGCGAGGCGATGACAAGGTCGTAGTCGGCAAAAACCTGACCTGGCCGCGGGATGATGCCGTCGAGCAGGAACTTGTGGTCGTCGCGATAGATGACGAGGACGACCGGCCGGTCGTAGACCGGATTGCCGGTCTTCTCGCTCGCGCGCGCGGTCCACACCTTTGAAAGCAAGGGGTGGAGCGCGGTGATCTGCTCGCTGAAGGCGTGGCCGGAATTGCCGGTGAGCGCCACCTCCTTCCAGATCAGGCTGTGAGCGGCGGAGGGGGAATTTGGCCTGAGCCAGGGGGCCTCGGAATAATAGAGGTTGGTGAGGACGAGGACCGTCGCCGGATGCTCGAAGAAGCGGTCGGGCATCCGCTCGAGCGTCAAGCGGATGTCCTCGAGGCTGATCTCCTTGCCGGTGATGTAGAACGGCATCGTCGGGAAGCGCGCGTGCATGGCGCGCATGACGCGGGCGAGCACGGTGCCGTCGCCGACGCCGGCGTCGAAGAGGCGGACCGCCGGCGGGCGCGGATGGATGTTCTGAAGCTCCTGCGCGACGCGCTCGGCGATCACCCACTTCTCCGAGCAGGTGTTGACGAAGAGCAGGTATTTTTGGCGGTTGTCGAAGAAGCGGAAATTGCCGCGCCCTTCGCTTTTCGGCGCGGCGAGGGCGGGGATTTGCGCGGGGGCTGCGGCGCTAGGCGCGGGGGTTGCAGCTTTCAATTCCCGTCGATTTTTCGTGCCAAGCTTTCTCACGTTCCCCAGCCCCTCTCTGCCTCCCACCTCTCGGCTAGGCTTACACGAGGGGTCGCGCCGCAGGCCAGTCCCTCGGCTTTGTGACGAGACTGCGTCACGAAATAACCACCGAGCCGACCGTGGTTTGGCCGCGTCTCTTGTGGTCATGCTCTTGTCCGCGCAACCTCCAGACGCCCTTCGCTCTCGTTCACCACGTCGCGCAGGGCATCGGTGTACCAGTCCGTGTTTGGGGCGAAGAATTTCTTGATCTCCGCGCTCATTCGTAGACGCTCGTTGGCATACGGAAGCCAGCAATTCTCCCAACAATCTGGTGGGAGATTGCCCTGCTGCAGCACGGCATGCTCGATCAAGCCAAGAATCGTCTCGCTCATGAAGTCGATCTCGGATCGCAAATGAGGATATCGGGGGTCATCTTCCAGCAGCTCCTTATTCTCATAAAAATAGGGGCGCAAATAAGGTTTTTGTAAGAATATTTTGCATATTTCTGTATAGTGTGCATATACTCTGTCTTGAGTCGCTCCTTTTATGCTTCTATTTATTTGCGTCACTTGAAAGATGATAAAGACAAACGCGGCGATGGAGGCTAGTGCTTGCACAACCGCCGCCAGTGTCATTTCTCCGCCGATCTCCATTGAAGTCCCTCCTCAGCAAGCCGTTCGCGCCGCTGTAGCGGACTCTATCAGAGATTGTGCGAAGAGTAGATAGGCATCCACCGCCCGACACTGCAGAACGGACCACTATGCGATATGTGATGCCCTCCCCCGCGCGGGGGCTGCGCCGCAGCCAATGGGCGGCCTCGGGAGCGGCATCTTTGAGATCCGCGTTGCGCCGTCGCGGCAATGCATATCGTGTCGTCTACGCCGTTCAACTCGCCGGGTCGATTTGGGTGATCCACGCGTTTCAGAAGAAATCGAAGCAAGGGGTCAAGACGCCAAAGGCCGAGATCGATCTCATCCGCGCTCGGCTGAAACGACTGAAGGAAGCTCTCCAATGACCGAAGACCTTGAACTGGTGCGCGGGAGCGGAAACGTCTTCCGCGATCTGGGCATGCCCAATCCCGAAATCTCGCAGCTGAAGGCAAAACTCGCCGCGCAAATCATCAAAGTCCTGGACGAACGTAAGCTCACTGTGCGCGCGGCGCAGAAACTAACAGGGTTCGCGGCGGCCGACTTTTCGCGCCTGCGCCAGGCGAAACTCGCGCGGTTCACGATCGACCGTCTGATGGCGATGCTCGACCGGCTGGACCAAGAGGTCGGCGTGCAGGTGAAGGTTCGGCCGCGGGTCGTTGCCAGAAACGCACGGCACGGCCGGGTAGGCCGACGCACGGCCCCACAGCCGCGCTAAGCCCGAGGTTCCACTGAGATGCCCAAGGCGACCCGACACTGGGGATCGAGCTTCGATGACTGGCTGAAAGAGGAGGGTATCTACGAGGAGGTGACGGCCGGGGCCATCAAGGCGATCATTGCCGATCAGCTCGAGGCCAAAATGAAGAAGGAAGCGATCTCAAAGACGCGCATGGCGGCAATGTTGAAGATACGCCGAACCGAGCTTGATCGACTGCTTGACCCGAAAAACGATAGCGCCACCCTCGAGCTGTTGCTACGCGCGGCGACGGTCGTAGGCAGGGAACTCCGGCTAGAGTTGGTCTGAGGACGTCAGCTGCGAGGCGCTAAACCACGAAAAAATAGCGCGTGAGGTGGAAGAACACCGGGGCGGCGAAGACCACTGAATCGAGCCGGTCGAGCACGCCGCCGTGCCCCTCGATCATGTGCCCCCAATCTTTCACGCCGCGGTCGCGCTTGATCGCCGACATAACGAGCCCGCCGAGGAAGCCCATGAGATTGGCGGCGAGCGCCAAGAGCAGCGCCTGCCAGATCGCGAAGGGCGTGATCCACCAG
>JBOHKB010000393.1:0-5438 GCA_050728815.1 Propylenella sp.
GAGAGCGGCACCATCCGCCCGTCCGCCGTCTTTACGAAGACGTTCTCGACGTCGCCCGGGTCGTCCATGACGCCGTCGGGGGCTGCCGCGCGCACCGGGATGGCGTCGCCGGCAACGTAATATTCGCCGACCTCCCGACCGTCGAGGAGTGTCGCGAGCGTCGTTCCGAGCGAATCGACCGACACTCCGAGGTCGGACGCAGCTTCGCGATTGATGGTGATCGACAGCTCCGGCTGCGTCGTGTCGTAGTCGAGCGTCACGCGCTCGAAGACCGGCAGGTCTTCGAGCGCCTGCTGCATCGACAGGGCCTGCTCGGCGAGCGCGTCGTAGTCCGTGCCGGTGACGGCGAAGCGCAGGCCCTGGCCGCCGCCGCGGATGCCGAGGCTGTTGGCCTGGCGCATGAACACCTCGACGCCGGGAATGCCCTGGAGCTTGCGGTTCAGCTCCGCGGCGATGTCCTGCTGCGAGCGCGTCCGCTCCGCCCAGGGCGCGAGCGTGATCGAGACGAAACCAGAATTCGCATTCCACATGCCGGCGAGCAGGAAGAGGTTGGTCGCTTCCCCGCTTTCGAGAAGCGGCAGCGCCTCCGCCTCGATCTGGCGCATGCGCATTTCGAGATATTCGACATCGGCGCCCTGCGGGCTCGACACGGAGACGAGCACGACCCCGCGATCCTCGGTCGGCGTGAGCTGTTCGGGCAGGAACGTGTAGGTGACGGCCGCCGCCGCGGCGAACATTACCGAGAGCGCCACCACGACCAGCGGCGCCGCGAGCGCCGCCGCAAGGATGCGGTGATAGAGCCGCTCGGCGGCGGTTCCGAACGCGTTCACCGCGCGCAGGAGCGGATTGCGGGATGCCTCGGCCTCCCCCGTATGCTGTTTCAGTATGCGCGAGGCGAGCATCGGACAGAGCGTCAGCGCGACCACCATCGAGATTCCGACGGCAAACGCCATCACGAAGCCGAACTCGGCGAAGAGGCGTCCGGCCGTCCCGGGGAGGAAGGAGATCGGGATGAAGACGGCGGCGAGCGTCGCCGTCGTCGACACCACGGCGAAGAAAACCTGACGCGCGCCGAGCACGGCGGCCGCGCGCGGCCCCATTCCCTGTGCGCGGTGCCGCTCGATGTTCTCCAGCACCACGATCGCGTCGTCGACCACGAGCCCGGTGGCGAGAACGATCGCGAGCAGGGTCAGGATGTTGAGCGAGAAGCCGGCGAAATAGATCGCGGCCACGGTCCCGATCAGCGCGATCGGCACGGTCACCGCCGGAATGATCGTGGCGCGCGCCGAGCGCAGGAAAAGGAAGATCACCGCCACCACGATCAGGGTTGCCTCGCCCAGCGTGAACAGCACCTTCTGCAACGCCCCGCCGATGAAGGTGGCGTCGTCCGAGGAGACTCTGATGTTGACGCCTTCGGGGAGCGCGGCGTTCAGCTCGTCCACCGCCGCACGGACGCCGGCGGAGATGTCGAGCGTGTTCGACTGCGCCTGCCTTATGATGCCGATGCCGAGCCCGGTCTGGCCGTTGACGCGGATGGCGCTCGATCGCTCCGCTGGACCGAAGATCACGTCCGCGACGTCGCCCACGCGCGTCGCGCGGTTGATGCGGATCGCCTCGATCTCCTCGCCGCTGCTGACGCTCGCGTCGGCGCGCACGAGCAGCGACTGGCCGTTGCCGGAGAGGCTGCCCGCCGGATCGTCGAGCGCCACCGTCCTCAGCACATCGTCGAGGTCGGCAAGGGTCAGGCCGCGCGCGGCAAGCTCGTTCGGGTGGATCAGCACTCTCACCAGCGGTTCGCGGTCGCCATAGACGCTGACGTCGGCCACCCCCTCCACCGCGGCGAAGCGATCGACGACGCGATCCTCCACCAGCTTGGTCAGGTCCTGGACCTCCATGTCGCGCGCCGTGATGGCGAGGCGCATGATGGCGTCGGAGTTATCGTCGGCCTTGACGATCGACACGTCTTCCACGTCCTCCGGCAGGCGCCTCTCGACGTTGCCGACTGCGTCGCGGAGGTCGTTGGCGGCGACGTTCAAGTCGATCGAATCGTCGAATTCCACGACGATGCGGGTGGAGCCGGAGCGGCTGGAGGAGGAAATGTCCTTCACGCCCGGCACGCGCGAAGCCGCTCCCTCCAGGATACGCGTCACCTGCGTGTCGACGGTTTCGGGCGTGGCGCCGGTATAGTCGGCGCGGATGGTGATGACCGGGCGATCGATGTCAGGCAGCTCGCGGATCTCGACGCCGTTGAATGCGGCAAGCCCGGCAAGCACGATCAGGAGATTGAACACGACCGTCAGCACCGGACGGCGGACGCAGAGCGCCGAAATTCCCTTGGTCGTCTCCGTCAGCCGCGCCCGCGCGTCCTCGAGATGAACTGCCATCGCTAGCTCCGCGTCCGCCCCGCCGCGCCGGCGCCGCTCACTTCGGGGACTTCGTCCTTGCCATCCTCGTCGGCGTCTTCGTCGCCGATCATCGCCGGGGTCTCGTCGACCTCCGCCACCTTGGCGCCGTCCCGGAGACGCTGGACGCCTTCAACCACGACGCGGTCGCCGGCTTCGACGTCGCCGCGCACGATGACGACGCCGCTTTCGCGCCGCACGATCGAGATATCGGCGCGGCGCGCCGCCCCTTCCGCCACCTTCCAGACGAAGGAGCCTCGGCGGTCCCACTGCACGGAAAGGCTCGGGACGGCGAGCTCGCGGTCCGTCTCGAAGGGGAGCATCACGGTGATCGCCATGCCGGCCCGGAGCGCCCGGTCGTCGTTGGCAAGCTCGGCTTCAAGGCGGAGCGTGCGCGTCGTCTCGTCGATGCGGTTGTCGATGCCGGTCACGCTGCCGGCGAATTCAGACCCCGCCAGCCCCTGCGCCGTCGCCGTGATCGGATGGCCGCGTTCGATCCGCCCAGCCCAGCGCTCCGGCACCTCGAAGGCGACCCGAACGGTGGAAAGATCGTCGAGCCGCGTGATTGCCGTGCTCGTTGTGACAAGGTCGCCGACGGAAATGTCGGTGAGGCCGGTGACGCCGGCGAAGGGCGCGGTCACCGTGCGCCGCCGGAGCGCTATCTCGGCGCTGCGTACTTCGATCTCGGCGAGCTGCGCGGCGGTGTCCGCATCGAGCAGGGCGGCATCGGAAATGGTCTTCGACCGCGCCAGGGTCTTGGAACGCTCGAGCGTCGCCCTTGCCTGATTGAGCGACACGCGTGCCTTTTCGGCCGCGACGCGCTGTTCGCTATCCTCGAGTTTCAGGAGCGCCGCTCCAGAACTCACCGGCGAGCCCGGGCGAAAGAGGATGTCGGCGACGACGCCGGTGACCTGCGGGTAGAGCGTGACGGAGCGCGCCGCCTTGGCGGTGCCGAGCGCCATCACCGTCTCGCCGCCCGGGTCGATCTCCACCGCCTGGGTGATGACGTTGACCGCGCCGCCGCGGCCGATCAGCCCCGGGATGCGGTTGCCTTCGCGGGCGCCGGGTCCGCCAGGTGCGCCGGATCGGCCGCGCGCCGACTCTTCGCCGGCTGTATCGCCCGCCAGGCCGACAGCGGCAGGGTGCTGGTAGACGTACCATCCCACTCCGGCGGCGACGACCAGCACAAGGACGAGAAGGGCCTGCTTGAAGAGCGACATGTTCCCAAGAATCCGGCGAGCGCGACAGGGCTTGAACGCGGCTTATCGGCCGATCCGTCGCCCGTGCGGGATTACGATTGCGTTATCCTGATCATGCCTTACTGCGGGCCTGCGGCATAGATGCCGTGCCCAGTGTCGGGGAAGCGGCCCGCGGATGAACCTCAAGCAACGCACCGCCGCGATCTCGCTCGTTGCGAGCCTCATTCTCGCCGCGGCGAAGCTCGCGATCGGGGTCGCCATCGGGAGCCTCGCGCTGATCACCGACGCGCTGCACTCCTGCGTCGATTTCCTCGCCACGGGCGTGACATGGACGGCCGTTCGCATCGCCGACAGGCCGGCCGACGCCTCGCATCCCTACGGCCACGGCAAGTTCGAGAACATCGCCGCGCTCGCCGAGGCGACGCTTCTCTTGCTCCTTGCGGGCGGCGTCATGGTGGAGGCGGTCGGCCGCATCCGCGGCGGCGAGCCGCCGCCCCCCCTCAGGCTGCTTGCGGTGGGCGTCCTCGTCATCGAGATCGGCGTCAACGCCTGGCGCGCGCGAGAACTCCGCCGCGTCGGGCGCGAGACGCAGAGCGCGGCGCTTGAGGCCGATTCGCTCCACTTCGCCTCCGACGTGTTCTCCTCGCTCGCCGTCCTCGCCGGCTTCGCGCTGATTGCCGGCGGCATCGGCTGGGGCGACGCCGGCGCGGCGATCGCGGTCGCGGCGCTCATCGCCGTTCTTGCGCTCCGCCTTCTCATGCAGACCATCAACGCGCTCGTCGACCGCGCGCCGGAAGGCGTTGCGGACGTGATCGTCGGCCGCATGATGGAGACGCCGGGCGTGCTCGGCGTCGAGACCGTCAGGCTGCGGTCGGTCGGCGCGCGGCATTTCGTCGAGGCGACGATCGACGTACCGCGCTCGCTTGGGCTCGAGCAGGTCGATGCGGTGAAGGACCAAGCGGCGATCGCGGCGCGCACTGTGCTCAGGGGCGCCGACGTCACCATCGAGACGCGGCCGGTTTCGCCGAGCAACGAGACGGTGCGCGACCGCGTGCTCCTCGTCGCGCAGCGCGAGCGCGTCGCCGTCCACCACATCACCGTTCAGCATCTGGACGACCGGCTGGCGCTGGCGCTCGATCTCGAAGTGGAGGGCTCGCTGCCGCTTGCCGCCGCGCACGCCGTCGCCGACCGCCTGGAGGCCGCCATCCGCCGCGAATTCGGGCGGCAGGCCGAGATCGAAATCCACATCGAGCCGCTCGAGCCCGAGACGAGCGACGTGGCAGAGACGCCGGAGGACTTGCGGCGCAAGTATCTCGTGGCGCTGGAGGAAGCGGCGCGCTCGATCGACGGCCTGTCGGATGTCCACAATGTGCGCCTCCGCCGCGGCGCGCGCGGCACCGTGCTCGTGGCGCACTGCCGGCTCGACCCCGAAGTGACGGTGGAAAACGCGCACCGCCGCGTCGACGATCTGGAGCGGCTGGTGCGCGACCGGATGCCCGAGCTTCACCGCATCGTCATCCACGCCGAACCGATGCGGTGAATTTGGCGCCAACCTCTCCCTCGCGGGAGAGGGTGGCGCGTTGCGTCCTTAGCTCAGCGTCTCCTTCAGGAACTCAATCGTCCGCGACCAGGCGAGGTCGGCCGACTCCTTGTGGTAGCGCGCTTCCGACGTGTCGTTGTTGAAGGCGTGCTGAGCGCCGTCATAGACATGCACGGTGTATTCCTTGCCGGCCGCGTCCAGCGCCGCTCTGTAGGCGTCGATGCCGGCATTGATGCGCTCGTCCTGCCCGGCATAATGAAGCAGCAGCGGCGCGCTGATCTTGCCAGCGTCCTCGGC
>JBOHKB010000394.1:0-5480 GCA_050728815.1 Propylenella sp.
CGCCGACGGCGACCATAGCCGGCTCCTGGCCGCGGCCGTTGTCGAGCGTGTTGCGGTTCGGGACCTTTTGGCCGGTCGCCGCCGTGACCTCGTAGTTGTAGATGCCGTCGGGCAGGCGGCCTGCCGCCCCAAGCTGCAGCGCCACGCTTCCGCCGCGCGAAAAAGTCTGCCGATAGAATCCATCGGGGCCGGTGACCGTCAGTGTGGATGAGCCGGTTCCGGGAATGCTGACGGATACGGCACTCCCCAGCACCCGCAACTCCTGCGCAGAGCCGGAGCCTCCCACCGCCAGCGCCAGACAGATCGCCGACAACAAAACCGCCGATCTATTCATGGTTGTCCTCCCGTTCGATGCACGCGGCGATCGTAGCCGCTTGGTTTCGCGCGGCGGCTCGAATCCTTGCAGCCGGCTTTCGCCGCCTTTGCTACTCTTGATAGGACTCGGGAGGGTGGGAACGCAAGCGATTATTGCTCGCGCCAGTAGAAGCGTTAATTAAGCAAAAGCGGGCAGCTGAATCCTGGAGCGCGGCGGCAGCAGGGTGCGCTGAACACCTCTCACGGCCGTTTCCTCCTTCGGCCGTTTGAGCGCCAGAAGCGGTGGCGTTTCGCTTCCGCTGTTTCGACGGCAGCAGCGTCCGGGGCGATTCCGCCGACGTCTACTGACTGGCATCACCATCGCTCCGGACGTGTGTCCGTGCCCGTCGTGGTGGTGCAAATAATCCACGCGCCTGTTAGTATGGTCGACCATCACAGAGACCGTGCGCCTTGGTGGGTCCGGGAGGACTCGAACCTCCAACCAGACGGTTATGAGCCGTCGGCTCTAACCATTGAGCTACGGACCCCGCGCGCGGAGGTAAGCTGTTCCCTCGCTGCGGGCAAGCGGAAGGGGGCGCGCCAAGGTTTTGCGCGCCCGCCGCGGCACCAAGGTTCCGGGCGCGCCGTGCGTCTTATGTCTCGGCAGGCGTGCGGCTGGCGCGCGATTGGCCAGAATCTCGCAAACGCCGCATTTGGCGGCGAAGCAAACGGCGAGGGGACAAAATTCTTGGGCAGGATGTCCGACATGAAGAGACAGTTCGGAACTGTGCTTGCGGCGGCGCTCGTGCTCGCACACGTCGCTCCGGCGCAGGCGCAGGTCGAGCCGCGCGAGCGGCTTTTGACCGTGCAGGGGGAGGGCGTCGTGCGCGCGAGCCCCGACATGGCGCTGATCACGCTCGGCGTGGTCAGCGAGGACGCGAGCGCCCGCAACGCGCTCACGGAAAACTCCGAGACGATGACGCGCATCCGCGACGCGGTGAGGGCGGAGGGGATCGAGGCGCGCGACTTGCAGACCTCCGGCTTTTCGCTCGAGCCGGTCTATTCGCAGCCGCCGCGCGACTTCGATCAGTCGCAGCAATTCGTGCCGGAGATCGTCGGCTACCGCGTGCGCAACAATCTGAACGTCCGCATCCGCGAGCTCGATCGGGTCGGCGCCATCCTCGACACGATGGTCACGCTCGGCGCGAACTCGATCTCCGGCCCGACCTTCAGCGTGGCCGAGCCCGAGCCGCTCGAGGACGAAGCGCGGCGCGCCGCGATCCGCGACGCTGTCCGCAAGGGCGAGCTTTACGCGACCGCCGCGGGGATTTCGCTCGGCTCGATCTTCCGCATCGAGGAAGGCTACGTGAGCCCGCCGCAGCCGCTGCCGGCTCAGATGTTCCGCATGGAGGCCGCCGCCGCGCCGCCCGTTCCGATCGAAGGCGGCGAGCTGACCTTCGAGGCGCAGGTCACGGTCTCGTGGCGGCTCGCGGACTAAGCAAACGGAGGGAGCCGGCGCGTTTGTCATCGCGCATTCGCGGCTGATAAGAACCTTCCCGCCGAGGGGGGAGGAGGACGATGAGCAAAAGCCGGCTTGAGGTCGAGATCGTCGGCGGGGGCAAGAACCTCGTCTGCCTGCACTCGCTCCTCTCCGACAAAAGCTCCTTTGCGCCGCTCGTCGAGCGGCTCGCCGGCCGGCGGCGGATGATCCTGGTCAACATGCCTGGGTTCGGCGCGTCGCCGCCCGCTGAGCCGATCGATGGCTACGGAGATGCCGTCGCGGAGCTGTTCGGTGATCTTTCGCTGCCGCGCGATACCGATGTCATCGGCAACGGCCTCGGCGGCTTCGTCACGCTGTCGCTCGCCGCGCGGCACGGCCAAGAATTCGAGCGCGCAGTGCTGATCGGAAGCGCCGTCGCCTTCCCCGAGGAAGGCCGCGCAAAATTCCGCGGGCTCGCCGAGCGCGCCGAGCGCGAAGGCATGGCGGCGCTCGCCGACACGGCGATGAAGCGGATGTTCTCCGACGCGTTCATCGCGAAGAACCCAGAACTGATCGCCGACCGCAAGGCGGTCTATGCGCGGATCGACCCAAAAGTCTTCGCCAAGGCGGCGCGGGCGCTCGCGACGCTCGATCTCGGGCCGCAGCTCGAGAAGATCAGGAACCCGCTCCTCGTCGTCGTCGGCTCGGAGGACGGGGCGACGCCGCCGGCGCTCGGCCGCGCGCTTGCCCAGCGCGTGCGCGGCGCGCGCATGGTCGAGATGCCGGGCCTCGGCCACTGCCCGCACATCCAGGACCCGGACGCCTTCATCGCCGCGGTGTCGGATTTCCTCGGGCTAAAGACGGCCGCCGCCTGAGCCGCCGTCAGAAGCCCGGGAGCACGAGCACCTTCGGGCTTTCGGGCAAGGTCCGCACCGAAACAAAAATTTCGGGCGAGCGGCCGATCTCGATTTCGAACGTCTCGCCGAGATGCGCGAGGAATCGCTCGAGCGTCGACGAGCCGAAGTAGTGCATCGGCAGCACCAGCCGCGCCTTCACGACTTGCAGCGTCTCGACCATGGCGTCCTGCGCCATCGTGTAGGCGCCGTCGACGGGCACCATCACCACGTCGAGCTGGCCGATGAAGGCGAGGTCCTCGGGCGCGAGGCGGTGGTGCAGGTGGCCGACATGGCCGATGCAAAGCCGCGCAATTTCGAAGATGAAGATCGAATTGCCGTCGGGGATGCGCATACCGACGCCGCCCTCGAACCCGAAGCCGCGGATGTCGGTCGTGACGTTGCGGATGATGACGTCGTCCACCTCGACATTGTGGACGGCCTTGCCGCCTTCGGGGTTCCAGCCGCGCAGCACGTATTCGATGCCCGGGTCGATGCTATCGGTCCAGTGCGAGGTGTGCGCGCGGTTCATGGTGACGATGCGTGGGACGACGCCGCCGGCATAGCCGTTGAAGTCGGTGGCGATCGTCACGCCCGCCGGGCTGGTGATGAGGAAGGTGGAATGCCCGACGAAGCGGATCGACACCTCTTCGGCGACCGGCGGCTGCATGCCCTCCTGCGCCTGGATGAAGGCAACCGGCACCGTCTTTGGCGCCGATTGCGCGATCGCCAGGCAGCGGCTCTGGGTGATCTGCGCCGCCGCCGGGTACGCGGCTAGGCAAAGCAGCGCGAACGCCAGGGAAGTCCTCGTCAGGATTCTCATTTGCGGCCTCCGGGCGGGCATTCTATCGCGCTCGAATGCGACGGCAATTATGTCGGCAGTGTGCGCCGGCGCGGGTTGCGCGGAGCACGCCTGAGAACTTCGTCCGGTGCGGAGTTTGGTTAAGAAACTCAAAAAAAGGTGATCGACCGACCGGAGCGCTCTTCTGCCGCGTTCAACGGCCGAGGGTTGGCGAACACACAGGCTGAACGGGAGTTACTTCATGCAACGACCATTCCTGACGGCGCTCGCCGCTATCGTCGCGGTGGGCGCGGTGGCCACGACCTTTGCTCCGGCCAATGCTGCCCCAATGCGAGCCATGCCGACGCTCGTCGAGCAGGCGGGGCAGGCGGGCGTCGAACAAGTCCGCCATCGCCGCGACCGTGACTGGGAGCACCGCAGACACAGCGACAATCGCTGGCGTCATTTTCGCAAGAAGCGTTCGCATCCGTACGCGTTCTACCGTCCGTTCTACTTCCCGAATTTCGGTCCGCCGCGGCACCACTTCTACTTCGGCAATCCGCCGCGCCGGCACCGCAATTGGTGACAGGCGGGTCTCTTCTCTGAGCTGAGCTTTTCGGCCGGGGCTGCTGCGGCGGCCTCGGCCGAACGCTGCTACGTCGGCGGGACCGTGTTCGCGAAGCTCGGCCGGCGCGAGTTGCGCTCGTAGTACTCCGTGAGAGGACCGGAATTGTCGATCCGCGCGCCGGCCTCCGGCGTGCCTTTCAGATAGAAGAGGATCGGCATCAGGTTGATGTCGGCGAGCGAGAAACCGTCGCCGCTCAGATAGGCCGATTTCGCCAGCGCCGCTTCGATCACGCCGAGCTGCCGCTCCACGTCCGGCAGCACGGCGCCGATGACGTCTGCGTCGGGGTCGCGCTTCTGCCGCCGCGGAAAGACGTAGCCGGCGAGGAAGTATTTGCGGATGAGCGACTGGTCCATGATCGTGTTGACCATCGATATCCACTGTTCGGCGCGCGCTGCCGCGGTGGGGTCGCGGGGCATCAGCGGAGGCCCGTCGAAGGCACGATCGATATAGGCGGCGATTGCCCGCGATTCGCAAAGCTCAAGGTCGCCATGTCGCATCACTGGCACTTTGCCGAAAGGATGCACCGCCTTCACCGGATCGCTGTGTGGCGGCTGCGGGTCGAGGTCGTAGGGAACGCCTTTTTCCTCCGCCGCCATGCGCACGACGCGCACATATGTGCTCTGCGGGATGCCGATGATCTTGAGATCCGCCATGGATGCCTCCTCCGCGGGTTCGGGCCTATGCCTCGACCAGGCGCGCCAGGCCCTTCAGCGACGAACCCCAGCCCATGTTGTGCATGTCGCGGTCGTGGGCCGTGCCAAAAGTCTTTTGCGTCAACCGCATCAGCGTGCCGTCGCCGTCGGGCTTGAACTCGACCACGACTTCCGTCTCGTGCCCGCGCTTGCCCTCGTTGTGCCAGGCCCAGGTGAAAGCGAGGCGCTTCGGCCGCTCGACCTCGCGATAGACGCCGCTGACGGTCCGGTCGTTGCCCTTCGGGTCGCGCATGGTGACGGTCCAACCGCCGCCGACGCGCGCGTCGATCTTGTGCTTCGGGATCGTCATTCCTTCCGGCCCGAACCAATTCGCGACTTGCGCCGGCTCGGTCCACGCGGCGAACACCTTTTCGGGCTTCGCCTTCAGCCGCCGTTCGAGCTTCAGCACGCGGTCGTCCTTCACGGCAGCCTTCATCTTTCATCTCCCTCGCTCTCAGCCTCGGGTTCCTGGTCGAGATGCCGCTCCAGTCGGTCGAGCGAGGCGTTCCAGAAGCGCCGCTGGCGCTCCACCCAATCCTCGACGGCCTCGAGCGCGTCGCGTCGCACGCGGCAGATGCGCCACTGCCGCTCCACGCGCCGCTCGATGATCCCGGCGGATTCGAGCACGGCGAGATGCCGCGATATCGCCGGGCCGGAGATTTTAAAGGGCGCACCCAATTCGCCGACGGTCTTCTCGCCCTCGGCGATCAGG
>JBOHKB010000395.1:0-8098 GCA_050728815.1 Propylenella sp.
ATACGTGGTCGTGTAGGCGCCGGTTCCTTCGATCAGCACCTCATCGCCGATCGTGAGCGACAGCGGCAGGTCGTACGGGACCTTCTCGTAGAGCACGTCCATGGAATCGCAGGTCGGGCCGGCGACCACGCAAGGCCCCTTCTCGTCGCCTTCGCGCGGCGTCACGATCGGATAGCGGATCGACTCGTCCATCGTTTCGGCGAGCCCGCCGAACTTTCCGACGTCCAGATAGACCCAGCGTACCTTGTCGTTGCGCGACTTCCTAGAGACGAGCACCACCTCGGCCCTGAGCACGCCGGCGTCGCCGACCATGCCGCGGCCGGGCTCGATGATCGTCTCGGGAATGCGGTTGCCGAAGTGCCGGCGAAGGCCGCGGAAGATCACCCGGCCGTAGTCGTCGGACGAAGGCACGTCCTTCAGATAGCGCGTCGGGAAACCGCCGCCGAGATTCAGCATCTGAAGCTGCATGCCGCGCTCTGACGCCGCGCGGAACACGGCCGCCGCGTCGCGCAGCGCGCGGTTCCAGGCCTTCAGGTCGGTCTGCTGCGAGCCGACATGGAAGGAGACGCCGTGGGCGACGAGCCCGAGAGCATGCGCCCGCTCCAGCACGTCCACTGCCTCTTCGGTTACGCAGCCGAATTTCCGGCTGAGCGGCCACTCGGCGCCGACGCCGTCGGTCAGGATGCGGCAGAAGACGCGCGCGCCCGGCGCGGCGCGGGCGATCTTCTCCACCTCCTCCACGCAGTCGACGGCGAAGAGGTTGACGCCGAGGTCGCGCGCGCGGGCGATGTCGCGCTCCTTCTTGATGGTGTTGCCGTAGGAGATGCGGTCCGGCGTTGCGCCGGTCGCGAGCACCATCTCGATCTCGGGCACGGAAGCGGCGTCGAAGGACGAGCCGAGCTTGGCGAGGAGATCGAGGATTTCGGGGGCGGGGTTCGCTTTCACGGCGTAGTAGATGCGGCTGTCGGGCAGCGCGCGGGCGAAGCGGGCGTAGTTCTCGCGCACGACTTCGAGGTCGACGACCAGGCAGGGGCCGTCGGATCGTCGCTCGTTCAGGAACGAGCGGATGCGGTCGGTCATCATCGGGAAAGGTTCTCCCCCGTGTCCAAGCGTTTCAGCCCGGGGAGTCCTGCGCTGGCGATTGACCCGCGATGGAGACGGATCAGCGCCACTGGATCCCCCCAACCGGCCAAGAGGGCCGGGTGGTTCGCGCCGAACGGTTCAGATGCGGACTTCTGTTCGCAGATGAACCTTCGATTGGAACGGGAAGATCCCGATCCGCACGTCCGGCAAAGAGAGTGTGTGCCTCTTCAGTGTCGCCGGCCTTTGGAGGACCGACACGAGACCAAAAAAGCCCGCCACCGTCGTTGCTTTAAGCCGCCGACTTATCGCCATGGCGACCACAGGCACGTGCGAATTTGGGCAAGCTGCGATGTATGCTTTTCGCCCTGGTAGCGCAAGAAGAATTTCAGTCTTTCCTGCGGGAAAGAGTTCAGTGTGGTACCGGCTCCCGCACCGAAGCCGTCGGCGCCGCGGCCGGAGCAATCGCGTGGTGTGCGAAGTAGCGGCGGAGAAGAAGGGCGGCTATGGCGAGCGCAGGAAGCGCGAGCGGCAAGCCGACCGAGAACGGTACGCCGGAAGACGCAAGCGCGGCTCCGACAAGGCAGGCGCTGAAACATCCGATGTCCCAGCCGGCTTCCGTCGCGATGTGGAAACGCATCGGGCAGGGCGAGGCCTTGGCGAGATTGTAGATCGCCGTTCCGAGGGTCGGAATGAGGAGTGGCCAGATCAGCGCGCCGACGGCGTTGGCGGCAACAGCGAGCCACGGCGAGCCGAGGCTCGCGGCGCGGAAGAGCAGGATCGCCGCCGTCACCGAATAGGCGATGACCACCGCGCGGCGTCCGTGTCCGGCGTCGATGTAGCGGCCGAGGAAGAGGCCGCAGACCGCGCCGACGAGCGCGGCGAGCGCCATCGCGCCGCCATAGGCGGCGACACTTTCGCCGAGCGAGACGAAGAGGGCGATCTGCCAGACGATGATGTACCAGGCATCGAACCAGCCGTCGGTCGCCGCCAACGCCGCGCCGAGCCGCGCGGCGCGGATGCTACCGGGCGCGGAGGCTTTCACCTTCACGTCCGGCGCTCCGATGATCGGGACGGCGGCGAGCGCCTGGATCAGGCCGATCGCCGCGAATGCCGGCCGGGGTCCAAGCGTCAGCAGCGCCCAAGCGCCGAGGAGCGGCGCGAGCACGCCCACGACGGAAACGATCGCCTCGCGTGCGCTGACCTGGTGGCCGCGATGCTCGGCGTCTCCGATGGCCGAGAAATAGGCATTGTACGACGGCCAGTAGAGGACTTCGCCGATCGTCGCGACGGCGCAGAGGACGATGAGCGCGGCACCGACGCCGTCGACCTCGGCGAGAAGCGGGTATTGCAGGGCGATTCCTAAGGTCCCGGCAATGACCATGCGCTTCAGACCCCAGCGCTTGGCGAGGGGAAGAATGAGCGGGCGGAGCACGAATCGGCCCGCCATGATCGCCGCCTGAGCCGAGAGCGCGGCGGGGACCGGAACCCCGGCGCGCAGCAAGAACACGAAGAAGAAGACGCCGCCGCCGGCCTGGGCCAGGGCCTGGATGCCGTAATGCAGGTTGACGCGATTGACCGCGTCGTTACGCAGAAATGCCATGGGATGCCGAGAGGAGAGGAGCGGGGGAAATCCGGCTGAGACAGCCGGGCGAGTGGTGCGGCCGAGCCGCTAGGAAATGACCTCACTCATCGCGCGATCCTCAAAATCGGCGGGGCGACCATGCGCTACGGCGTCGCGCCCGACAAGAAAAAAGAAGGGGCGGCCTCAGGGCCGCCCCTCCGATCGCCCCCCGATCGGAAGTAGAAAGAGATGGTTCAATCCCGCGCGCCTCAGGGGCGCCGCGTTACAATCCCTTTTATACGAGGCGGCGGCGCGAGTCCCCGCATCATACTGTTTCCGAAGCATTTTCGGGTCCGCCTGTGCCCGGCCCGCAACACTGTGCCTGTAGGGACACGAAAGGATGCGTGCGGTCGATCCTCATTCCGCCAAGTCTGTCATCCACCCGCCCCGCGCGGCAAGTCCTTCAAGGCGGTTAAGATCGCATCCGCGTTTCGACCCCGTGCCTTCAGGTTCGGACCAGGAGGGGAACGAAGGGGCGACGAATCAGCGAGCGTGTGGATATTCCGTCCCTGTTCTCACAGCATGTTGGGGAGGGGGCCAGCCCGGGCCACAAGAAGGCCGGCCGGACGTGGCGATCCCCGCTCTGGTTGACGGCCGGCGCGGTAAGAATCCTGCCCCAAAGCGGCACACGCGCGGAGGCTGCCGGCATCCGTCTCGTCCGTTTCGCGTTTTCTCCGGAAGCCTTGCCAGACGCGGAGCCGCGTGTGCTGAAGACAATGAAATTCCTCGCGATCGTCGTCATGGCGCTCGCGCTCGTTCCGGGCGGCGCGCATTTCTTCGAGCTGCCGAACAAGGTTGGGCTCGGCGAGACTGAATACTTCAGCGTGCAGCAGATCTATGCCGGCTGGGCGCTGTTCGGGATCGTGCTCTTCGGTGCGCTTGCCCTGAACTTCACGCTGGCCATCCTGCTTCGCGGCGACCGCCCGGCCGTGTATTTCGCCGCGGCCGGGTTCCTCGCCATGGCGGCGAACCTTGCCCTGTTCTTCATCTGGACGTTTCCCGCCAATCAGGCGACCGCGAACTGGACAACCGTGCCGGAGAACTGGGAAGCGCTACGGGCGCAATGGGAATATTCGCACGCCGCGAACGCGCTCGTAACCTTGCTCGGCTTCTGTTCGATCACGCTGGCGGCGCTTACCGCCCGCAAATGATTGCGGACGGGGCTGGGGGCCTCCCTCACTTCGCCAGGCTCAGCCCGTTCAGCATCGCCACGTGGTCCGACAGCATCGGCAGATACTCCCCGCCCTTTCCCATCGCCTCGGCGCTTGCGAGGTAGTTCTTCACCGCCGCTCCGACGAAAGTCACCGCGCCTGCCTGATTGGCGAGGCCGGCGAGGTAGCTCAGATCCTTGTGCGCGTTCCTGATGCTGAAGCGGTGCGCGTCGCGGTCGCGCTCGACCACGTATTTCATGAAGGTGTCGTAGAAGCCGCAGCTCATGCGCCCGCCGCCGATCACGGCGTGGAATTCCGCGGGACCGATGCCGAAGCGGGCGCCGAGAGCGAGCGCCTCCGAGTAGATGGCGGCGTAGCTGATCGAAATGAAGTTGTTCAGAAGCTTCATCGTGTGGCCGGCGCCGCACGGGCCGACATGCACGATCTTGGCGGCGAAGCATTCGATCACCGGCTTCGCCGCGGCGAACGCCTCGGGATCACCGCCCACCATGCAATCGAGCGTGCCGGCCTCCGCCTCCTTCGGCGTGCGGCTTAGCGGCGCGTCGACGAGCGTCACGCCGACCGACGCCAGCTCCGCCGAAAGCGCCTTGGTGGAGACCGGATCGGAACTCGAACAATCGATGACGAAGAGTTTTGGCTTCGCGCCGGCGAGTATTCCATTGGCGCCGCGCACGATCTCCTCGACCTGCGTCGAACCGGTGACGCAGAGGACGATCATGTCCGCGGCGGCCGCCATCTCCTTTGCGGTTTTCATCTCGCGTGCGCCGCGTGACACGAGGTCGTCGACCGGCGCGCGGTTCCTGTGCGCCATCACAAGAAGGTCGTTGCCCTTCTCCAGGATGTTCTTCGCCATGCCGTGGCCCATCAGCCCGAGGCCGATGAAGCCGACAATTCTCTTCGCCATGGGTACCTCGCCTCGTGCCTTCGGGGATGCGCGCCGCCGGCGCGGGCGCGGGTCAGATGTCGTCGGGCGCGGTTCGGCCGGTCAGGCCGTGCGCTGCAGGTTAAAGTTGCCGCCGCCTTCCTGCTGGCAGCTGACCAGGTCGGCGCTGGTGAAGGTGCAGTTGGCGGCGCGTTGCTCCTGCGCCTGCACCGAGAGCCAACGGAGGCTCACATTCGCGCCGCTCACCGTGTAGGTGCCCTGCGCCAGGATCTCGTTGGTCTGGACGAAGCGCGAGGTGAAGCTGCCGCGCTGGAAGTCGGCGATGAAGACGCCGTCGGAGGACGCCCACCGCCCGTCCATAGGGGTCCGCTGCGGCGCCTGAACTTCATAGCTCTGGCAGGCGGCGACGGATATTGCCGCGATCAACGCCGCCGTGCCGGCCGATCGGTAGGTCATGGTTGCCCCTCGAGTTCCGCACTTGCATGATATCGGGCCTGCCCGTCCGCGGGAAGAACGCGATTTGCGACGGATCGTTGCCGCGCGCCGTTCAGCGGCGGCCGAGCCGCCGGTCCGCCGACCAGTCACCGGGGCCGAAAGCGGCAAGCACCAGGAAACCGCCGGCGATCGCGAGGTTCTTCATAAAATGGATGAACTGGTCCGTGTCGCCGAGGTCGCGGTGGAAGAAATAGGCGGTGAGGAAGCAGAAACCGGCGAGCGCTACCGCCGCCCACCGCGTGAAGAGGCCGACGGCGACCAGCAGCCCGCCGGCAAGCTCCGTCAGGATGACGAGCGGCAGCAGCGCGCTCGGTACGCCGAAGCTCTCCATGTAGCCTACCGTGCCGGAGTAGCTTCGGATCTTGATCCAGCCCTCGATGACGAAGATGAGCGCGAGGCCGAGCCGTCCGGCGAGCGCCGCAAGATTCTGGAGTACGTACACCGGGTGCTTCCCTCGACCCGAGACACCTACGGGCGCGGGTGGCGCGGCTCGTAGAGGCCGAGCTCGCCGCCGCCGGGGAGCCGGATCGTTGTGAGGAGGCCCCAGGTTTCTTCGATGATCGGCGAGGATGCGATTCCCTTCGCGGCGAGCCGGGCCGTCTCAGCCTTCACGTCGTCGGTCAGCAGGAAGAGCTGATGGCGTCCGTTCGCCTCCGCCGGATGGAGCGCGATCTCGGACGGCGGTAGCGCGAAGATCAGCCAGCCGCCGCCCGCATCGACGGCCGGAAAGCCTATCACGTCGCGGAAGAAGGCGCGGTCAGCCTCCGTGTCGCGGCTGTAGATGACGGCGTGCGCTCCGTTGATCATCGTCCGCCTCCTCCACTGCCGGCCCGAGCGGCAGCATTGCCGGCCCGCGCGGCAGGATCGGTGCGGCGGGCGCCGGGAAGGGGAGGCGCGAACCGCTTCGTTTCTATTGCTGCGCCGGCTTCTCGGCCGCCGCGATCTCCTCGGCAAGCTCGAGATAGTACTCGCAGGTCGTCCCGCAGAGGGACTCGATCGCGGCAAGCTGCTGCCGCGCGAGGTCGATGTCGCCCTTCGCAATGTAGGCTTCGCCCAGGTATTCGCGCACGTGCGGATATTGCGGATCGAGCGCGACCGATTGCAGGTAAAAGGAGATGCCCTCGTCGACCTTGCCAAGCTTGCGCGTCGCGTAGCCCCGGTAGTTGAGCGCGATCGGTGTGTCGGGGTCGGCCATCAGGTCGAGCACGGCGAGCGCCTCGTCATACCGCTCGTTCTTGGCGAGGAGATAGGCGTATTCGGCCAGGTCCCCATCGGGGAGCACGCCCGATTGCTGCGGCTCGCAGATCTGCTTCTGCTTGTTGTAGACGTAGCCAGCGCGGCAGACGGGCTGGTCGCCGCTCGAGCCACCGCCGCTGTCCGCGGCGTAGGCCGGCGGAAAGGACGACGCAAACAGCGCCAATGCCAGCCCGACAACTGAGTGTCTCAAAGTGAGCATGCGGAACCTCCGGACATTCCCATGCGCCCCACGCGCCAAGTTCTACGCCATCTCCTTAGACGGGCGGAATAACAGAATTGTGCACGCGGCGGCTGGGCGCCCGCCGCTGCCCCAACAATGCCCCAACCTTCTCACGCGTTCGACACGGGAGCGTTGTCGTTTCGACTCACGCCTTGCGCATAAGTCCCGGCCATACACCCAAGCGGCGGGAGGAAACGTCATGTCGAACGCATCGAGCTGCCGCCGGGCGGCCGCGCATTTTGCGCGGCTCGCGGCGCACTCCGAGAGCGCCGAGGAGCGGCGCGCCTATGGCGAGCTTCAGCAGCTCTGGTCGGAAATGGCGGCGCTCGCCGTGCGCTTCGACTGCGAGCACGACGATCGGGCGAAGGCGGCGATCTACGCCATGATGGGCGAGGTGGAAGAGGTAAGACACCGCGTTGCGTGACGAGCGGGTGGCAACGCGCGCTCGACCCTCTCCCCGGGAGAGGGTCCGCTGCTCGGGGTGCTTCACCCCTCCTTGCGGAACTCCATCGCCGCTGAATTCATGCAGTATCTCAACCCCGTCGGCGGGGGACCGTCGGGGAAGACGTGCCCCAAATGGCTATCGCAGCGGGCGCAGCGGATTTCTGTCCTCGTCATCCCGTGCGAGCGATCGACCAGCTCCCGGATGTGGTCCTTGTCGAAGGGCTGATAGAAGCTCGGCCAGCCGGTTCCCGACTCGAATTTCTCGCCCGACTTGAAGAGCGGCAGGCCGCAGAGCCGGCAGGCGTAGATTCCCTTCTCCTTGTTATCGAGCAGGAGTCCGCAGAACGGCCGCTCGGTGCCGTGGTCGAGCAGGATGCTCCGCTCGTCCGGCGTGAGCTTTTGGGCAAGCCGCTCGATCTCGGCGGCGGGGAGGGGGCCGAGCTCGTAGCCGGACGCGGACATGACGGGATGCGAAGCGGGGGCGGACGTCTGGGCCATGAGGGTGGTCCTATCAATCTCTGCAAATTAGATGCAAGTGACGTGAAGCGCTATGGACGCGGCGCACGAGGTGCCCAATTGCAGCCCTTGGTTGCTCGTGATAGTAAAAGCAAAGCGAAGCAGGGGGCACAAAGCGAAGCAGGGGGGCACAATGAGACATGGCATTTCAGTCCTGACCACAGCGGCCGTCTTGGTCACGCTAGCCAGCGCCGCCTGGGCCGACATCAAGATCGCGACCGCCGGTCCGATGACCGGGCAATACGCCTCCTTCGGCGCGCAGATGAAGGCGGGCGCCGAGATGGCGGTCGAGGACATCAACGCCGCCGGCGGCGTCAACGGCGAGCAGCTCGTGCTCTCGATCGGTGACGACGCCTGCGATCCGAAGCAGGCGGTTGCGGTCGCCAACCAGTTCGTGGGCGACGGTA
>JBOHKB010000396.1:0-8915 GCA_050728815.1 Propylenella sp.
CGTCGAGGAAGAGCTCGTAGTTGAAGCCGTCCGGCGGCTCGACGCCGAGGACGCGGCAGATCTGGCCTGACAGCTTGACCGAGTCGATCAGGTCCTTGCCCGACATCTCGTAGTCGATGCCGAGCGCCGCCCAGCGGAGCGCCCAGTCCGCCTTCCACTGGCACTTGACGCGTCCGCCGGTGACTGGCGTCGTCGCTTCCTCGTCCGTGTCGGGGTCGATGTAGGTGATCGTCCCCGCCGCCGGGTCGCGCGCGATCGTCGGCACTTGCAGCACGACGCCGGTTCTGGGCGAGATCGGCAGGAACGGCGAATAGGTGGCGCGGCGCTCCGGCCCAAGCGTCGGCAGGATGATCTCCTTCACCGTGTCGTAGGCTGCGAGCATTTTCAGGAGCGTCGCGTCGAAGCGGCCGGAGCGGTAGGTCTCCGTCGCGCTCATGAACTCGTAGTCGAAGCCGAACTGGTCGAGGAAGGCGCGGAGCCGCGCATTGTTGCCCGCGCCGAACGACGGGTACTCCTCGGTAAAGGGGTCCGGCACTTCCGACAGCGGCCTGCCGAGAAAGGGGCGCAGCTTCTCCGGATCGGGCACGTTGTCGGGAATCTTCCGGAGCCCGTCCATGTCGTCGGAGAAGCAGATGAGCCGTGTCGGCACGCGGTCGTCAGTGATGAGGCGGAATGCGTGCCGCACCATCGACGTGCGCGCCACCTCGCCGAACGTGCCGATATGCGGCAGGCCGGAGGGACCGTAGCCGGTCTCGAACAGCATCTCGCCGTCGAAGCCGCGCGCCTCGCCGCGCTTCACGAGCTTCTGCGCCTCCTCGAAAGGCCAGGCCTTTGAGACGCGCGCGGCTTCGACCAGGTCGGCCGGAAATTCGCTCATGACGGACTTTGATTAGGACTCCGCTCCGGGCGGAGCGCGGAACTTAGAGTCGGGTACAGTAGGAATCAACGCGGCTGGGCGCCGGCGCGGCGGAGCGGCGCGGCCGAACGACGCTGCGCACTCAGCCCCCGCCATCGCCCCGAGCCGAGCGCCAGACGCGCGCGCAGAAGCTGCAACCGATAAGATCGCTTGCGGCTAAGCACGTCGGACAGCAGATCATAGGCTTCGTCCGTCCGCCCGAGCGCGCGCAGGAGCTTGGCATTGAGCTCCACGAAGGCCTTGCCTTGTGGGTGCAGCGAGAGTCCCAGATCGATCGCCGCTTCCGCCTCGGGAAGCCGGCCGGCCGCGAAGAGGGCGCGCGCTTTTCTGAGCTGCAGCTCGTCGGAATAGGGGCGCGATTGGAGGCCCCGCTCGATGTGGTCGAGCGCCTCTGCGGGCCGCCGAAGCGCAAGCATCAAATCCGCCGCAAAGTTCGAGAGCCCTGCATGCGAGGTCCGTGCTAGCGCCGAGAGTGCCTGCCTGAGCGCCGCCTCGCGTCCCAGCCTGAACATGGCGAGGTCGGTCCGGAGCTTCAGCTCGATGAACTCGGGCGTCTCGGGACTGGCCGCGACCGCTTCCCGCGCGAGCTTCGCCGCGCGGAAATATCGCCGCGCGGCAAGCGCCTTCCAGCCAAGCTCGTAGGCGAACCACGGGTTCTCGGGGTTGATCCGCCTTCCTTCCATGAGTGCGGCGAACGGGTGGCCGTCAGCCTCTTCGAGCTGGTTGTTGGTGTTGGAGCGGACGATTTGCGTCGGCGCGAGACGGAACGGGGCCGCGATCAGGCCTTCCTGCCCGAGTAGGCCCGCCCAGGCGATCGAATCGCCGAACGGCGACTTCACTGTGGGAAGCGACGCCGACCGCCCAAGCGGCGTCTCGAACGGAGCCGCGTCGGGACTGTTGACGTAGAGGAAGCGCACGTCCGCCGCGGGAAAAATGCGTCGCGTTGCGTCTTCGACCGACAGCGCCTCTGTGCGCGACATATGTCGCCGCACGAATTGGACAGGGTGTTTGTGCACCGTGTCGCGGAATCGCGTCGTGAGATATTCGATGCGCGAGGCGAAGGCCGGGTAGTCCTTGAGGAAATCTGCCGGGATGACCTTGCCGTGCCGCGGGAACTGGTGCGCGAACCCGATGCCGGTCGGGACATGTTCCACCGCGCCTAGCCGCGTGCCGGCGTTGAGCAGGCGCAGGTCTTTCGGCCGGAAAGGAGCAAAATCGCTGCGGACGAGATCGATGAGCCCCTGAGCGGGCGTGTAGAGCCAGTCGAAGAAATGCGCAGTGTTGTCGCCGCTGTGCGTGCGCAGCTGGAAGCCGACTTCGCAGGCCTGGCCGAGGCTGATGAGCTTGCGAATGGGGCTTCCCTCCGCTGGACGGGGAAACCTATTGAGCAGCATCGCGTTTGACAATGTTTTCAATTGGCGGCGCCGGGCGGGCGGGCATTTCGTGTTGCGCCGATCGAGCCGCCGAACATACCATTCGCCGACCGGACGAAAGGGAGCCCATGCGACCGATCGGAATTCGCGCCCATCTCATCCGCTGCCTGCTCGCCGCTCTCTGCGGCCCGGCGGCGGCGCAAGGTTGCGGCAACGACGCTTCCGGCTTCGATGCGTGGCTGGCGGGCTTCGGGCGCGACGCGGCGGCGATGGGGATTTCCGAGCGTACCATCCGCTCCGCGCTGACCGGCGTCCGCTACAGCAACGCCACGATAAGGCTCGACCGCAACCAGAAGGTCTTCAAGCAGAGTTTCGAGACGTTCGCCGGACGCATGATCCCGCCGCGCATGGGACGGGCGAAGGGCATGCTTTCGAAGCACGCCGGCATTTTCGCTCGCATCGAGGCGCAGATCGGCGTGCCCAAGGAGGTCGTCGTGGCGATCTGGGGCCTGGAGACCGATTTCGGCGCGGTGCGGGGGGACGCATCCGTGCTCAGCGCGGTCGCAACCCTTGCCTATGACTGCCGCCGCTCCGACTTCTTCACAGGCCAGCTCGTCGATGCGCTTCGCGTCATCGAGCGCGGCGACCTCACCCCGGCGCAGATGATCGGTGGGCTGCACGGCGAGATCGGCCAGACGCAGTTCCTGCCGTCCTCCTACTTCGCGTTTGCGCTAGACTTCGACGGCAATGGGCGGGCCGATCTCGTCAACTCCACCGCCGACGTGCTCGCCTCCACCGCCAACTACCTGCGCGGCCACGGCTGGCGGACTGGCCAGGGCTGGATGCCAGGCGCGCGCAACTTCCACGTGATCAAGCAATGGAACAAGTCCGACGTCTATTCGCGCACGGTGGCGGAGTTCGCGCGCCGCTTGGCGGAGGGGTAGGAGCGCCTCAGAACAGGCTCACCGGGAAATACCGGAGATAGAGCTCCTCGTAGGTGCCGGCGCGATGGACCTCACGTAGCGCGTAGTCGAGCGCGAATTTCAGCGTCCGATCCTCCGCCTTCATCACGATCGCGAGCCCCGCGCCGAAATAGCGGTTGTCGAGATAGGCGCCGCCGGAGAAGCGGCAGCAATCCTCGGCATCCGGGCCGTGCAGCCAGAAGGCGAAGCTCAGCGCATCGCCGAACGCCGCCTCGATCTTGCCGGCCTTCACTTCGCCCAGGAGCACGCCAGGATGGAGATAGCAGGCGGTGCGCAAATTCGGGAAAAATTGCTGCAGATACGCCGCGTGCGCGCTCTCACACACGACGCCGACGAGGCGCTCCGGGCGCGGTCCGCCCGGATTGAAGTTCGTTTCCTTGGCGACGACGAAGCGCCCGGGAATCTTGAGATAAGCCTGAGTCGAGATCAACCCTTCGGCGTCCGCCCGCTCCGGGTCGAAGCCTGCGATGATGGCGTTGCCGGTCCCGTCCTTCAGTCCGTCCACAAGCGTATTGAAGGGGCGCGTCTGGATCGCGCATTGCACCTTCAGCACGCCGCAGATTGCCCGCGCGAGGTCGACATCGAGGCCGATCAGGACGCCGCGGCGGTCGCGGAAGGCGAAGGGCGGGAAGTCGTCGGCCGTCAGGAAGCGGATCGAGCCGATCTCACTCGCGGAAGGACGCTCGAAGCGTGCGCGCGGATCCCAGAAGTTGGGCACCACGACCGCCTCGCCTCCCGGCGCGCCGCTCTCCTGCGCGATGCCGACAGCCGGCACGGCAAGGCAGGCAAGAGCGGCTAGGATCACAAAAAGGCGCAAGTTCGGTTCCGCCGTTTCGCGCTGACGCGCGTTCTGCTGTTCTCGCGTCGCATTGTCACCCGTTCTCGCCTAAACCGGAAGGGACCGGAGCGAAAGAGGGGTGGGACGAGGCTTGCTCGACGGCGCGGCACGGCGGGTGATCGACCCTGCGCTCGACCGGCTCGGCGCGGCGTTTGCCCGCGCCGGCGTCACCGCCGACCAAGTGACCTGGGCCGGATTTCTGGTCGGCGTCGCCGCCGCGATGGCGATCGCCTTTCGCCACTTCGCTCTCGGGCTCGTTCTTATCCTCGCGAGCCGCCTCTGCGACGGCCTCGACGGCGCGGTGGCGCGGCACACCGCGAAGACCGACCGCGGCGGCTTTCTCGACATCGTGCTCGACTTCGCCTTCTACGGCGGCATCCCGCTCGCCTTCGTCATCGCCGACCCGGCTGCGAACGCCGTCGCCGGCGCGACGCTCATCCTCTCCTTCTACGTCAACGGCGCGACCTTCCTTGCCTACGCCGTCTTCGCGGAGCGCCGGAACCTCAAGTCGGAGGCGCGCGGGCCGAAGTCGCTCTATTTCACCACGGGCCTCGCGGAGGCGACGGAGACGATTCTGGTTTTCTGCCTGTTCTGCCTGTTCCCTGCGGCATTCGCCCCGCTCGCCTATGTCTTCGCCGCGCTGACCTTTGTCACGGCGGCGGCGCGGATCGCGCTCGCGCTAAAAGTGTTCCGCTGAGCAGGTAAGCTTACCAAACGGTATCGCTGGATCGCTTGTGCTCATCGGTCGCATAAACCTTCCATTAACCGGCAATGGGAGGCCCCTATGTCCGAATCCGTCACCGCTCCGGTGATCGAGCAGCGGCGCGCGCCGCGCCTGAAGACGCTGCTTACCGGCATCATCCAGTTCGACGACCGCAAATCCACAATGGACTGCACCGTGCGCAGCCTATCCGCCTATGGCGCGAGGATCGAGCTGTCGGAAGCGTTCCGCGTGCCCGACGCGTTCGACCTCGTGATCCCGCATCACGATCAGACGCACCGGGCCAAGGTCATCTGGCGCCGCGGCGACCGCGCCGGACTTGCCCTTTCCGACGTGGAGGAGCGTGACGAGCCTCCCGCCCGCCACATGACACCGCGACAGATGCGGCAGGCGCACCAGAAGGAAATGACGGCGGCCCTCTACTAGAAAAGCCCGCGGCGGGGCGGAGCGGCCGCTCCGCCGTTTCCATGCGGCGTTAACCCTGACTACGATCCTTAATGGATCGTTACCGCACTCCCGGTCGATAAAGGTTCTGGTAACCTTGTCCCGGGAGGGCAGACGATGGTCGAGAGGCGCCGCGAGCCCAGGCTTCGCAGCTTGCTCGGCGGGCGGATCAGCTTCCGCCGCCTGCAGAGCACGATGGACTGTATCGTGCGCAACATCGCGCCCGGCGGGGCGATGGTCGTTTTTCCGCATACTGCCGTGACCCCGGCGGAGTTCAGGCTGGAGATCCCGCACCGCGGCGAAACGCATTCCGCCAAGGTCATCTGGCGGAAGCACGACCGGGCGGGGGTGGAACTCTCCGAGTTCGAGAAGTACGAAGTGCCGATCGATACGGCGCGGCGCATCCGCCGCTTGGAGGCGGAGAACCGGCGGCTCAAGCGTCAGCTCGACCCGAGCGGCTGGTAGGGCTGCGACCTCGATCCCGACACGCGCCGCGTTCTACCGCGCGGCAATCTCAAGAATCAGCTTGCGCCGAACGGCGCGCGCCAAATCCTGGAAGCCCGTCACCGCGATTGCAAACGCACCCGGCCCGCCGATGACGTGGTTCCTGTAGTAGGCGTGCACGTCGGCGCCGCCCGAATCGAACATGAGCGCGAATGGGCCACCGGCGCCGTTGTCCGCTGAGGTAATCGACAATCCGTTCACGGTTATCCGCTGCCCGATGACCTGATCGCGGACCATGCTAATCGGTGGGCCGTCATCTCCGATGCCGTCACCGGAAACGTCAATCGTCCGGCGCAGCGACTGGACGCCGCTGAAGCTGAACTGTCCGGCCGCGAACAATAGCGCGGTGGAGATCGCGGTTCGGTTTCCGCGACGGCCCACCTCTGCCGCCGCGAGGCGGTTGGCAAAGCCCTCTATGCTTTGCGGGCTGCTGAGGATCGTCCACGGCGCAACGACCGTTTGCTGCCCCGACCCCGCCCATTCGACGTAGAAGACGGCGACCCTGCCGAGCGGACCGGAACCGATCGCGTCGACCAGCTCGGGATGCCGGAACGCTGCAACGTAGCCGGCCCTCTGCAGTTGCAGCTCGCGTTGACTCATGGAGCCCGATACGTCGGCGGCGAGCACGAGCTGCAGGTCGACTTCGATTGCCGCCTGGGCATTCGCCGCGCCGACGCTGCCGATCAGAACGAGACCTGCCAACCAGACGAGAGAGCGGCGCGCGGGCATCACAACATGCTCATCAATCGCTCCATAGCGACGCTAGCTGCCCGCGCGCCGGTGCGCCGCCAACGAAGCGTCAACGCGGCGTCAAAAGCCCTCCGATCTGCTATTGTCGTTATGCAACCGGCCGATATACGTTGCGGACGCCGGCAACCGAGAAGCGAGGATCCGCCTGCATGGCTCTGCCTCAGCTCAGGCTCCTTGGACCGGTCGAATGCTCCTTCGCCGACGGGCGCCTGCTCGTCCTTGCGAATCGGAAGAGCTGGGCGCTCCTCGCCTATCTCGCGCTGCATCCGGGCGAGATACTCGGCCGGGAGTCGCTCGCCGCTCTGCTGTGGGGCGATCGAGCCGACCAGCAGGCGCGCCGCAGCCTCAGGCAGGCCCTCCACGAAATCCGCGTTGCCCTTGGCGAGTGCGCCAGCGGGGCGCTGATCGTCACACGCGACAGAGTCGGGCTGCGCCTCGACGATGTCGACGCACTCAGGTTTGCCCGCCTCGCCGCAGGCAGCGGCTTGGAGGATTTGTCCGAGGCAGCGCGACTCTATCGCGGCCCGTTGCTTGACGGCGTCGAAACCGGCGAAACGGCTTTTGACGCCTGGCTGGTCTTCGAGAGGGCCCGGTTCCAGGAGACAGAGCGGCGTGCTTTCGAGGCCTTGGCCAACGCGCAGTTGGAGCGCGGCCTTGCCGAGGCGGCGCTCGTCACAGCGCGGCGCCTCATAGTGGACGACTCGCTCAACGAAGCGGGCCACCGGTTGGTGATGCGTGCGCTCGCAGCCTGCGGGCGGCGCAACGAGGCGCTGACTCACTACGGTGCCGTAGAGCGCCTGCTCCGTGAGGAGCTTGCCGTCGCGCCCACGGCGGAGACCAAGGCGGTCCGCGACGGGCTCAGGAACGGCGGTACGGTTGTGGATTCGGGGTCGGCCTCCTCGCGCCGGGATGACGCGTCTCCACCGAACGACAAGTTGGGAATCGCGGTGTTGCCCTTCGACAATCTGTCGGGCGACCCACAACTCGAGCTTTTCGCGGCTGGCATAACCGACGACCTTATCAGCTACCTCTCCCGGGTTCCGGCCTTGTCGGTCATTGCTCGCAGCTCTGCGGAAACCTTCAAGGGAAGGAAGACTGACGTGCGGGACGTGGCGAGCGCGCTTGGCGTGCGCTACGTGCTCGAAGGCAGCGTTCAGGGGGCGGGGCGGCGTTTGCGGGTCGCAGCTCAGCTCATTGACGGAGCCACCGGCAATTGCGTTTGGGCCGATCGGTATGACCGCGCCGTCGATGCACTGTTTGCGGTACAGGATGACATCGTCAAACGCGTGGTCGTCGAGATGGAAGTCACGCTGACGGTTGGCGAGCAGGCGCGGATCGCGAGCCGGGGCACCGAAAATCTCGATGCTTGGCTACTCTCCGTTCGGGCGTGCAGCGAGTTGATGAAATGGTCGCGCGAGGGCCACTTGCGCGCGCGGCACCTCTACTCGGCCGCTCTCGAGGCCGACCCCGACTGGGGGGTTCCCGTGGTGGGGATTGCGATGACCTACCGCGAGTCCTCGCTTCGGGGGTGGGGTGTCTCGAGGGAGGAGGACTTCGCCCGAGGCCTGGCGCTCGCCGAACAGGCGGTCGACATGCCGCCGGTCGACCCGCTCGCCTTTTCGCAATTGGGGTGCTTCTACATTCTGATGGGGCGGGTCGACGAGGGCGTATCCTTGAGCGAGAAAGCCCTCGGTCTCTCTCCAAGCGACGGACGCGTGCTGGGTAGCGCGGCGATGAACCTGATCCGGGCCGGACGGTTCGAGCGTGCCCTTAGTCTCCATGCCAGAATGCGGAAGACAAACCCGCTTCCGAGCCGTCCCGACTTGGCGAATGAAGGATTCGCGCTTCACATGTTGGGCCGGCACGACCAGGCGGCCGGCGTCCTGAGCGATTGCGTGGGGCGATTCGGCTTTGTCGTTGCCCGTGTGCGCCTTGCGGCGGTCGAAGCGGATCGCGGCCGCCTCGACGAGGCGCGTGCGGAGATTGCGCGCGTCCTGGAGACCGACCCGGACGCAACCGTCGAAGAGTACGCGGGGAACGTGACTTTCACCGATCCAGCCCGGTACGCGTGGTACGCCGGGTTGCTCAGATCGGCCGGACTCTCGGATCGATAGGGACAGCTCCGGGGATTTCGCTTGGGTCGACGCGCATGACGCCCTAGCTTCAGGGGCATGATTGGGCGAGTGCCGGCGCGGATTGCGATTCCCGCTCTCTTCTCGGTTGCGGTCGCCTTTCTGCTCGGCTGGCTTGTCCCGCCCGATTCCCGCGCGCAGACGCCGAGCCCCGCCATCGTGCTCGAGCTCGACGGCCCGATCGGCCCCGGCATCGCCGACTATCTCGTGCGCGGCATCGAAGCGGCGGCGGCGCGCGGCGCGCCTCTCACGAT
>JBOHKB010000397.1:0-5881 GCA_050728815.1 Propylenella sp.
AATTCCCGGTCCATCCCATCCAGGAGACCGGCAAGCGACCAACCGCGGCGCTCGACCGCAATCTCGCCTACCTGGGCCTCGTCGAGATCCTCTACGGATACCCCATCGACGGCGTCGTGCTCACCACCGGTTGCGACAAGACCACGCCGTCGCAGCTGATGGCGGCGGCGACCGTGAACATCCCGGCGATTGCGCTCTCGGTCGGGCCGATGCTGAACGGCTGGTACCGCGGCAAGCGCACCGGCTCCGGCACCGTAAAATGGCTGGCGAAGAAGATGAAGTCGGCCGGCGAGATCGGCTGGCCGGAATACCTCGAGCTGGTCGCTTCCTCAGCGCCGTCGCCTGGCTTTTGCAACACGATGGGCACGGCCACCACGATGAACTCGCTTGCGGAAGCCCTCGGCATGATGCTGCCGGGCTGCGCAGCGATCCCGGCCCCGCACAAGGAGCGCGCACAGATCGCCTATTTGACCGGCCGGCGCATCGTGGAGATGGTGAAGGAGGACCTGAAGCCCTCCGAAATCATGACGCGCAAGGCGTTCGAGAACGCGGTCGTCATCAATTCGGCGATCGGCGGGTCCACCAACGCCCCGATCCATCTCAACGCGATCGCCGCGCATCTCGGCGTCAAGCTCGACAACGACGACTGGGAGCGGGTGGGCTACGAGATTCCGCTGCTCCTCGACCTGCAGCCGGCGGGCCGTTTCCTGGGCGAAGACTATCACCGGGCCGGCGGCGTGCCGGCGGTCGTAGCGGAGCTTCTCGAGGGCGGCATGCTGCCCAACCCGGACGCGATCACCGTCAACGGCAAGACGATGGGCGAGAACTGCCGCGGCAAGCGGAGCTGGGACCGCGAGGTCATCCGCGCCTACGACAGCCCGATCCTGAAGGAAGCCGGCTTCCTCAATCTGAAGGGCAACCTCTTCCAGTCGGCCATCATGAAGACGAGCGTGATCTCCAAGGAGTTTCGCGAGCGCTATCTCTCCAATCCGAAGGACCCTGAAGCCTTCGAGGGCCCGGCCGTGGTGTTTGACGGACGCGAGGACTACCACGCGCGCATCAACGATCCGTCGCTCGGCATCGACGAGAACACCATCCTCGTCATTCGCGGCGCCGGGCCGGTCGGGTATCCCGGCGGCGCCGAGGTGGTGAACATGCAGCCGCCCGACGCGCTTTTGAAGAAGGGAATCACCGAGCTTCCCTGCATCGGCGACGGGCGGCAGTCCGGCACGTCGGGCTCGCCCTCGATCCTGAACGCCTCGCCGGAAGCCGCGGCAGGTGGCGGCCTAGCGCTGGTCAAGACCGGCGACCGGCTTCGTATCGACCTGAAGAAGCGAACGGCGGACATCATCATCTCCGACGCCGAGCTGCAGAAGCGGAAGGCCGACGTGAAGACCAAGCTCGTGAATGGCGGGCTGGGCTACGTGCCGCACAGTCAGACGCCGTGGCAGGAGATCCAGCGCTCGCTGGTCGACCAGTTCGACCACGGCATGGTGCTGAAGCCGGCGATCAAGTACCGCGACGTCGCGCACCACGAATATCCGCGCGACAATCACTAAGCGGGACTTGTATCGGAGCAGCGACCGATGGCTGAACCTGCCGCCGGTTTCCGCGCACTCCATGAGCGCGCCGGCATTTTCGTCATGCCCAACCCGTGGGACGCGGGCTCGGCGAAGCTCCTCGCCGATCTTGGCTTCGAGGCGATTGCCACGTCGTCCGCCGCCCTCGCCTGGACGCTGGCGCGCGTCGACGCGACCGGCGCTGTCAATCGCGACGGCGCCATCGCGCACGCCAGGGTTCTCGCCGAGGCGAGCGGGCTGCCGGTCAACGGCGATTTCGAAAGCGGCTACGGCGACACGCCGGCGGAGGTCGCCGAGACGATCCGCCGCGCGATCGATGCCGGCGTTGCCGGCTGCTCGGTGGAGGACAAGGACCAGTCAGCCGGCGCGCTCTACCCGTTCGACGAGGCGCTTCGCCGCTTCTCCGCCGCCAAGGAGGCGGTGCTGAAGTCGGGCTCAGATTTCGTGCTGACCGGCCGCTGCGAGTCCTTCCTCGTCAAGGGCGCCGATCCGCTCGGTGAGGCGGTACGGCGGCTCAAAGCCTACGCGGCAGCGGGCGCCGACGTGGCCTACGCGCCTGGCGTCACGAAGGAAGCGGAAGTCCGCGAGATCGTCGGAGCGGTCAAGATTCCGGTCAACGTGCTCGGCGGCCTCGGCGGCGTTTCCAACGATATCCCGGCGCTCGAAAGGCTCGGCGTGAAGCGGGTGTCGATCGGCGCTGGCCTCGCCAAGGTCGCCCTCGGGGCGTTTCTGAAGGCCGCGCAGGGCCTGACCGAGCGGAAGATCGCTTTCGAAGGTGCGGCCCCATCAGCCACGCTCAACAGTGCGTTCTCCGCTTCGCTCAGAGGCTAGGATGGCTGAGCGCGAACTCTCGGTGTGGACCCCGAGGCCGTGGCCTGACGCTGCTGAGCTCGAGGGCAGGTGGTGCTGTCTCGAACGTCTCGACCCGTCGCGGCACGGCGATGATCTCTACGAGGCCTCGTCTGCGCCCGGCGCCGCGGAGCGCTTCTGCTTCCTGTTCGAGTCCGCGCCCGCCGATCGCTCTGCCTTTGATGCGTGGCTCGATAAGGCGGCAAGCAGTGACGATCCGCGTTTCTATGCGGTCATCGACAGGGCTACCGCCCGAGCGGAAGGCCGCCAGGCGCTGATGCGCATCACACCGGAGCACGGTGTCATGGAGATCGGCAGCATCCTCTGGGGACCGCAAATCGCCCGGACGCGGGTCGCGACGGAAGCTCTTTACCTCTCCGCCGCTTATGTTTTCGAGACGCTGGGCTACCGCCGCTTCGAGTGGAAGTGCGACGCGCTCAATACGCCGTCACGGCGCGCGGCACTCCGCTTCGGCTTTACGTTCGAAGGCATCTTTCGCAGCCACATGGTGGTGAAGGGGAAGAACCGCGACACGGCCTGGTATGCGATGACCGAAGCAGATTGGCCGCGTCTCAGGGCGGGCATGGAGCGCTGGCTCACGCCCGAGAACTTCGACGCGGCCGGCCGGCAGAGACAATCGCTTCGCGACGTGATAGCCGCTCGGGCATGAACAATGCGGCGGCGCGGCGGCCCTTCGCTCGGCTCGCTGATTGCCGCGCCGGACAAACGCGAGAGGGAGAGGATGGGACGGCTCGAAGGCAGGCGCGCGTTCATGACGGCGGCCGCGCAGGGCATCGGCCGTGCGACCGCGGAGGCGTTCGCCCGCGAGGGCGCGGAGGTGATCGCCACCGATCTCGACCGGAAGAAGCTGGCGGGCCTTGAAAAGTCCGGCGTTGCGCGGCTTGAGGCGCTCGACGTGCGCGATACCGGTGTCGTCAACGCGCTCGCCGCCTCGGTCGGTCCGATCGACGTGCTCTTCAACTGCGCTGGCTTCGTCCACCACGGCACTGTGCTCGAATGCTCCGAGCAGGACTGGGATCTCTCATTCGACCTCAATGTGAAGTCGATGCATCGCACGATCCGCGCCTTCCTGCCCGGCATGCTCGAGCGCGCGGAAGAGCGCGGGAAGTCGAGCGCGATCGTGAACGTCGCCTCCGGCGCCTCGTCGATCCGCGGCATCCCGAACCGTTACGCCTATGGCGCCACCAAGGCGGCGGTCATCGGCCTCACCAAGGCCGTCGCCGCCGACTTCATCAAGCGCGGCATTCGTTGCAATGCGATTGCGCCGGGCACGGTCCGTTCCCCGTCGCTCGAAGGGCGCGTCGCCACGCTTGCGGAGAGTACCGGTGAGAGCGAGGATAAGGTCTGGGACGCCTTCATCGCGCGCCAGCCGATGGGCCGGCTCGGCACGGCGAAGGAGATGGCGGCGGTCGCCGTCTATCTGGCGAGCGACGAAAGCTCGTTCACTACCGGGATCGTTCTGTCCGCCGACGGCGGGTTCAGCCTCTAGCCATGGCCTGGCTCAAGCGGCACGAGCCTCTGATCGCTGCGGCCGTCATCATGGTCGCGGTCACGGCCGGCTGGCTCATGATGCCGCGGATCATGCTCTTGGTGAGCGGCGGCGGGCCGCTTGCCGGCGTTGCCGTCGCCGTCGCTTTCATCCTCGCCTTTTTCGCCGTGCTGTGGCTCCGGGCGCGGCGTCAGAGGCGCTTCGAGGGGGACTGACATGCACATTCTCATCACCGGCGCCGCCGGGATGGTCGGGCGCAAGCTCACCGAGCAGCTGCTCAGCGACGGACGGATCGGCAGGCTCCCGATCGCGAAGCTCACGCTGCACGACATCGTTGCGTCCGATGCGCGGCCGACCGAGAACACGTCGATCCGCCCAATCGTCGGGGACCTTTCCGACCGTGCCCTGGTCGACCGGATCACGGCCGAGAAGCCCGACATCGTCATTCATCTCGCCGCCATCGTCTCGGGCGAGGCGGAGGCCGATTTCGACAAGGGCTACGCGGTCAACTTCGACGGGACGCGGCACCTCTTCGAGGCGATCCGGCTGCAGAACTACCAGCCGCGCGTGATCTACGCCTCCTCGATCGCGGTGTTCGGCGCGCCTTTCCCCGAGCCGATCCCCGACGATTTCCACCTGACGCCGCTCACGAGTTACGGCACGCAGAAAGCGGTCGGCGAGTTTCTCCTCAACGACTACACGCGGCGCGGCTTCTTCGACGGGATCGGGCTGAGACTCCCCACGATTTGCGTCCGCCCGGGGAAGCCCAACAAGGCCGCCTCCGGCTTCTTCTCCAACATCATCCGCGAGCCGCTGAAGGGCGAGGAAGCGGTGCTGCCGGTTCCCGACACGCTCCGGCACTGGCACGCGAGCCCGCGCGCGGCGGTCGGCTTCTTTCTGCATGCGGCCGAAATTGACCTCTCGGCCGTCGGCCCGCGCCGCTGCCTGACCATGCCGGGTGTCGGCGTGACCGTCGGCGAGCAGATCGAGGCGCTGCGCAAGGTCGCCGGCAACAAGGCGGTCAAGCTGATCCGGCGCGAGCCCGATCCGGTCATCGCGAAGATCGTCTCCGGCTGGCCGATGGTCTTCGACGCCAAACGCGCGCGCGACCTCGGCTTTACCGCGGACGAAAACTTCGAGGCGATCGTCCGCGTCCACATCGAAGACGAGCACGGCGGGCGCGCGCCAGTCATGGCGTAAGCCCGGACTTCCGCTTATGGCCGCTGAGGCGTCCGGCATGGTAGTTGATGCCGGGCAAGGTCAGGCCGCAGCGATGACAGTTAAGGAAGCCGCGTCCGTCGGAGACGGGGGCGTGACGAAGCGCCGGCCACGGCGGAGCGTGTCGCGCCTCAGGCGCGCATTCCGCCGGGTTGCGGCCGCGATACTGATCTACCTCGCGCTCCCCTACGTCCTCCTGCCTCTCTACTCTAACGCGAATCCGCCGATCAGCGCCGTGATGATCTGGAAGCTTTTCGCCGGAGCCCCGCCCACCCGGACATGGGTCGACCTCGACCAGGTGTCGCCGCATCTCGTTCGCGCCGTGCTGATGGCGGAGGACGGCCGCTTCTGCGAGCATAACGGGGTCGATTGGGTGGAGGTGCAGAACGCGCTCGACGACGAGGGCCGCTTGCGCGGCGCAAGCACCATCACCATGCAGACTGTGAAGAACCTTTTCCTGTGGACCGGCCGGAGCTGGATCAGGAAGGGCCTCGAAGTGCCGCTCGCGCTCTATGCCGACTTCGTTCTCCCGAAGCGGCGCATCATGGAGATCTACCTGAACATCGTCGAATGGGGCGCCGGCACATACGGGGCGGAGGCCGCTGCCCGCCGCTATTTCGGCATCGGCGCGTCTGAACTTTCCGCGAGCCAGGCGGCGAGGCTCGCCGCAGTGCTGCCCTCGCCGGAGACGCGCGACGCCGCCAGCCCCGGGCCCGGCACGGCC